>JAZKBH010000020.1:12363-13874 GCA_040388725.1 Verrucomicrobiota bacterium
AATGATCCATGGCGTGATCGCGACCCGCGATCGCTCCGATCAATTCGAACGCAAGAAAGAATGAGAATATAACTTTTCCCATAAAAACAAAAAACGCGCTGGGATGACCAGCGCGTTTTTTAAATTTAAAAGACGATGCTTTGTTTAAGCGACTTCTTCCAAAATGACAGGCTTTGGAGCAGGAGGCTGATCTTCAGGCTTGTCTTTTGAAACGAGAGGTTCACCAACAGGCTCACCCAATTCGATGAGTCGAATCTTGTTATTGGTCTTAAATCCAGTACCCGCAGGGATCAAGTGACCCATGATGATATTTTCTTTAAAGCCCTTAAGATTATCAACTTTTCCGAGGGTGGAAGCATCGGTCAAGATACGAGTGGTATCTTGGAAGCTCGCCGCAGAGATGAAGCTCTCAGTTTCCAACGATGCCTTCGTGATACCCAAAAGAACGGGGGTCGCTTCGGCAGGTTTTCCACCTTTTTCTTCGATCTGACGATTCTCTTCTTCGAAAGTCAAACGATCGATTTGATCGCCCCAGAGGAAGGAGGTATCACCGGGTTCGGTGACCTTGACCTTACGGAGCATCTGACGAATGATGATTTCGATGTGCTTATCGTTAATTTCAACGCCTTGGAGACGGTAAACTTCTTGAACTTCATTGACCAAGTACTCTTGTAATTCTTGAGGTCCACAGACTTCGAGAATTTCATGAGGGACCACAGGTCCTTCAGTCAATTGTTGTCCTTTACGAACAAAGTCACCTTTGTAAACGATCAAGTGCTTGGAGAGAGGAATCAAATGTTCTTCTTCAACACCTGTGGTCGAATCCTTAACGATGACGCGCTTCTTACCACGAGCAATACCAGCGATGTCAATGACACCATCGATCTTCGCGATTTCAGCCGCATCTTTCGGTTTACGGGCTTCAAAGAGTTCCGCAACACGAGGAAGACCACCGGTAATATCCTTGGTCTTGGAAACCTTACGTGGGGTCTTCGCCAAACGGACACCCGCTTGAACTTTTTGACCCGACTTCACTTCGATGTGAGCTCCTGCAGGAATACTGTAAGAAGCGATGACTTCCTTCTTATCGTCACGAATAACGATTTGAGGATGTAAATCTTCTTTGTGTTCGATGATCACCGTACCGACTTGTTTGGTATCTTCGTCGAGCTCACGTTTCATCGTGACCCCTTCAATGATATCATGGAATTCGATGAGACCACCCTTTTCAGTTAAAATAGGAACACTGTAAGGATCCCACTGAACGAAAACGCTTCCTTTTTTGACTTTCTCGCCTTCTGCAATCGAAATCACAGAACCGACGACAATCGTATAACGCTCAAGTTCGCGTCCTTCATCATCGTGGATGCTGACAGAACCGTTTTTATTCAGAACAATGAAAGTTCCTTCGAGCGATTTAACAACCCGGAGATCGGTAAATTGAATCTTACCATCGTTCTTCGCCTTGATCATCGGTTGTTTGAAGACCTGAGATGCCGTACCACCAATGT
>JAZKBH010000021.1:0-4972 GCA_040388725.1 Verrucomicrobiota bacterium
GGTTAAAATAAAATCAATTTTTTTTTGGTAGGCGGAGGCTTCAAATTTTGCCTGATAATCAACCAGTCCTTTGGATCCCGAGACGGGCGCCGATTTTTCTATGAAATAAGGAAACTCCATGGTCAGGTGAGCCGCTTCGGCTTGGAGTTTGGTTTGAAGTTCGTGAAGGATCGTTGTGATGTTTTCGACGTGAACGAGTGATCCATGCGCATTGAGGACTTCAACGAATCGGCTCATGTGAGTCCCCTTAAAATGATGGGGGAGATCAACGGTCATGCTCAGTATCGCGATCGTATTTTGTACTGCATGCGCCTTATCCTTGACTTGGATGGGATAACGCAATCCTTTCACTCCCACTTGATCAATTTTAATCTGGCGATGATCAGTTAAGTTTTGCTGATCTGGCAAAGTTTGAGGAGTTTTCATTTCACTTCTATCTATGATTTCAGACATTCTTTGAATGTCTACGAACTTTTAATCCGAGGCAGCGAGTCGATAACGGAAAGTTTCTAAAGGTGGATATGTGATTTTGCTTCGGAGATCAGTTTTTTTTGAAATCGATTTAGAATAGTTTCTAAATAAGGCAAAATATTTTCGGATGTTTGGTGAATAAGATCTGTCAGTTCGAGCGCGAGCTCGACCTGTGGAGCAGGGTCCGTCGAATGTGGATCAGAAAATGTGGCGTTGGCGATTTTTCGGCCTCGAACCGCTTCCGCATAGTTTTTGCCTGCATCGATTTGAGAAACAAAGACACGATTTAATTTTTCGGAAAGTTCATCTGTTCCCACGAGTGGAAGTGAGGCTCGGTCGTTTTCGAGGGTCCAATCAAGTCCTCTCCATCCTTCACACGCGTAGAGTTTCTTCGGCTTTTGGCTCGAAGGAAGCGATTGTAAGAGTTGAATAAGTGGCAGGATGACCGCCAAATGGGATGGATGTTTATCGAAGGGATTATGAGAATAGATTGTTTTAGGATTACAAAGGGAAAGAAGGGTTTGGATATCTTGAATCCATTCTTTTTGTTGGAATGGGATTTCGCTTTTGATGATATTAGAGGGGTAGTGAAGCATCAAGAGCGCATTATATTTTCCAATTCGGGATGCTTCCTTTTGTTCTTCAACACGGGTCTCAATCATCTGCTCAGGGGTCATGCCTGCAAAAGGGCCTGACTTCACGCTGCCGGCTCCGTCTGTCACGATGACGCCGGTGAAGAATGCATCGGTTTTTTCGTAACAAGCCGAAATTCCATGAAGGGACATGAATTCGAGGTCATCCGGGTGGGCCCCGATCGAGAGGTGGGTGGTCCGTGCGAGGGCAACCTCAGGAGAAATTCCAGAGGGGATATAAATGAGGCCTTGAGGATGTTTTAGTTTCATGGGAGAACTTTTTATTATTTAACACGTTGCCAGTCACATTTATTAGCGTAGACGTGGCGATAATAATCGGCCATCTCAAGTTTCGACGCGGCCGCTTCATCTAAAAGAACAATGGTTTTGGGATGCATTTGAAGAATGGAGGCCGGGATTCGCGAGGTAATTGGCCCTTCGAGGGAATGAGCGATGGCCTCTGCTTTGGAGGCGCCGAAGGCAAGGAGGACGATTGTTCGTGCTTCCATGATGGTTCCAATTCCCATGGTAATCACATGATGGGGAACTTCTTCGCCGGGGAGAAAAAATCGTTTATTATCTTCGCGTGTCCGTGTGATGAGGGTTTTGACGCGAGTTCTTGAGGCGAGGGAAGAGGATGGTTCGTTAAAGCCGATATGGCCTTCTCCCCCAATTCCGAGGAGTTGAAGATCAAGACCTCCGGCCGCTTTGATTTGGGCTTCGTAGTCCTGGCAATGGGCTTCGATGTCGGAGGCCATGCCATTGGGAACTTTTGCGTTTTCCGGACGAATATTTACATGATCAAAAAGATTGGTTTTCATGTAATATTGATAAGAAGCGGAGTGAGTGGGCTGGATGCCGATATATTCATCGAGGTTAAAGCTTTTTACTTTGGAAAAATCCAATCCTTCATTTTTATGTTTTTGAATTAAGGATTGATAAACGGGAACAGGAGTCCCTCCCGTTGCAAGGCCAAGAACCGCATTCGGTTTTTGTTTGATAAGATTTGAAATAAGTTTTGAGGCGTATTCACACCCTGCTTTTGCATCTGGTTGAATGATAATTTCCATAGTAATCCTTGCTCTTTAAATGATGGGAAACAATAAGGAAGCAACGAGTAATGACAATCTGAAATGGTGAAACATTTTCGATTTGTTCGTACTTTGGACTGAATTTTGAGAGGATTGATGTTGCGTCACATCCCAAATGAGAAGGGATTTAGGGGCGATGAGAAATGAAGATAGTTTTCGAGTTGAAATAGCATCTTTGTAAGTGCCTTGTGGTAAGTGAGATTTGATTGGGGGAGTTATTGCGTTGTTGGAGAAAAGTTACAGGGAGTATTGCGTACAGGAATCAATCGATCAAAGTTTTACTCCCCGTTAATTTGCAGAGACTGGAAATCCTTAAAAAAGTTACAACGGCGAAATAAAAGTTATAAATTACAAGTTAACGGTTACGAAAAGTCTTGGGTGTAAATCCAGTCTCTTTTTTAAAGTGATTGGAAAAGTGAAAGGCGTTGGCGTAGCCAATTTTTTCTGCGATCTCCTGTATTTGGAGTGATGATCCCAAAAGCCATTCTTTGGCTTTTCGAATTCGGATTTGGCTCAGGTATTGTTTGGGGGAGATTCCGTTCTCTTTTTGAAACCAAAGACGGAAGGTGTGATAGGATACGCCGTGATCCATGCACCAGTGATCAAGGGAAGTTTCGGGTTCTTTTTGTCCGAGTTTCTCCTGAAGTTCGCGGTAGTGGTGGAGCGAAGCAGGGAGATCTCCGCTGGAAGTGTGCCTTGTTTTTAAAATTAATCTTTGAATCAAATGAAGCGCGAGACTGTTTCGAAGCGGTTTCAAAGCCCGATTGGGCAATCGATTGAGACGATGAAGTTCTTGGAAGAAAGTGGGGATGAGAGGGTCATTAGAAAATTCGAGAATCGGGTTTGAGGTTTGGATTGCTTTTTTCTTGAGCCAGTCCTCGGCTCGTTTTCCCCGAAACTCGATCCAATGTTCCTCCCAACCTGTTTTGAGATCGGGTCGATACGAATGCCAGTGACCTGGAAAAAGGAGAATCGACTGCCCGCTTTGAATGGGAATGGCGGAGTGGTGGTGATCTCTGTAAATTCCCGCTCCCCTGGAAATCCACAAGATTTGAAAGGAATCAATCGATCGACCTGACTCGAAACCAAACATTCGGGATTGGGGGTGTCCCGGTTCAGGGTATGGCTTTTGCGAGGGATGAAGATGATGGCCTCCTCCCGTCATTTCAAAATCCGCACTAGAAGAGGACTTCTCTTCAGGAAAGTAGACAAAGTAATTTTGAATCATATCAATTCTTGTATGATTTTAATCAAATCTAGCATGGAGAATGGATGAATAAATGATAATATAAGTGTATGAATTCAGCGACTAAGCGACAAGCGAAATCCTATGCTCTTGCCCAAGAACAATATGCCACCTGGGGTGTGGACACAGAAAAAGCTTTATCTGCCTTAGAGAAGGCGTCTATCTCATTGCATTGTTGGCAGGCCGATGATGTGGCGGGAACGGAAAAAGAGGGGGCATCCTTGGAGGGAGGCGGGATTCAGGTGACGGGGAATTATCCCGGCAAGGCCCGCAATATGTCGGAAATCCGTCAGGATCTCGATCAGGCTCTCTCTTTGATTCCTGGAAAACATAGGCTGAATTTGCATGCCTGCTACGCCGATTTGAAGGGACGAAAAAAAGATCGGAACACGTACTCAGTCGAAGATTTTCAAAGTTGGATCGACTGGTGTAAGGCGCGGAAAATGGGTATGGATTTTAATCCAAGCTATTTTTCCCACCCTCTTTCTCAAGATGGATTTACGCTCAGTCACCCCGATTCGGGGATTCGTCGATTTTGGATCGAACACGGGATTGCTTCCCGAAAAATCGGTGAGTCGATTGGAAGGCAACTTGGCTCAACGTGCATTACGAACTTTTGGATTCCCGATGGTTCCAAGGATACCCCGTATGATCGAAAGTCGCCTCGGGAGCGCTTGGAGAAATCTTTGGATCAAATTTTTAAAGTTCCGGTGAATTCAAAATATAATCGAGATGCGGTGGAATCGAAGCTCTTTGGAATTGGATCCGAGTCGTATGTGGTCGGTTCCCACGAATTTTATATGGGCTATGCCGTGAAAAATCAAAAACTTGTCTGCCTAGATGCGGGGCACTTTCATCCGACTGAGCAATTGGCGGATAAAATCTCATCCGTACTTCAGTTTACGCCTGAACTACTCCTTCACGTCAGCCGTGGGGTTCGCTGGGATAGTGATCATGTGGTGATTTGTGATGATCCTACTAAAGCAATTTTTGAGGAGCTGGTTCGGGGAAATTTTTTAGATCGAACTCACATTGGGCTCGATTTTTTTGATGCGAGTAT
Organism: Verrucomicrobiota bacterium; assembly: GCA_040388725.1. Classification (GTDB taxonomy): domain Bacteria; phylum Verrucomicrobiota; class Verrucomicrobiia; order Methylacidiphilales; family CAMAQI01; genus CAMAQI01. The sequence continues at coordinate 4,501 of JAZKBH010000021.1, forward strand.
TAATCGCATTGCCGCTTGGGTGGTCGGGACTCGGAGTGCATTGAAGTCTCTCCTTATAGCACTTTTAGAGCCGCGGGCTAGGTTGTTCGAAGTAGAGCAGATTGGCGACTATACTTCACGCTTATTGCGGGGCGAGGAAATCAAAACATTGCCTTGGGGCGTAGTATGGAGTGAGTTTTGCAAACGTCATAATAAAGTTGAAGGAGAGGCTCTTTTAAAAGAAATTAAAAATTATGAGCGCAATGTTCAATTTAAACGCTCATAAATTTTTAACAGCGATAGCTTCGATGGGGATGGAGTATGGGGCCTCATGAGTCCAGCCATTTGAAAATGTTTATGGTGTCTATTCCTGGTCGGAATGGTCACAGAAAACTTCGATTGAAATGGTTCTAAAACTTCATAGCCCAACCCAAGTCAAGTTGATGGGCGAGGGAGTTCAGATTGACGCGAGTTTCGTAATTAAAATTGAGCG
>JAZKBH010000022.1:0-587 GCA_040388725.1 Verrucomicrobiota bacterium
TTTAGAATCTCTCGTTCAGCCACTATGAAAGCTCCTGCTGAAACGATCTTTGCAGAAGTGAATGACTTCCATCGTTGGAAAAACTGGTCGCCTTGGGCGAAGCTTGATCCCAATGCCAAAGAGACTTTTAGCGGCCCCGATTCAGGCATGGGCGCCATTTTTCATTGGGATGGGAACAAGGAGGTCGGCGAAGGCGAAATGCAAATCACCGAAGTCCGAACGAACGAACTCATTCTGATCAAAATTGATTTCTTTAAACCCTTTAAGGGAACCAATACCGTCGAATTTAATTTCAAAACCGAGGGAGAACTCACCACCGTCACATGGAGCATGTATGGAAAATCCAGCTTTATCGGAAAGGCGATAGGATTAATCATGAATTGCGACAAGATGATCGGTGACATGTACGAAAAAGGACTGACCTCACTCAAAGCCATCGTCGAAACTCCTTAAGACAGAACCTCGCACGACGGCACAACGACACAAAGAAGAGTTAAGAAAATATTTTTGTTTAAAATGTATCATATACTGTATTTCAAAATTTGCCATGTTTGCAAAGGAAAACCGAAACCCTTGAATGATTTTCC
>JAZKBH010000022.1:597-4007 GCA_040388725.1 Verrucomicrobiota bacterium
TGTTTTTAAATAAGAGACAGTTTTTCTTTGCGTCGTCCTGTCTCGCCGTAGTGTTAGGACGAAGGTGGATGTGTCGTCGTGCGAACTATGCTTTTTGTTTGATTGCATCTTCTTCCGCTCCAAATAGATTAATTTCATGAATATCCGTACCCTTTTCCAGCCTCAGAGCCTCACGGCCCGTCAATCTACAGGCATTCTCATTCTCCGCGTCGTCGCCGGCCTGGCGTTCATGCACCACGGTTGGGGAAAAATTCAGCATCCTTTCGACTGGATGGGGCCTGGAGCGACCATGCCGGCATTCTTTCAAGGCCTTGCGGCTCTCTCCGAATTCGGGGGAGGACTCGCCTGGATCGTCGGCCTCCTCACTCCGCTCGCTGCCTTAGGTATTGCTTCCACCATGATCGTTGCCATCCGACTCCACGCAATTGTCATGCATAACTCCTTTGTCTCCTCAAAACCTGGCGAAATGTCTTATGAATTAGCTGCCGTTTATCTCTGTGTGGCTTTGCTCTTAATTTTCACCGGTCCGGGCAAGTTTTCCCTCGATCAGGCTTTCTTTCGAAAATCTCGGTTTTAATGGAAAAAACCTGTTTCTCACGCAACGGCGCAACGACACGACGTTTAAAGACGTTTTTTAAGAGAAATTTTAAAACAAAAAAGCTTGCTCGATTTTAAACCCCCGATATAAATCTCCCTCCCTGCCATTCCGGAGTAGCTCAGTGGTAGAGCGGTCGGCTGTTAACCGATTGGTCGTAGGTTCGAGCCCTACCTCCGGAGCATCTCGACAAGCTCGACGCCTATGGCCGAGATTAAGAGATGCGACGTCCTGAGCCTGTCGAAGGACCTTTTCCTCACGCTCATCGCTTCCCCCTCAATAACCGCATATTTTCATCATCCCCCGTCACGAACATTCGACAAGCTCGACGCCTCCGGCCGAGATTTAGAGATGCGACGTCCTGAGCTTGTCGAAGGACATTTCTTATTATCTTTCCCCCGCCTCTCCGGCCTAGACAAAAAGAAAGAACCGACGTCCAGAGCCAAAGGTTTTGAGCTGAAAGTTTTGAGCCTGTCGAAAAAACTGTCGAAGGGCTTGTCTTCCCTCCTCCCCTCTCCCACTCCCTCAGGATGAACCTGATCGAATCCGCTCATCAACTCAATCCTGACTTAAATCCAAACACGCCGACCGTCTATATCCTCCGCCTTCAGTCCGGCAACCTTTACGTCGGTTGTACTCAAAACATCTTCTCCCGTCTCTCTGCACATGACAAAGGAACCGCATCACGAACAACAAGACTCGACAGACCGATAGTGGTCGTCTGGCTTGAAAAACATCCTTCTTTTACCTCCGCACGACAACGCGAAACCCAAATCAAAAAATGGTCCCGAGCTAAAAAGGAGGCATTGATCGATGTAAAAGTCGAACGGCTCAGGTTATTGAGTCGCTGCCAATCCGCGCATCGGCTTCGGGAAGCCCTATTTCAGGCAACTTCACTTCCATCAGACGGATCATTTGCTTCATCCCAGATTCATCATTCCAGGTCCATTTCTCATGCAATGCATTCGAAAGTGGATTTTACAAGGAATTGAAATTCAAGAACTTTGATCGAAATAAAAAAACAGAAGCGAGTCTAACCCTTTCACAAAAGGGCGAATAAAATTTCGATGGGATTAACCAAATTATTAAAAACAAACGAAGGAGCGTTAATTCGATCTCGTTCGTTTTGTGACGATCTTGATCGATTTCTATGAGAGATTTAAAAATATTTTGATTAAATCATCAAAAACGATCGTGCACGAGCTATAGTCCAAGTGGAGGGAGCCCTAATTCTTTTAGGAATTCATTGTGATGAAGTGTTGATTTTTTGATGGTTTTTTCGATCTCCACTAAGCTGTTATGGGTCGCAATCAAATCAATTTCTTGCTCAGCGGTCGCGGTGCTAATGTAACGGGAGATGTTGAGGTTGTATCCCTCTTCGGCGATTCTCTCCATCGAGATACGTTTGGAATAACGGTCTTCTTCCTTCCGGTATTGGTAGGTGGAGATGATCTTGGCGATATGATTGTCCGTGAGGCGGTTCTGGCGCTTGCCTTTTTCGAAGTGCTCGGCGGCGTTGATGAAGAGCACGTCGTCCGGCTTCTTACACTTTTTGAGGACGAGAATGCAGACCGGAATACCAGTGGAGTAGAAGAGATTCGCGGGCAGACCGATGACGGTGTCGATGTGTCCGTCTTTGAGGAGTTTGGTGCGGATGCGCTCTTCGGCGCCACCACGGAAGAGCACTCCGTGGGGCAGTATGATGGCCATGACTCCTTCCTCTTTCAGGAAATGGAAGCCGTGGAGGAGGAAGGCGAAATCAGCGGCGGATTTCGGGGCAAGGCCGTGATTTTTGAAGCGCACGTCATCACCCATGGCTTCGGTGGGGTCCCACCGGTAGCTGAAAGGCGGATTGGCGACAATGGCATCGAATTGGGGCTTCTTGGCGGGGTTGAGTTCGCGCAGGAGATCCCAGTCATTGGTTAGAGTGTCACCGTGATAGATCTCGAATTCTGAATCCTTCACCCCATGAAGCAGCATGTTCATGCGGGCGAGGTTGTAGGTCGTAATGTTCTTTTCCTGGCCGAAGATTTTGCCAATTCCACTCGCTCCCATCTTCTTGCGCACGTTGAGGAGCAGGGAGCCGGAGCCGCAGGCGAAATCGAGAACCTTTTCCAGACGCGCCTTCTTACCGGTCTTTGGCTCCTGACTGTCTAGAGTAACGATGGCGGAGAGGATGTCGGAAATCTGCTGTGGTGTGTAGAACTCGCCCGCCTTCTTGCCAGAACCGGCGGCGAATTGGCCGATCAAGTATTCGTAGGCATCGCCCAGTGCGTCGGAGTCGGTGGAGAAGTCCGCAAGACCTTCAGCGATCTTTTGGATGATGGTGCAGAGCTTAGCGTTACGATCCGTGTAGGTCTTACCCAACTTGGGAGAGGCCAGATCAATCTCCGAAAACAGCCCTAAAAAGGTACTTTGAAATGAGTCGTTTTCGATGTATTTGAAGCCCTCTTGCAACGTTTTGAGCAGTTCCACGTTCTGCTTGCGGGCCATGTTGGCGATACTCGTCCAAAGATAATCTGGCTTGATGACGTAATGCACCTTACGTCGCATCTGCTTTTCAAACTCGGCGATATCATCGGGATTGCTGGCATACCAAATCGCAAGCGGTATGCAGGGACCATCGACTTCCACCTTGGGATAATCTTTTCCCAGTTCCTTCTTTGCTGCCGTCTCGTAGTTGTCTGAGAGGTAGCGCAAGAAGAGGAAGGAAAGCATGTAATCGCGGAAATCATCCGCATCCATTGCCCCGCGAAGTTGATCGGCGATGCTCCAGAGCGTACTGCCCAGTTGTTTTTGATTTTGGTCGGTCATG
>JAZKBH010000023.1:0-1599 GCA_040388725.1 Verrucomicrobiota bacterium
ATCATATAGCGAGTTTTTAGATAATCTCGGGCGTGTCCAAGTTCGTCCATCATCCCTGCACTGAGGGGAGGACGTTCGGGATACGGATGAATCGCTACCACGGCATGGACTTTTCCGACATACCAGTGGAGATCTCGGTGAACGGTGTAAGCGTAGATCACTTCCCGATCGAGATCAGTTTCAAAGTCGCCCCCGATTTCAACGGTTTGAGGATCGATGACAACCGCATAGTCACGGAGTTTGTCGATGACTTGATTGACGATCGCTCGTTTATCCGGAGTTCCATAGGTCATGCTGTAACTCGCGTAGACAACCCAGGGATTCGGTTGAACGGTCAGCGTATAAAGCGCATGAGGAGGTTCATTGACGGAAATCACGTAATGGGGGATTCCCATGGTCTTTGCCCAATCTTCCGAAAGGGAGACTTCTTCGTTCATCCAGGAAAGAATATCGTACAGGGTATGCTTACGTGCTTTTAGCGCACGAAGGAATGGATCGTTTTCATCCATGCTCTCGATTCGTTTCTTAATCGCCCATTCCGCTTCGATCAGAGTGACGATGCAGTCGGGATTCACGAATTCTTTAATAATTCGGGAGTCTTTAAATTTGCGATTGATCCGATTCCACTCAATCGTAGCTGGTGCTCGAACGATCACATCCTTGAGATTGTTTTTCTGAATGAGAAAACCGATTTTTTCATATTCTCGTTCTCGCGTGAGTTCAAAAACGTAATCGGTGGTTCCAAGGAGACGTTCTAAAGGTTTGCGGCCATCTTTCGTAAATTCTTTGACCGCATCAAAAATGTGAATCTGACGTCCTCGTCGGCGACCATGCTCCATAACTTTTTCAAGATAGGAGGCGTCATCCATACAGGAGACCATACCGGTAACGAGAATTTTCATTCGGCTCTTAGTTTTTCGATTCGTTCTGCAATGGCAAGAATCTCTTTTTCAGGAAAAGGGGTTTGATCAAAACGAGACCGGAGTATGGTTTTATCGATTTTCTGAGAGGAAAGGAGATGTTGGATCAAAAGAAGATCTTTTTTACGGCCCGTTTTTAACTTCACCAGGCAGAGATCATAGGGATCCGGAAAAAAGACATTTGGGTAATCCGGAAGGGGTTTAAGACGATTTTGCCAACCTTGAGGGAGTGTTTCTTGAATGGAAGGACGTAAGACATCGATATAATATCCCTTTTGGGAACTAAAAAGACTCCCTTCTCCAATCGCTTCATGAAGAATTTGAGCAATCATTTCATCACAAGGTTCAATCATTAAGTCGGCATCAAAAGAGGTCTCTAAAATTTGATGTTCTTCACCTAACTCTGGAAAAAGAGGGAGTAATGCGGACGATCCCAAGATAATTACCCGTTGATAGGGAGAGATTGCCTTTGCTACTTCCAGGAGATGTTTTAATGACGAAAGGCGCATGCTTGGATAATCGGTTGTCGCTCTTCACGAGTAAGAATACCGTGAAAAGGAGTAAAGCTTTTAAGGTGAAGATCAGATTCTTGAGATGAACGAAGGAGATTGAGGAGTATTTCAAGTCCCTGCGGAGAGCGTTGTGCTTTTTGAATAAGGTCTTTCCATTGGAGAAGACG
>JAZKBH010000023.1:1609-3605 GCA_040388725.1 Verrucomicrobiota bacterium
CGATGCGGGGCATCGTGATTTTGAGAAAGCCAACGATCAATATTACGGAGGGGGACTTCAAGCCTCTCCGGAGCATTTTCAATGACTTCAGCGACTTTCTCATGGAATGTCATAAAATGAATTTAGTTTAAAAAAGAAAGATTTCAATCTTCATCCTAAATGCCGATCGGAGTAACAATATTTCTTAGTGGTGACTCCCCTTGTTCTATGGCAGGATGAAAGGGTGAAGATTGCATTTGTCAGTCGATGGCTTGCGGAAGAATCGAGGCGTTTTGGGTCGGAAGGAGGCCCTGAATTGCAGCGAATTCAAGCCTATGAAGAGTTGGGGCATGAAGTGATTGCTCTTTCTCAAGCAAGCGATGTCCGCGGTTATTTTGAAGAGCGATCATTGGGAGGGATTCGGGTCATTCTCACGCATCGTTGGAATCGTCGTGGAAGTTGTTGGATTGCCGATCGAATTTTAAAATGGTTTACCCCCCATCGAAAACTGGCAACCGACGCCTATGATCTCGCTTTTTTTCTGCGTCATTATGGACCGTTTGATGTCATTGAGGCGCAGTGCGAAGAGCCGGATGGCTTAGTCATTTCTTTTCTAAGTCGATTTCAAAAGCTCCCGCCTTGGATGGTGAGTGTGTTTTCGTTGCGTTATCACTTTGAAGACGGAAAACCTCTTTTTGCTTTAAAAGGTGTTTTTCAACACGTTTTAAACCGTGCGGATGTGGTTAAGGTTCATTCTCCTTTGGTTCAAAAAACATTGGGAACGGAGTATGGAATTACAAATCCCAATCTCTGGATTGTTCCTCCCAATCTCTCTTTGGCCTTTTTGAAAGAATTAAGATCGATTCCTGTGGGAGCCGATTCAAATCGTATTTTATGCGCAGGAGCCTTGAACGAAAAAAAGGGCGTGATCGATTTTGTAAGAGCAGTGCGAATTTTGCATTCCAAACATCCGGATTGGATTTTTTCAATTGCGGGCGGTTCCACCAGTAAGGATGGGTATGAGGCGACTTTGAAAAAAGAAGCCGAGGGATTACCGATTCAATGGCTTGGCTCTTTGAAGCCAGTCGATTTTCAAATTGAGATTACAAGATCTTGCTTAGTGGTGGTCCCCTCACGCTTTGATGAGTTTAATCGAGCAGGAGTGGAAGTGACACTTTGTGGACGTCCCCTTGTGATTACAGAGACCTGTGGAGTTGCAGATTGGGTGAAGCGTTTAAATGCGGGCGTCGTCGTCAAAGCGGTCGATCCTAAAGATTTGGCCCGGGGAATTGAAGAAGCACATGCAAAATCATGGGATTTGCAGCAAGCCCAGCAATCGTTCGCACTTGATTTTCATCCTCGAGCGGTCTCGGCACTTTCCATCCAGATTATGGAAGATTTTATCAAAACGAAGAAGGGCTAACTAAAAGGGTTTTGTTTTTTCAGATAAAAAATGGCTCCATTGTTTCGGGATGAATTGGTGTCGAATCCAGTGTTGAAGATGTTTGGGAGGTTTTCCGTTGAGAATGGCTCGCATGGAGAGATAGACGATGACAGAGAGAAGGAGAGCGACGGGAAATCCTGAAAAAGTGGTGAGTAGGTCGATGCCAACAGCGGTGATTGCGAAAACGCCGAAGACGATAAAAAATCCTGCTCCTTCCAATCCCAAGAACGTTCCTTTATCTTCCGTGATGACCGATGATTTCGTCGTTGGAAGATTTTCGCGAGGTAACATGGTCATGAGAGAAATGTGTAGTAGATTTTCGCAAGAGCTCCTCCCGCAAAGGCAATTCCTGATCCCCAAAAGATATTCACAAAAGTGCTCGCCTCTATCGATCCAAAACTGACTCCAATGGCAACGTAGATGCTATAGATCATAATAAAAACAAATGATGACGTCATCAGGATATTCGTTCCTCGATTCATCACGCGAACGATGATGGGAGCAAAACCTTTTTCGGTGGTCGTGGAGTCGCTTGTGGATTGCGCGGAGAGAGACGTGAGGCTTGCGCCCACA
>JAZKBH010000024.1:0-7691 GCA_040388725.1 Verrucomicrobiota bacterium
AAGAAGAAGTAAGATGGCTCTGTTGAAATAATTCTTCCTAGGGGCTGGAGGGACGAGCGCTGTGAGTCCTGAATGTCGCAAAGGCGTGGACTCGCAGCGCTCGTCCCTCCAGGTAAATTAAAACCCTCCGGACCAACCAAAGGTTTCACAACGCAAAATTAATGCGTTAAAGCGGGTGAATCAGTTTTCTGAAATCTCTTTTTCCGATATCGATGAATTTCCACGCCTGCGATGAGGAGAAGAACAAAGAGTCCTCCGATGATGTTATCGGATTCAGGTATAGCACTGGAGATCGGAACAAGTTCATTTCCAATGATGGTGGCTCCGACGCCGTATCCCGAAAATTGAATTTGAGAGAGGAAAGTGGAGGTCAGTCCAGAGGTGTTATTAAACATCAAATGATCGGATCCACTGGTCCAATTATTAATCGTCAGGGTAGAACTTCCAGATCTTGCAATGGATGCCACGGTAATCGTCGAGGAACCCGTTCCCATATCGATCGTTGAATTCGAGGCCAGGGTCATCGCTCCTAAAGTTTCAGTGACCGCGCCCACCGAGGCCAAAGTTCCTCCATTCATCGTGATCGTGGCGGCATTGTTGACTCGATCTGAGACCCCCGTTCCGCTGAGAAGTAATGTTCCTCCTGAGTTAATAGCGATCGATGTCGTGGATCCGAGTGCGTTCGTCGCGGCGGCATTCAATGTTCCTCCATTAATGGTGGTGGCTCCAGTAAAGCTATTTGCTCCGGTGAGAGCCATCGTTCCTGTCCCGGATTTTGTGATCGTTCCTGAACCGGAGATGACACCAGAGAAAGTCGTGGAGGCATTGTTTCCTCCTGTTTTAAGAGTTCCTGATCCGAGTTGAATATTTCCGCTCCCCGCAACGGATCCGACGGTTTCTGTCTGTGAATTCAAATTCCAAACGCCGTCACTATTGATCGTCACATGGATGTTATCCGCCATGACTTCACTTCCCGCTGGGCTGGTGTTCGCCCCGTTTTGGAGAATGGCAGAATTAGCGCTTCCTGTTCCATCACCGACAGTGACATCTCCCAAGAGTCCGGTGTTATGGTTTTGGAAAGTATCGACAATTAATTTACCCGAATTTACGGCAGTGGTCCCCGTGTAGGTGTTGTCATCGCCGTAATAAGTGACCGTTCCTGTTCCGTTTTTAATCACATTTCCGGATCCTGTGACGTTGGAATTAATATAAGTATCGCCGGAACCGGAAAGGGTCAGGGTATTGGAGGCGAGATCAACGGTGTCATACGTCGTATTATTGCCGAGGGTAAAAAGTCCTGCGTTGGAGGTAATGGTGGCATTGGCATCCAATGTAATGTTTCCATTCACCTGAGCGCTTCCGCCTGAGTTGGCAAGAGCTCCTTGGGAGGCATAACCTGATCCCGCAATGTTGATATTTTCTCCGTTTTGAAGGGCAACTCCCGAGTTGATGAGAAGTGTCCCGCCACTTTGAACGGTGGCAGATGAAGAAGAGGAGCCAAGGGCATTTGCCGTATTAGCTTGAAGCGTTCCATTGGAAATCGTGGTATTTCCCGAGTATGTATTATTTCCAGAAAGAATTAAGGTATAGGTTCCGCTTTTAGTAATCCCTCCCGAATTCGAAATATCTCCTGAAATGGTCACCGTCCCCGTCCCCGTTCCGGAAAAAGCAATCGTGCTGTCGATGCGAATATCGGAAGAGATTGTCGCGGAAGACGATGAGTTTTGAATAATCCCAGGATTGGTCCCGCGGAAGCGTAAAGATTGACCGCTAATCGAAAGATTCCCTGTCATTCCTGAGCTAAATGTCATGGAATTAAGTTGAAAATTAGAGGCAGCATCCTGATTGGTGGTCAGTTGGGTATTGCCAGAAAAAATGAGGGCAGTCGTTGAAGAGGAATTCGGAGTTGAATTGGGGCTCCAATTATTATTAGAACTCCAATTTCCATTTCCAGCTCCTCCATCCCAAGTTTGGGTGAAAGCGGATGAGACGAGGAAGAGGAAAAATCCCATCCGTGGGATCCAGGTCTTTTTCATGTAAATTCAACTTATCTCCAGAGAGAGGGAATGTCAAAAGTGATTCTGCAGAGGAGGAGTTATCAGGAAATCTAATATGATCCTATCTTAAACTTTCCGCTTTTGTTTTATCTTAAAAAATGGCTCTCTAGAGAGGTCATGATTCAAGTCTATGCCCCCGGAAGAGCTGAAATTTTAGGAAACCACACCGATTATAATGAAGGTCTCGTTCTCTCGATTGCCGTCGATCGAGGAACGACGGTGCGTGGAAATCTTCGCTATGATGGTAAAATTCGATTGATCGCCTCCGACCTTTCCGAAGAAGTGACTATTGATCTTTCTGAAGTCCGACCTCAAGAAGAGAAAAAGTGGGCGAATTATGTTCTCGGAGTCTATGATCAGTTTATTAAACGAGGACTTCCTTCCAAAGGTTTTGATCTACAAATCTCGAGTAATCTTCCGATGGGAGCAGGCTTGAGCAGTAGTGCCGCTCTTGAGGTGGCGACGGGACTCTTTTTACAGCAGATCTACAAAACCGATTTTGATCGTTTGGAATTGGCGAAGATTGGGCAGGCCGCTGAAAATCTTTTTTCCGGAGTCCAATGTGGATTATTAGATCAAATTTCGAGTCTCTTTGGGAAAAAAGATCATTTGATTCTCAGTGATTTTCGAACTTTTGAGGTTCGTAATATTCCGATCCCTTCAGGGTTCCAATTCGTCATTGCGAACTCCAAAGTCAAGCATGCGTTAGTCGACGGAGAGTATAATGAAAGACGAGAATCGTGTGAGGCCGCGGCCAAAGTTTTGGGAGTGAAGGCGCTGCGCGATTTGACTCCTGATTCTTTGGAGAAAAACGCAAAAAAACTCACTCCTCGAGCGCTTCAACGAGCGCGGCACGTGGTGGGTGAAATCGACCGCGTTGAAAAAGCGGTTCAAGCCTTGATAAAGCAAGATGTGGCTGCTTTTGGAAAACTCATGTGGGCCTCTCATGAAAGCTCCGTCCAAAACTTCGAAAATTCTTGTAAAGAATTAGACTTGTTAGTCGCGGCTGCTCAAAAAGTAAAAGGGTGTGGAGGAGGGCGTTTGAGCGGCGGTGGTTTTGGAGGTGCAACCATCAATTTAGTGGAGAATTCTGCAGTGGAAGGATTTACTAAAAAAGTAAGTCAGGCGTGGAAGGGAACGGAGTGTTTAGTCACGAGTGCCTCTGAAGGAGCGCACGTTTTTTAGAGAAATTTATGGCGAAAAAGATCGATCCTCAGCTCGACTTAAAACAACTTCGTGAGTTTCAGATTCTTCTCAAGCAAGAGAAGGAATTGCTCTTTGATGTTCCTGAAGCGCGAACTCAATTGAAAGCGTGGCTTCTCGCGTCGGATCAACAGGAGATCAAGCGAAAGATTTTTTCAATTAAAGTGTTAGAGGAACTGGATCGACTTCTTTCAGATCCGAACTCAAGCGCTCAAGAAATTTTAAGGTATTTGGAGGCAGGGAATGTCTGGAGTGAATGCTGGCAGGAACCCCGTTTAGCGGCTGAAAAAGCCAAGGGGAAAGCGGCGCAGACCTGGAGAAAGGTCTATGAAAAATCGATCGAAATCCGAAACGAGGTTTGTCTCCGTTATGTCGATTTTTCAGGATGGGTGGCCGATCGTTATTGTTCTTCTCTTCTGGATCGTGAAGAACTTCAGTCTCAAGCCTTCATCGGTCTCATCCGTGCCTGCGAGCGATTTGATCCGGATCGAGGGACTTCTTTTTCCAATTATGCAAAAGTCTGGATGCGCGATTTTGTGATGTATGCCGTCCGTCGACAAAATGTTGTTGCTCCGGGAGCTCAACATTACAAAGAGATGTCTCGACTTGATAAAGCGTGCGCGGATCTCAGTGCGAAACTCGGACGTGAGCCTTTTTCTGAAGAGCTGGCAGAAGTGATGGGGTATTCCCTTGAAAAACTGGAAGAGTTACAAGGCTCTCATTTAAGTGTGACTTCCTTGGATCTTCCCTTAGATGGCGAAGGATCAGAAGATGGCGAGACCTTGGAGAGTGTGATTGGGGAAGAAGGCGCCGCTCCTTTTGAAAGAATGGAACGTGAGAAAATTTCAGCACGACTTTCCGAACATCTGAAAGGCCTAACAGAGATGGAGCGTGTGATTTGTGGGTTTCGTTGGACGAGTCGTTTAGAGAGTGAAATGAAAACAGAGCCTGTCGAAATTATGAAGGCGATCGAAAGAATGCGAGAGATTTCATTTCAAAAGATGAAATTAAATTATCAATAGTTTAGTAGAATTGTTATTTCAAAGGTTTCTTTGTATAATTCTTCTATGTTTTAATGTAAAATAGTGATATCCTAGATTCTCAATATCGAATAAGTCCTAATCAATTAGGAGAAAGTATCTATTATGAGCATGAAACGAGTTCAATTTTTTGTCTTTTCCGTGATGACTCTTACGCTCATGGGACTGATTTTGATTAGTGTTGTGAGCTACAGGGGAATGGGTCAGATCAATGGAGCTTACGAAAAAATCGTTCGTTCTGAAATTCCAAAGTTGAGTTTTTTACAATCCATTACTTATGAGAGTTCAACGGTTCAGCGAAAACTTCTTCTTTTGATTATTGCTGCCAATAATAGTGACCAGGAAATACAATTGAAGTCTCAAAAGTCGATTGAGGAAGCACGAAAAAAAAACAAGGAATACTTTCAGCAACTTGAATCTTTGATTTATACTGAGGAAGAGAAAAGGAACCTCGAGGAGATCAAATTGTCTTGGGGGGATTATAATCAAAAAGTAGATCGACTCATTGAAGTCGCCTTGCAAGGTAAAGTGCCTGAGGCCTATAGTTATAACATCTCCACAGTTCTTCCCGCGTTTAATCGCTATCAAGAATTACTCGAAAAATTCGTCGCTTTAACAGAAGGATTGTCAAATAAAAAAGGGGGAGAGATTTCGGGTGAAGCAGGGACGGTTCAAAATGAAACATGGATGATGGGAATCGTTGTTTTCATAATTGGCTTTTTTGGGGCTTGTTTTACGAATTGGAATCTGCGGTCTGCGATGAAGAAGTTGACTCAAATTTCTCAATCCATCGAAGAAGGATCTGCACAGACCGCCTCAGCATCAGGAGAGGTTTCATCTTCGAGCCAATCTCTCGCACATGGGGCGAGTGAACAAGCGGCTTCCTTACAGGAAACAAGTGCGTCGTTGGAGGAAATGTCGAGCATGACCCGGCGGAATGCGGAGAATGCCCATCAAGTGAAGGTTCTTGCAAATCAAGCGAGAGAGGCAGGAGATCGGGGAGTGATGGAGATGAGTTCATTGAAGGTGGCGATGAGTGAAATTCAAGCTTCCGGAAACGAAATTTCTAAAATTATCAAAACCATCGATGAAATCGCATTTCAGACCAATATTCTGGCTTTGAATGCAGCCGTCGAAGCGGCGCGTGCCGGGTCAGCCGGAGCTGGATTTTCGGTGGTTGCGGACGAAGTCCGAAGTTTGGCGCAACGATCCGCAATGGCCTCTCGGGAAACCTCCGAAAAGATTGAGGGAGCGATACGAAAGGCTCAGCACGGAGGAGAGCTGACTTTAAAAGTGGCGGAGAGTCTCGAAATGATCGTCGATAAATCAAAGGCGGTGGATCATCTGATCGGTGAAATTACCTCAGCTTCGGATGAACAAAATCGGGGAGTGACGCAAATTAATATGGCTGTGGGGCAAATGGACAAGGTGACTCAATCCAGTGCAGCGAGTGCTGAAGAGACGGCTGCTGCTGCAGAGCAATTAAGTTCTCAAGCCGTGACGCTTCGTGGGCTGATTTCGGATTTGAATGAGATCGTGGGAGGAGATGTCGCTGCGATTACGGTTCATTCCTCACAGGTTTCTCATTCCTCGCATGATTTTAAGAAAACGATTCGACCGATTTCTGCCGTTAAAAAAGAGCGCCCGGAAATAAAAACATTGCCTGCGTTCCCTTTACCAAAAGTTTCTGCTGAGAAAAAGGGAGACGATTTTTTCAAGGATAGCGATTCATTTCGAGATATGACTTAAAAGTTTAAGCTTCCGGAAAATAAACATCATACAGTTTCACACAGAGTCACGAAGGCACAGAAAGGGAGCCTATCCGCAGATTAAGGAAGATTTACACCGATTTAAAAATTCGATTCTAAAGTTTCTTGCCTTTAAACCCAAACCATTGTCTTTGAAATCTGCGTTCATTTGCTCCCCCGTCTCCCAGCGAGCCAAAATGAAAAGCGCTTCCAGCGTTTAAAGTAATCTCGTTTCACGAGCCTTTTGCGGATAGTCTCCCTTTCTGTGCCTTCGTGACTCTGTGTGAGACTGTTTTAGGGTTAAAGATCTCCCCCCTCCCGGTTTTACGGAAGAAGGGAGATAGATTCTATCCGTGAGGAGAGAAAACGGAGCGATAAGCCGAATTTTGTCGGTATCCCGCTCACGCGTGATACGGGCTGTCATTCCTCTAGGCGACCTGAACCCGGAGAGACCGTTCCTTGCGGAACGATAGGCAGGCGACCCTGCTCCCCTGTTTGGTCTTGCACCCCGTGGGGTTTATCATGCCCCCTCGATTACTCTCGGGGCGGTGGGCTCTTACCCCGCCTTTTCACCCTTACCCCTCGATTGCTCGAAGGGCGGTTTGTTTTCTGTGACACTTTCCGTCACCTTTGACTTTCGTCCCAAGTGCCCATGTTTAACACATGGCGCGGTGCCTTATGGTGTTCGGACTTTCCTCTTTATCCCCGAAGGAATAAAGCGACAACCTGCTCCAAGAAGGAGTCTGTCGATCACAAAGGGGATCTCAAGTGCAAAAAAAAGACCACCGTTTCGGGTGGTCTTTTCAAAGAGGATAATCTTCTTATTTGAGAAGATGATGAAGGTGTTCTCCATAATAAAGGGAGAAGACAACCAACCAAATGGCATCCACGAAGTGCCAGTAGAAACCGATGTTTTGAAGAGAAATATGATTCTCTTTATTGTAATGACCGAGAAGTGCTTTGACGGTGACGTAGGCGATCAGAATAATTCCAACGAGAACGTGGAAACCGTGAAACCCAGTGGTTGCGAAGAAGTTTGAGGTAAATTGGTTGCCGGTATCAAACCACATGCCTTCGTGTTTCATGTGAGCCCACTCTTTGATTTGCCCAAGCAAAAAGTAAGAACCTAAGGCGATGGTTCCAAGGAGCCAGAGAACAGGGCTTTTTCCTTTTTCCACATTTGCTTCAGCGGCATGATAGGTGAAGCTGGAGGCGATCAGAACAAAAGAGTTCACGATGATCGTCGGAAGCATTTTCGAAAACTCAAGAGCTTCTTCTTCCCCGAGCCAAGCCGGGGTCAATGTCACAAAGTGATTTAAAATATAAACGGCTGCTCCGACGCATCCTGCTGTCATCAGACAGGTAAAGAGAGTGTTATTCTTCTGAAGAATAACCATGGCTCCCACAAAGAAGATGGCGATCACAGCGACAAAGGGGAGGGTATCGGGAGTTCTTAAAATGATATACGTGGCGAATAATGCTGCAAAGAGCATGAACTCGGACGCCAAGAAGATGATCATGGCAAATTTAGAGGCGCGTTTGTAAATAACAGCTTCGTCGTGATGAATCGCAGTTTCCATATACTCCTTATTAATTCTTCTTATTTAACGATGATAAATTTCAACACAATGGCAAATAATGAC
>JAZKBH010000024.1:7701-8643 GCA_040388725.1 Verrucomicrobiota bacterium
GGGAGGTGGTGGTTTCGCTCATGGAGTTTCCTATTGAGGGTTGGTGTGAATGGCGCTTGCAAAAGGAGCAACAAAATCGAGTAATTTTTGAGCAAGGGCGTCGTCTTTGTTCCAATCCTCAATCTTTTTGACAATGGCACTTCCGATGACGACGCCATCCGCGATTTGCGCAATTTGTTGGGCCTGACCGGGGTCAGAGACTCCAAAGCCGACACAAATTGGAACCTGGGTGTGAGATTGGATCCGTCGGACTTGATCGGGAATCGAGGTGGAGACCGTTTTTTGCATTCCGGTGACTCCTTCGCGTGAGACGTAATAAATAAATCCCGAGGAGAGCTTGCAGAGGGCCTCGACGCGATCGGGAGGAGTGGTGGGGGAGATCAGCCAAATATGACGAAAATCCTTAGGCGATTGAGCTTGAGAGATGGCTGCTTCTTCAGGAGGAAGATCGAGAATCAATACGCCATCGGCTCCAGCTTGGGCGGCGTCGGTGTAAAATTTTTGAAGACCGTAAGCGTAAATCGGATTGAGGTAAGTAAAGAGAACAAGAGGGATTGACGATTTTTGACGGATGACTCGGATCATCTCCAAAATTTTAGGAACAGTGGTTCCGGCTTCCAGGGAGCGTTGAGCCGCCATTTGATTGACGATTCCGTCGGCCAAAGGATCAGAGAAAGGAATTCCGAGTTCGACAATATCGACACCGGCTTTTTCCAGAGCGAAAACAAGCTCAGGAGTTTTGCTCGGACTAGGATCTCCTGCGGTAATGTAGGCGACAAAAGCTTTGCGGCCTTGTTTCTTGAGCTCGAGCATCCGGAATTGCTTGAACTGCGCGACTCCCGCGAGTCTGAGGGCAATTTCCGTTTTGGATCGGGTCGCGGATCCGCTGAGCACGTCGGCATAGAGAGGATTCCCACCGACTGGGTGGAGCTGGAAAAAATC
>JAZKBH010000025.1:0-1628 GCA_040388725.1 Verrucomicrobiota bacterium
GAAAGTTTTGGTATAAGCCAAGGGCTTGAAAAGACGTCCCGACTGTTCCTCCAAAGCAAAAACAGGAATGAAGGAAACAGTGATGACAAGAAGCGAGAAAAAGAGAGGGCGCCCCACGCTTTTAGCAGCAACTAAAATCACATCGACTCTCTGTTCTCCTGTAATATCTTTGCCTCCATTTTTTTCACGAGCATGCTCTAAATATTTGTGAGCATTTTCGATCATGATAATCGCTGCATCGATCATGGCTCCAATGGCGATCGCAATTCCCCCCAGAGACATGATGTTGGAGGTCAGATGTAATCCTTGAAATGGAATGAAGGAGAGAAGAATAGCGACGGGAAGCATTAAAATCGCCACTAAACTACTTCGGAAATGCCACAAAAAAACAATGCAGACCAAACTCACAATTACACATTCTTCAATCAATTTTTCACGAAGTGTATGAATTGATTTTTCAATCAACTGAGATCGATCGTAAACGGGAACTATTTTCAAACCGGGAGGAAGAGAGGGTTCGAGATCATGGAACTTCTTTTTAATGCCTTCTATCACCTTAAGCGCATTTTCTCCATAGCGCATGATGATGATTCCTCCAACGGTTTCACCCCTGCCGTCAAAGTCTGAAACTCCATACCGTAAATCGGGGCCGAGTCCTACAGTTGCCACCTGTTGAATCAAAATCGGATTTCCTTGAGGATCGGTTTTCAATACGATTTTTTCGATGTCAGCGAGGGAGTGGATGTACCCCCTGCCTCGAATGTAATATTCTGTCGTGGAGACTTCGAATGTTTTTCCTCCCACATCACTGTTACTTTTTCGTACCGCATCAATGATGTCTGAAATGGAAAGATTATAAGCAATCAGTTTATGGGGATCGACATTGATCTGATACTGTTTGACGAACCCACCCACCGATGCGACTTCCGCAACTCCCTTCACGCTTGAGAGTGCATATCGAAGAGTCCAATCCTGAAACGAGCGAATTTGAGCAAGACTGTTTTGCCCGGATTCATCCACAAGAGCATATTGATATACCCAGCCGACTCCCGTTGCATCAGGTCCGATGGTCGGATTAACTCCTTCTGGCAAGGTTCCTCTTACTGCGTTGAGGTATTCAATGACTCGTGACCTCGCCCAGTAAATGTCAGTTCCATCTTCGAAAATGACATAAACGAAGGATTTACCAAACATCGATTCTCCCCGAACAAATTTAACCTTAGGGGCAGAAATAAATCGGCTGGAAATCGGATAGGTAATTTGGTCTTCCACGAGATCTGGACTACGTCCCTCCCAATCCGTATAAACAATCACCTGAACGTCGGAAAGATCAGGAATGGCGTCCAGAGCCGTATGTCGCAAGGAATAAAACCCGAGTGCGACCCCAAAGAATGTCAGGATACAAATCAAAAAAGGATTACGTCCGCTCCATTCTGTGATGCGCTCAATCATAATTTTTTAGGGTTTTAAAGGAACTGCAGAGGATGAATGATTGAGGCTAGATTTTTCATCACTCCAGGACTTAAGTGCTCCTTGAATTCGACTTTCCGAATCGATCAAGAAATTGGCACTGGTTATTACTTGATCTCCCTCATTAAGTCCCGAAATGACTTCGTAATAATCTCCAA
>JAZKBH010000026.1:0-15236 GCA_040388725.1 Verrucomicrobiota bacterium
GAAATCTTCCCGGGCTTGTTTCGCTGCATCTTCGCCATGGAATCGGCGGATGATCGACATCGCCAATTCTTTCTTTGCTTCCATCGGATGTTCGGGGGCAGGCGTATTTAAACCATAAGCCGATCCGAGCATGGGTCTCCAGAGTTTCATCGTCTCATCGGAAATCGACATCGTTTTTCCAAACATTTCGGAGGGAGATTCGGTCAGGCCGATATAGTTATTGAGCGATTTCCCCATTTTTTTAATCCCATCCGTTCCCACGAGAATGGGGAGAACCATGACAACTTGAGGTTCTTGCTGAGAGGCACGTTGAAGATCACGACCGACTAGATTATTAAAGAGTTGATCATTTCCTCCGAGTTCCACATCGGATTGAATCATGACCGAATCATACCCTTGCATAAGGGGATATTGAAATTCGGTTAAGGTGATCGAGATCCCTTCATTGTACCGTTTTTTAAAATCTTCTCGTTCCAGTAATTGGGAGACCGTGATTTGCGAGTTCAACTTTAAAACGTCTGCGTAGCGAAACTCATCAAACCATTCCCCATTGAAACGAACTTCGGTTTTTGCAGGGTCGATAATTTTAAAAACCTGTTCGGTATAAGTCTTGGCATTGTCTTTCACCTGTTCAGGGGTGAGAGGAACTCGTGTTTTGGATCGTCCCGTCGGATCTCCAATCCGCGCGGTATAATCTCCGATGATAATCACGGCTTGATGTCCGAGTTTTTGAAATTGAGCAACTTTATCCAAAACAACGGCATGTCCTAAGTGAAGATCAGGGGATGAGGGATCAAAACCGAGCTTAATGCGCAACGAGCGTCCGGTTTTAAGCTTTTCAAGGAGGTGATCGGGGGAGATCACTTGTTCAGCCCCTTGAATGAGGAGAGAGAGTTGTTCTTGTGGGTTCATGAGTAGTGGAGGAGGGATATACCGATGAAACGGGAGGGAGTCAAAATAAAGACAGTGGCTCACACAGAGTCACGGAGGCGTAAGGAAAAAGCGAGAACGGTTCTTTAAGTAGATTTCTCTGTATTTCTTGGTGTCTCTGTGTGAGAAAATGCCTTTATTTTTTGAATTTTCACTTTTTCTTAAAAATCATTTTACGGATCTTATTTGGACGCTATAACCACCTTTTTAATGACGTTATGGACTAGAAAAGACTTGGTTTCTCTGAGGGAGCTCTCCATTGAGGAGATTACCCTTATTTTAGATACGGCTCGGGCATTTAAAGAAGTTCTCAATCGACCCATTAAAAAGGTTCCCTCTCTCCGTGGTAAAACAGTGGTGAATCTCTTCGTGGAGCCGAGCACTCGCACCCGGATTTCATTTGATCTGGCGGCAAAGCGCTTGAGTGCCGATGTCGTCTCGATGGAGAGTGAATCGAGTTCCTTTAAAAAAGGGGAAACGCTCAAAGACACGGCTCTTAATTTGCAGGCGATGAATGTCGATTATATTATCCTTCGTCACTCCGCAGCAGGAGCCGCTCAATTTTTGTCGGAACGCCTGAAGGCCAATGTCATCAATGCAGGGGATGGTTCGCATGAACATCCGACTCAAGGTCTTCTCGACCTTTTTACCATTCGTGAAAAACGAGGGAATCTCAAGGGATTGAAGGTCATTATTTGCGGGGATATCCTTTTTAGCCGCGTGGCGCGATCGAATATCTGGGCTCTGACGAAGTCCGGGGCAGAAGTCACTCTGGTGGGACCTAAAACATTGGTTCCCGAAGAATTTCGCGGTCTTGGTGTCAAGATTCAGTACGACCTCGATAAGGCACTCCCTGAGGCAGATGTGGTGATGTTGCTTCGCATTCAGCATGAACGCCAACGCCAAGTCATGTTTCCTTCCGTCGGTGAATATATTTCACTCTTTGGACTGACGAAGACTCGCTTTCAAAAATGTAAACCCGATGTTTTGATTATGCATCCGGGACCGATTAATCGAGGGGTCGAGGTCGACAGTGAATTGGCGGACGGACTGAACTCCGTTATTTTAGAGCAAGTGACCAATGGAATCGCCGTCCGTATGGCCGTTCTTTATCTGCTCGGTGGCGGTAAAGGTCCTCAAGAGGTGGTTTCATGATTCAAAATGCTAAGCCGAGTGATGCGCATCAACCTTTTTGCCTCAAAGGAGGTCGGATTATTGATCCTGCCAATGGACGGGATGAGACAGGTGATTTGTATGTGATGGATGGTAAAATCGTTGATCCGAAAAAAGTTTCTCCTTCGGTTCAATGGAAGGAAATTTCGGTCGCGGGAAAAATCGTAACCCCCGGCCTTATTGATATTCACGTTCATCTTCGCGAGCCAGGTCAGTCGTCGAAAGAGACCATTGCGACCGGGACTCAAACCGCTGCTGCGGGGGGATTCACTTCGATTGTTGCAATGCCGAATACGAATCCGCCTGTAGATGGTCCGAATACGATTGCCTGGTTGTTAGACCGCATTGAAAAGACAGCGCATGTGAACGTTTTTGTAACCGGTTGCATCTCTCAAAAAATGGAGGGACAACTGTTGGCTCCCATCGGATCCATGAAAAAAGCAGGAATCGTGGCAATTACGGACGATGGGCATTGTATCCAAAATAATGAGCTCATGAGACGTGCGTTGGAATACGCGTCGATGTTGGACCTCCCTCTTTTTGATCATTGTCAGGATTATTCACTCACGTCGGGTGGTGTGATGAACGAGGGATACTGGAGCACGGTGTTAGGTCTCAAGGGATGGCCCGCTCTGGCTGAGGAAATTATCGTCGGCCGTAATATTTTACTCGCGGAAATGACTCAAGCCAAAGTCCATTGTCAGCATCTTTCGAGTATTGGATCGGTCCGGTTGATTCGAGAAGCAAAAGAACGTGGAGTTCCTATCTATGGTGAAGTGACTCCTCATCATCTTTTTCTGACCGACGAGAGCATCAAAGGTTACAACACGAATTTCAAAATGAATCCCCCGACCCGGACGAAGCGGGATCAGGATGCGTTGAAGCAGGGGATTGCCGATGGAACGATTGAAATTTTGGCAAGCGATCACGCTCCTCATTGTACCTACGAGAAGGAAGTGGAGTTTGATCATGCTCCTTTTGGTGTCTTGGGATTGGAAACCGAATTAGCGATTTACATCAAAACACTGATTGATGAACAAGTGATTGACTGGAAAAGAATGATTGCGATGTTGACCTCCAATCCGGCGAAATTGTTGAAACTCGACAAAGGGACACTTTCGCTGGGGGTCGATGCGGATATTACTGTCATTGATCCGGGATTAGAATGGGTCATTCGGGCGGAGGATTCTCTTTCACTCTCCCGAAATACCTGTTTTGATCAAGTGCCTGTGAAGGGCCGAGCGGTGAAGACCTTTGTAAAAGGAAATTTGATTTGGAGTATCTGAGGAGCGTATGAAAAAAGCAATTTTAGCATTGGAAGACGGAACGTTATTTCATGGTCTTTCATTTGGATCTGAGAATGAGAGCTTAGGCGAGGTTTGCTTTAATACGTCGATGACGGGCTATCAAGAAATTTTGACCGATCCTTCCTACCGCGGGCAAATCATTACGATGACTTATCCCCATATCGGAAACTATGGGATTAACGAACTCGATGTCGAATCGGATCGTGTTCAAGTTGCTGGTTTCGTCGTTCGTGAGCTCTCTCCTCGAAAAAGTAACTGGCGTTCCACAGAAACGTTAGATGCTTATTTAAAACGTTTTAATGTTCCCGGAATTTCAGGGATCGATACCCGTGCTTTAACGAAACATCTCCGAACAAAAGGAGCGATGCGTGGGATTATTACCACGGAAAATCTTTCGGATAAAGCGGCGGTCGATAAGGCGAAGTCGTTTAGCTACGTCGGACGTGATTTTGTTCAAGAAGTGACCTGTAAGACTCCTTATATTTGGGATGCAGAGGGGCAATTAAGTCGGAAGTGGTCCTTGGTTCAAGGGACACGTCCTCTCGGCGCGGCTCCTCTCACAGGAGATGATTATAGACTTCCACTTCCAGCGGTGAAGTATCGGATTACCGCTTACGATTTTGGGATTAAATATAATATTTTACGACGTCTCCGTCAGCATGGGTTCGAAGTCAAAGTCGTTCCCGCGAAGACCCCTGCGGCGGACGTTTTAAAAGAAAATCCCGACGGAGTTTTTCTCTCCAATGGTCCTGGAGATCCAGAAGCATTGACTTATGCCCATCAAACGGTGCGGGATTTGATTGGTAAAAAACCGATTTTTGGAATCTGTTTGGGACATCAAATCATGAGCTATGCTTTGGGCGGAAAGACCTATAAGCTTAAGTTTGGTCATCGCGGTGGAAATCAACCGGTGAAGGATTTGGTCACGGGGCGAGTGAATATTACCTCCCAAAACCATGGTTTTTCGGTAGAACCCGAATCTCTCCCTGACAAAGAGGTCAAAGTTACTCAAGTGAATCTTAATGATCAGACCTGTGAGGGGATGGCCCATCGCAAATACCCCATTTTTTCAGTTCAATATCACCCTGAAGCCTCGCCCGGTCCCCATGATACGACTTATTTCTTTGAGCAGTTTGGTAAAATGATTGAAAATGGAAAGCCTCTCTTGTAGGATCTCTCATTATGCCACGTCTCATCGTTCAATCAGAAGAGCAAGCAGGACAAATTTTCGACCTCAGTGGGGAGTCTGCTCGGATTGGTCGTATCAATGAAAACGAGATTGTGATTCAGCACAAAAGTATTTCGAGTCATCATGCGGAACTCGTATTGGATGGGAACGATTATCTGATTAAAGATCTCGATTCTACCAATGGAACTCGTGTCAATGGAGAGCGTGTCAAGAGCGTCAAACTTCGGAAAAATGATTTAATCCGTGTTGGAAATATTGAACTCATTTATGAGTCTGAATTCGAGCCGGATGTGAAGCCTCTTCCTGAACGGAATGCCGGCGTAAACTTGGCAGGAGCTGGATTTAAAGGTCTCCCTGCTCATTTTAAAAATGCTTCATTGATTCCAAAGCAGGCAGAAGAAAGTGCTGCCTCCAAGTCCGTTCCTGTCCTTGTTTCTTGGGTTTTATTGATCGGTGCAGCAGGCTTTTTTGTTGTCAGAGTCTTTTTTTAAATACTTTGTGTTGTAACACATATTAGTATTTTTACTTAAAATCTTCGCACTTTTTTCTT
Source organism: Verrucomicrobiota bacterium (assembly GCA_040388725.1). GTDB lineage: Bacteria > Verrucomicrobiota > Verrucomicrobiia > Methylacidiphilales > CAMAQI01 > CAMAQI01. The sequence continues at coordinate 5,150 of JAZKBH010000026.1, forward strand.
GTCTCTAATGTCATGAATTGTAGCATTTGCTACGATGAAGGTTACAACCATTTTACTTATGTTTGGGTTTTGCTGTTTAGCGACAGCTTCTTTGTATTCTCAAGCGAACGTAGCAGCCGGTCAGGAATACCGAAGCCAAGAGGCTCAGGGAGTTTCCGCCGCGCAGCAAACAAAAGCGGAATCGAAACGCCCCCTCACTGTAACAGCTCAGTTACGTGAAGAGTATGATGATAATATTTATACAACAAAAACGAATAAAAAATCGCAATTTAAGACGATCGTAGAACCCTCTTTAGTTTATAATCTTCCTCTCGAAAATACGCTTCTTTCCGCGCGTTATACCTATGGAATGACTTATTTTCCGGATCGTGGAGCTGAAGATTTTGATCATAGTCATGAATGGATTGGTCGCATCGATCATTCATTTTCTTCCCGTTTCAATATCGATGTCCGAGATCGTCTTCGTTATTCCCAAGAGCCTGATATCGTTGGGGGAGACGCTCGTTCTCGTCGTACCGATTCTACATTTCTGAGTAACATTGGATCCATTCAGGGCAACATGCAGTGGACACCGAAATTGGGAACGGCCACCACTTTTACAAACGATAATTTAGATTATGATGATTTGACCTTGGAAAAGGAGAGTGGACGTATGATCAACTCCTTGACTCATGATTTTCGATATTTGATGACACCGACGATCACTTTGGTTGCCGGAGGATTTTCAAATTTGAATGATTATTTTTATGCGAACAAAGACTCGACCACCATTGGTGGAAGTTTTGGGGCTGACTATTCGCTAAGTCCTCAAATCACGGTAGGAGCTCGAGTCGGTCCGTCTTATACGGATCTCGACGATGGGACAAGCTACTGGAATCCTTACGGAAATATTTTTGGAAGCTGGACATTAGGAGCAAGAAGTTCGGTGGAGGCAAGTTATACTCACTCAGTAACGGAAACGGATTCTACGAGCTATTATCTTCAAGAATCGGACTCCTTTACTTTGACGGGTCGCTACCAATTTACGCCGAAGTTTTACGGTCGTCTTGGCGGACGTTTGACTTTGGGATCGTTTGAGTCGGATTTAGGAACGACGGCGGGAACGAGATCGACGACAGAAAATGTTTTGGGAATGGATGGAGCTCTTGGCTTTAAGCTATCCGAATACATCGATCTTGAAGCCGGTTATGGCTTTAGCTATGTGAGTTCAGATGATAAATCTCGTGAATACGACCGTAATCAGTTGTATTTGAGTATTCGTGGAACTTACTAGTTTTTAAGTTTCTCCCCCAAAAATCCCTACACATTCAATTGGATCTTTTGACTTATTCTGCTTGATTCACTCAAGATGAAAAGCCATGCCTCGAATGTTTTGGGTTCACCGCTACAACTTTGTAGCACGCGGCCGTTAACCGGTTTTTTTCGAGATGGTTGTTGTCATACGGGTGCGGGAGATCATGGGGTCCATGTCGTTTGTACCGTGATGACAGAAGAGTTTTTAAGCTATAGCCGTCAGACGGGGAACGATTTGTCGACTCCTGTCCCTGAATATGAGTTTCCAGGACTTAAGCCGGGAGATCGGTGGTGCCTGTGCGTGCGTCGCTGGGACGAAGCCCTTCAGGCTCAATGCGCTCCTCAAGTCGTTTTGGAAGCGACTCATATTTCAGCATTGGAGTTTGTCTCCCTGGAAGACTTGAAGCGTCATGCGTATTCTGTAAAAGGATCTTCTTAAGTCATGAGCGGCGATTTAGCGGTTCTTCCCTCGTTCGAGGATTTTCAAAAACAAATTCCTTCAGAATCTCTTTTTGACGGAAAATCCTGGAAGTCGTCTCCGAAACCGTTGATTTTATCGGAGAAACACCATCAGATTTTGGAACGATTGGGGCCTTTACTCACCACCTTTGTTCGGGCTTGTAATCTCCTTTATCGACAGAGCGTCGAGGGAAAACGACCTGCTTGGATTGCTCAATGGATGGATCACGGAAAGCCTGAAAAACTGATTCAAATGTCTCGTGCTTCCCGCTGGAAAAATGAAATTCCTCAGGTCATTCGTCCTGATCTTGTTTTGACAGAAGAGGGATTTGCGCTGTGTGAAATTGATTCAATTCCTGGTGGAATCGGCATGACCGCCTGGTTACAGGAGACATACTCTAAATTCGGGTTTTCAATTCAAGGAGGCGACTTTGGAATGAGAGTCGGATTTCAAAGCATTTTCCCGGAGGGAGATGTTTTGATTTCGGAGGAAGCAGCCGATTATCGACCCGAATTTGAATGGCTTTTGGGAGCAGATCGGGTGAAGTCAGCGGAGTTAGGGCTTAGTCCATCTTCGTCTATTTATCGTTTTTTTGAGGCTTTTGATTGGGAACGTATTTCGGGGTGGGAGGAGTGGATGGAAAAAGGAAGTCGGATGACTCCTCCTTTGAAACCATTTTTGGAAGAAAAAATTTGGTTGGCTCTTTTAGGAATGCGGCCCTTGCGAGACTTTTGGAGAAGAGAGTTAGGCGATAAAGGACTAGCGCTTTTACTCAGCGTTGTGCCCGAGTCCTGGGTTTTAGATCCGACTCCTCTTCCTCCGCATGCGGTTTTACCGGGCTTGGGAATTCAGGATTGGCAAGAAATGAAGCAGATGAGCCAAAAGGAACGGGAATTGGTGATGAAGGTTTCCGGTTTTTCTCCATCCGCATGGGGCTCTCGAGGAGTTTGGATCGGTTCGGATCTTTCTACCGAAGAATGGGGAAAGGTCGTGGAAGAAGGGCTTCAGAAATTTGAAGAATCGCCTCGGATTCTCCAGCGGTTTGTGAAGGGAGCGTCTCTCTCTCATCCTTTTTGGAATGGAGAAGGGGAAGTGATTGAGATGAAGGGACGAGCTCGTATTTCTCCTTATTATTTTGTAACGGGAGATCAGACCGTCCTTGGAGGGACATTGGCCACGATTTGTCCTCCGGATAAAAAGAAGATTCACGGAATGAAGGAAGCAATTTTGGTTCCTGTCGCTGCAATTTAACAGATAATTATCGGCTCTTTTCTTGCTTCATGGGAGAAGCTCCCTAACAAAGGGATAGTAATTAACGAAAGGGCCAGTATGTCGGTAACTCCGCAGTTTGAAACCACATTGGATAATTCGGTCTCTGCGCTTAAAGAAGCGATTTTACATAACCTGACCTTTCGTCTCGCTCGTTTTCCTGACCGTGCGACAAAACGCGATTGGATGTTAGCGGTTAGTTACACCGCTCGTGATCGGATTTTAGAGCGCCTTCAGGCCACTCAATCGAAGCATCAAAAAAATAAAGTTCGTCGGATTTATTACATGTCCCTCGAGTTTTTGATGGGACGTATGCTCTCCAATGGCCTTTATAATACCGGTATTTTTGATAATTTATCGAAAGCTGTTGCGGAGTTAGGACTGGATCTTGAAGAGTTACGAGGCGAAGAGTATGACATGGGATTGGGGAACGGCGGTCTTGGTCGATTAGCGGCCTGTTTTCTCGATTCCTTGGCGACATTGGATTACCCCGCGATCGGATATGGAATCTATTATGAATATGGTCTTTTCCGTCAGGAATTTAAAAATGGCTATCAGATCGAGCATCCCGACAACTGGTTGAAATTTGGAAATCCATGGGAAATCATTCGCCCTGAATATATCCAAACGATCGAGATGTATGGCGAAGTGGAATATGTTTTTGATGATCTCGGGAACTATAAACCTAAATGGGTCAATTCTCGAAAAGTAGTCGGTGTTCCCTATGATATTCCGATCCCCGGCTATGATACAGGGACTGTTATTTTGCTCCGACTCTGGCGCTCACGGGCTTTTGAAGAATTTAATCTCGATACGTTCAATCAAGGGGGATATGTCGAAGCGGTGCGGGAAAAATCGATTGGGGAATCGATCTCCAAAGTCCTTTATCCGAATGATAAGACCGAAAGCGGCAAAGAGCTCCGCTTGGTTCAGCAGTACTTTTTTGTCTCCTGTTCCTTGAGAGATATTATCCGCCGTTTCAAATCCGAAAATCCGGGAGGCTGGGAGACATTTTCAACGAAGGTGGCGGTTCAACTGAATGATACACACCCTGCGGTCGCGATTGCCGAACTGATGCGGATCTTGCATGATGAAGAGAACCTCACCTGGGATAAGGCTTGGGAGATTGTGACGCATACCTTTGCGTATACGAACCACACCTTGATGCCCGAAGCGTTAGAACGCTGGAGTGTGGATCTTTTTGGCCGAGTATTACCTCGGCATTTACAGATCATTTTTGAGATCAACAAACATCACATGGAGACCATTGAGAAAAAATGGCCCGGCGATAATGAAAAGAAACGTTCTCTCTCCATTATCGAAGAGGGTTATCCGAAGATGGTTCGCATGGCGCATCTTGCGGTGGTCGGAAGCTATTCCGTGAACGGAGTCGCTGCGATTCACACAGAGCTTTTAAAACGTTCGCTCTTTCCCGATTTCAATGAGCTTCAACCGACGAAGTTTAATAACAAGACAAATGGGATTACCCCCCGTCGTTGGCTCCAGGCGTGTAACCCTCTTCTCACCGAGTTGATTAACTCCAAGATAGGAAAGAGCTGGCCTAAAAATATTGAGGAGCTCAAAAAATTAGAGGCATTTGTTGATGATCCGCAATTCCAACATGAATTCATGAGGATCAAATTTGAGAACAAAAAAAGACTCTGCGCGATTATTGCCAAAGATTGTGGTGTAGAAGTCGATCCGGGAGCGATTTTTGATGTTCAAATCAAACGTCTGCACGAGTACAAGCGCCAGCATTTAAATCTTCTGCATATTCTGACGCTCTATCGTCGGATTTTGCAAAATCCGAATGCGGATATCCATCCTCGCGTCTTTATTTTTGCGGCGAAAGCCGCGCCCGGTTATGACATGGCTAAAACCATCATCAAGGCCATCAATGCCGTGGGAGAAAAGATCAATCATGATCCTCGGGTGAATAATCGATTGAAGGTCGTTTTCCTTCCGAATTATCGGGTCTCCCTCGCTCAACGGATTATTCCGGCAGCCGATCTTTCCGAACAAATTTCGACAGCAGGAACAGAAGCTTCGGGAACCGGAAATATGAAGCTCGCGTTGAATGGAGCTCTTACCATTGGAACTTTAGATGGAGCGAATATCGAGATCAAACAAGAGGTCGGAGATGATAATATTTTCATTTTTGGTCACACCGTGGATGAAGTGGAAGAGATTCGTAAAACAGGATATAATCCATTTGATTATTACAATACGAACGAAGAGTTAAAAGCCGTCGTCGATTGGATCGGTTCGAATTTCTTCACCGCCGATGAGGCGCCCGGCGTTCTTGCTCCATTACGATGGAGCTTGTTGGAGGGGGGCGATCGTTATTTGGTCTTGGCCGATTACGCCAAGTATATGGAATGTCAAGAGAAGGTCGATCAAGCGTATCGGGATCACACGCGATGGGCAAAAATGGCGATCCTCAATACGGCCCGCGTTGGAAAGTTTTCAAGTGATCGTACGATTCACGAGTATGCTCGTAATACTTGGAAACTCCCTCAGATTCCGATCTAGCTTTTTTGAGAAAAGAGGGGGAATTGATCCGATAAAATAGAGGAATCGTTCTTTTTCGCTTGGCGAAAGCGAAGTTTTCCTCTTTTATCCGTAACCCATCACTTTGCGCGGTTAGCTCAGTGGTAGAGCACTACACTGACACTGTAGGGGTCGGCAGTTCAAACCTGCCATCGCGCACCACTTTTTTTATTTTTTAGAAGTCCCATGAAGAAATGTCTTTTTATCTGTACCGGGAACTATTATCGGAGTCGATACGCTGAGGCTATTTTCAACTATCATGCTTTGAAGAATGGGTTGATGTGGAATGCTTTTTCCCGAGGTTTAGCGATTCATCTGGCAAAGGGAGATCTCGCGAAACAAACCCGGGAGATGTTGGAGGAAAAATTGATCCCTCTTTCAATGACCGGGGAGACCCGGGTGCAGATTCATGAGCATGACTTCCATGTGGCGGAAAAGGTCATTGCTCTTCAACATCATGAACATTATCCGATGATGGCCTCCAAATTTCCCCTCTGGGCCGATAAAATCGAATATTGGGATGTGGCGGACATTGAATTTGTCTCCGCGAGGCTTGCTTTGATGAGAATCGAACAACTCGCCTTGAAATTAGTCGAAGAATTAAAGAGCGAATGACTAAAATTCTTGGTGGAGTTTTTTAGGATTATTGCTACTTTTTTGACCGTGGCGAAAAAACTATTCTTTCTATTCATTCTGACATTCGCGGGCGCGAATCTCCTCTATCCTCAAGCTCAAGATGCGGCAGCAACGGAGTTTGGCGCGATTACGAATGATTATCTCAATCCCGGCAAGTTCGCAGAAGCCACTCCGCTCTTAGAAGAGTTGGTCAAAAAGTATCCTTCATCCCCTTTGATTGATTCCATTAATTTTAACTTAGGGTTAGCTTACTTATTCAATCAAAAGTTTCCAAAAGCATTGGAAATTTTTACAAAACTCAGTGATCCTCACGTAGTGATTGAGTTGCGGGAAGGAGCTCTCTTTTTTGGTGCTTTGGCCAAGACCTACGATTCCTTCGGCAAGCAAGGCTTGGAACGTGATAAAGGAATCGAAGCAGCGATTAAACTTTTCGGTGATTTTCTCCAAAATAAAGATTTCGAAAAATCGCTTTATCGGGAAGAAGCTCTTTTTCAACGAACAAAACTATTCCTCATTTTAGAAAAATTTGAGGAAGTTCAGAAGGGTGTCGATCAACTCTTTAAAGAGTTTCCAACTTCAGCGAATCGCCCTGATTATTATCTCACCTCGGGCCAGTCCTATTCATTGCAAGCTTTTCGAATGATTCAGGATAAAAAACAAAGCAAAGATGACGCAACTCCGACGGCACAAAAGGCTTTTGATGCTTTTGGGAAAATTAAAATTGCGGACTCCGCGGTCGTGGCAAACGACGCTTTTTTTCGAGCCGCGGAGTTGAAGAATTTATTGGCGGATAACGAAGAAGAATATCGCGCCTTAATTCCGGCCTATCGCTTAGTAAAGCCAAAAAATGAACTCGTCCCTGTTCAAGATGCTCTCGTTGAGGGGATCAAAAAAGAGAAACAAGCGGCAGCACTTGCTCGAAATAACGCTTTGATCCGACAACTCGATCTACGTCTGAATAAAGAGCGGGATCGTTTGGAGCAACTGAAAGAGCAATTTGATCCTGCAGTTCAATCGTTGGTTCAAGTGGGTAAAGTTTATGTTCGGCTCAAACAAGGAAATGAAGCTCGAGTCATTCTTCGACGTGCAAAAGCATTTTGTAAAGAAGATCAACGAAAAGAGATCTCCTATTTCGTGATTTTGTCCTATGCGATGCAGGGACTCATTGACCGAGCGGACCAAGCGTTTGTCGACTACCAGCATGAGTTTCCAAATGATCCTCAAGCAGACAATATCAGTGTTTTAATTGCGGAAGAGCTCTTCAAACAAAAAAATTATGAGGTGGCTTTTACTCAATATCAAAAGAGCATTAAGGATTATCCAAAAGGTCGGTTTGTGGAGTTAGCGGTCATGAAATCTGCTGCCTCAAAAGTACAATTAAAGAAGACAGAAGAGGGGATTAAAATTTTACAAGATTTTGTCGCAACGAAAAAAGAGAGTCCTTATTTTGTCGAAGCTCAAACCACCCTTGCTCAAGCCTATACGGATCTTAAACAACCGGAAGAGGCCCTTAAAAACTACCAAGCCATCGTGGCGAATCCGAATGCGGCGTCGGTACATCCTGAGTCTCAATATAAAGTCGCGGAGACCTTAAATACCTTGAAGCGTTATGATGAGGCGATTGCCGCATGGAAGACTTTGCGAGAAAAGTTTCCTTCCCATAAGTTGGCGCCTCAGTCCTTACTCATGATGGCAAATGCGAGTGTTCAAAAAGGAGATCTTCCTACCGCGATGTCGATCTATGATCAGGTCGTTAAGGAATATGCTTCCAATCCTGATATTGCGACCAGCGCTCTTTTAACCATGGCGAATATTTATCAAAAACAGCAAAAAACGACTGAAATGCTGGATACCTTGAATAAGGTGATCAAAGACTATCCTGATCATTCCCGAGTCAACGATGCGGCTTCGAAGTTGGCGGGATATTATCAACAACAGTCTCAGTTTGAAAAAGCGGAAGAATATTATCAGTTGATTGTTTCCAAAAAGAATCCGGCATGGGTTGCTTCTGCGGAATATAATCAAGGAGTGATGTATTACAAAGCGGCCACCTCGCTTGGCTTGTATACGGCTTTAAACGATGAGGAAAAGGCGAAGTGGACGGCTCGAATGAAAAAGTCAGAAGAAGCTCAAACGCTTGTTTTGAAAAACTTCCCCGATTCTCCTCAAGTGGCTTTTGCCTTGCAGGAAATTTTAAGACAAACGGTGACCAAAACGGATGCAGGTTTATTGACGGTAGATCAAGCTCAAGCCTATTTTAAAGACCTCTCGGGGCAGTTTGGGTCGAATCCCGCGTTGCAGGGAAGAATCTTGTTGGTTGCTGCCGGAATTCCTTTTGAAAAAGGAAATCCGACTCAAGCCCTTCAATCGTACGAAGAGATCTTAAAGCAATATCCCGATGTGGTCTTTGCTGCGGAAGATATGAATCGTTATGGGTCGAGCTTACTTTCAACCAAAGCGTATCCGAAAGCCTTGGAGGTTTTTAAGAAAATCGCAGAAACATTTCCGAAGGATGATCGTGCTCAAGCCGACGCTCTTTATGGTCAAGGAGCATCGCTTCTTTTCCAAAATCAAGTGGAAGAGGCCGGAAAGTTTTTTGAAGAGTTGAAAAAGAAAGCCCCTGGTTCGCCTCGTATCATTGAAGCGGAATTGGGAATTGGCCTTGCAGCGGAGTTTTCTGCCAAGACGGATGCAGCGTTGACCTCTTATAAGAGTGTCATCATGAACCCGAAGGCAACCCCTGATCTCAAAGCGAAGGCGACCCTGGGTCGTGCCCGTATTTTTGAAATGACCGGAATGTTCCTTCCAGATCCGACCAAGCAAGCGCTCCCCGCGGCCTCGACTGAGTACGATCGCGTGGCGAGTTTGTATCCTGCGGAAAAAGAAGCGGCATCCGAAGCGCTCTATCGATTAGGCGTTCTCTATTCCAAAAATGGAAAACCTGAAGAAGCAAAGCAAGCCTTCCAAAAATGTATCGATAAATACAAAGGAAGCCAGTGGGCTGCTCAAGCTCAAGAGAAGCTTCATTAAGTTTGGTCTTTTGAGTTTTACTGAGAAGAGATCAAGGACTCACCGCGCTCGTCCCTCCAACTTATAAAACGATTTTAGGCGAGCCTACAGTTCAGATGTTATCATCGATGAACCGTGAATGATTGCGTGTAGACCGCTGACATAGAGTCGTCGTGCGAGAGATGTCTTGATGTTGAGAGAGTGACCCCAACGGGATTCGAACCCGTGCTGCCTCCGTGAAAGGGAGGAGAGCTAACCGCTACTCCATGGGGTCTTCAGAAGGACGGGAATAAAAGCGTTTATTTGTCGGTTTGTAAATGATTATTTGCCGAAAAAAGATTCAACAAAGGCATGAGGCTGAAAGGATTCCAAATCAGAAGCTTTTTCTCCGCGTCCTATATAGAGCGTAGGGAGTCCTAATTCTGCGCGGACGGCGGCAATCATCCCTCCTTTTGCCGAACTATCCATCTTCGTGACAATGAGCCCGGTGAGTTGAAGGGACTGATGAAATTCTTGAGCTTGGAAGAGCACGTTGTTGCCCGTCGTTCCATCGACGACGAGCCAAACGTGGTGAGGGGAGTCTGGAGATTTTTTGGCAAGAACGCGCTTCACTTTTGTAATCTCTTGCATGAGATTATTTTTATTCGGCATTCGTCCTGCGGTATCAACGATGAGAAGATCTATTCCTTCTTTTTCTGCTTTTTCAAAAGATTCAAAGGCAACACTGGCGGGATCACGGCCGGGAGGTCCACTGACCACGGGAACATTGAGTCGTTCTCCCCACACTTGAAGCTGATCGACCGCGGCCGCGCGGAAGGTGTCGCAGGCACCGAGCATGACTTTCTTGCCTTGGTGGGTGGCTTGTTGCGT
>JAZKBH010000027.1:0-300 GCA_040388725.1 Verrucomicrobiota bacterium
CTATCGTCCGCTCATTGAACTCGCTGGAGGTGATTACATTCCCCTCGATTTTCAAAACCCCATTATCTTCAATCCCCTTCAAGTCTATCGATTTCAAGAGGGCTCTCAGGATGAGCCCACTGCGGAGGAGCGCGCTGTCATTCTCGATCAGTTGATCCCCATGCTCTCATCTCCTTCCGATCCCGAAGGAGAACTTCCGACGAGTTTAAAAAACCTTCTCAACACGGCTCTCGAGCTGACCTTCAATATTGCTGCCAAACGCCAAACTTCATGCGTTATTCTCGATCATCTTTTTGAACA
>JAZKBH010000027.1:310-8725 GCA_040388725.1 Verrucomicrobiota bacterium
CGTCCTTTTGTTACCGGAGGAGAGCTCGCGGGATGGTTCAACGGACCGACTCAAATTCATCTTGAAAGTCGCGCCATCTGTTTTGATCTCAAAGGAATTCAGCAACATCCGGCACTCGCCCGAGCGCTTATCCCCCTGATCATCAATCTTTATAAATCGATGATTTGGGCCAATCGCGCTGATCGAAAAATCCTTGTTCTCGATGAACTCTGGCAATTTCTCGAAACCCCCTCCCTTGCCGATTTTATTCGAGAAGCGTGGAAAACATTTCGAAAAGAAAACACCGCCATCCTTGGAGGGAGTCAATCCCTCGCCGATCTCACGAAGCTCCCTTCCATCGCCGATGCGATTCTTCAAGGAACCCAAACCTGGTTCCTTCTTCCCCAGGGAAATTCCGACAATATCCGCTCCGCTGCGAACTATTTGAATCTCACCGAAGGTCAAATCGAACTCCTCCAGCATCTTGAGAAAAAGGATGGAGTGAATCCTTTTGGCCAATATGAGAATCACCGCGAATGTCTCCTGATCCGAGGAAAAGGAAAAAACCAACGCAGCGGAAAAGCTCTGATCCAACTCCAACCAGAAGAACGCTGGATCGCGACTTTAAATCCAAAGGAAGACGCCCTTCGTCGTGAAACGTTCGAACGCTTCAACCAAGACCCCGTCCAAACCCTCTCCTGGCTCGCTCAAGAATATCCGCGAGGGATCGCATGAAAATAAACTACTTAAAACATATCTCGCACAGAGACGCGGAGACGCAGAGAAAGAGAGTTTCTCTAAAGAATGCAGGAAAGCAGGAAGAAACTGTTTTAAATATTTTTAAAAAAAACAACCCATCTCTTTTGTTTTCCTCTGTCGCTCCGTGCCTCCGTGGTAAAATCCTTTGCCTTTTATTTTGTCTTTTCCTTGGTGGTTTAATTTCTGCCTTTTCATCCTCTCTCACCGACTTCGACACGCGCCCCGAATGGGATGATCTCTTCGGTAAAGATCGTCTCCTCGCCCATCTGATCGAAACAGGAGATCCCCAATCCCATCTTCTTCACCGAGCGTGGCTCGAAAATGAAGTCGCCAATCAGCTCCGACAGCCTGCGATCTTCTCTTCCATCCGCAAAAGCCTTCTCCAAGGAGATGCGCTCCTCCAAGAAACAATGGAAGACTCCCTGCTTGCACTCAATCTTCCTTCAGACTATGCCCGTCTTCATCTGATGGAATGGACTCTCGGCTCTGACCCCGCTCTGAGGTCACACCTATTGAGCTTTTTTTCATCTGCCACAATTCGAACCCGGTTCGCCACTTATCTTTTTCAACACCACTCTACCCACAACTCCGTGGTCTTACTCATCCAGCAAGCCTGTGAGACTCAAAATCCATATTTAGAAAGAGAACTTCGAAAAAGAATTTCGATGAATGAATCGATCGATTGGACCCCGCTTCCCCATTACCCTCAATTACCGCTCAGCGCCCAACTTGAATTCAGATGGAAGCTTTTTCGAGCTCTTCCGAACAAAGATTCGCAAGAGCTCGCTTCTCCCGGAAAAGAAAAAACAACCTCTTTTGCCGATCTTCTTTGGAAACAAATTTTTCAAAAGGTGGAACAGACTTCTGCACTTCGAGAAGAATATATTTCTCGAATCCAGCAACGGACGGAACCTGAACAATGGACTCGGCAAGCCCTGACCGAATCTCTCCGACAAAACGAAGCCGATGATTGGTTTCAGTCTTATCTGCGCGCGGCTCAAATTCCTCAAAGTCGATATCGTGCAGTCTTCGATTCCCTGATTCAAAATCGATCTGAGAAAAGAATCCGGCCCGAGCAGATTGCCGAATCGAGCCAAGAAAGAACCGCGTGGCGTGCTCGCCTGATTCAACTGATCCAAGATGATCCCCGATGGTCTTTTTACTTTCTTTGGAATCTCACACGGGCTTCCGAACCTGTCACTCTTCAGTTTCGCAGAGCCCTTCCTTCGCTTTTCGCCCAACACGAAACACTGGCATTGGAATGGCACCGTTGGAACGGAATCTCCTCCACTCCATTGAGTTCCCCTCAGTTGAAAGCATGGGGAATCCAATGGGGAGAACGATTGAGAGATCAAGACCTAGAATGGTCCAAGCTCTGGGTCCACCATGATCTCCCGACACAAGCCCTTCTTCAAAAAACGGTCGCGGCCCTCCTCGAAGAAAACCCCGTGCTTGTTACCACCTGGGTCAACATCATTGATCGACATCAAGCCCCTCTTCAAAATGCATTCGCCCTTTGGACGCGCCAAAACTCCCCTCACCCGGAGATGTCAAATTTTCCGCAGTTTATGAATAAACTCGTCGGATCTATTCAACGTAAAGAATGGGTCGGGAATGTCGACATTGCCGTCTTTCGTGCTGCTTTTGGAAACTTTCTTCTTTCTCACGAAGGATGGAATCAAGTCCGTTGGCGCATTGGTATTGAATCATTTGAAATTGCTCAGCCCCTTCGCGATCTGCTCGCGCAACATTGGAGCCAACATCCTGAAAACTTTTGGCGCATCCTGACATGGAGAACTCTTTTTTCTCCCGAGCCTCAATCCGAACAAAAAATTCGTGCCTGGATTCAAACTCAAAAAATTACTGAAAAAACACTTCTCGCTCTTTCTCAACAAAATCCCGAAATCCAAACCGCAACTCAATCTTTTTGGGTAAGCCTCTTTGAAAGCAACCCTGCTCTTCAAAAGGCACTCGAACAAAAAAGTCTTCATCCCACACGTCAGGACGACCTCGATCAAATTCTGGCTTCTCTTCCTTCCTCTCAATCTTCTCCCTCCCTCTCACTCTCTGAAATCCTTCTCCATGGAGGCGATGCTCCGCTTGCAGATTGGATTCTTCGAAACTCCGAACTTCAAATCGCTTGGAGAGAGCAATTTGAAGAACAATTGATTCAAAACCCCCGATTGCTCAAACGGATCATTGAATCGCTTGTCCTCGAAAAATCACTCCCCTCTTCCTCATTTCAAGAACTCATCCAAAAAACAACGGAAGATCGTCTGCTTTTCGAAACTCTCATCTCTGATCCAACACTTGGATTTAAAAACCAAATCAAAACCAACCCTCAACTATGAAAATGAATCTTAAATTCTACGTCCTTCTACTGCCATCCTTCTTCTTCGCCTGCTCCACGGCTCCCTATCAAAAAAATGAGTCGATGACACGCCAGGCAACCGATGGAGCCGTCCGCTACGGATCGATCGCAGGAGGAGGAGCCGCAGGGTATTTTGCGGGGAAGCAAATCGGAGGAAGTACCGAAGCGGGAATCGCGGGAGCAGTCGTCGGAACGGGACTCACTTATGGCGTGAATAAGTTTTATGACAAAAAACAAGATGACGCTTACGAAGCGGGGAAAAATATAGGAGCCGACGAGGCACGAGCCGAGATCCTCAATGAAAAATGGAAACGAGAAGCCGTCTATGGCGTCAAAGATTCCTCAGAAAGCCCCACTCCTTCCTATCGAACGGTCTACGTCCCCTCACGTACGGTGGATGGAGTCAAACAAAATGGCCAATATCAAACGGTCAAAGTTTATAAATAATACCTACATACTTTTTGAAAATAAAACTGCGTACGCTTTATTTTGACAAACGTACGTCTTAAACTAAAATGAAAGAATGACAGTGAAACCAACAGAATTTCGCGCCCATCTGTATAGTTATCTGGATCGGGTAGCCCTCAAAGGCGAGTCGATCGAAATGATGAGAAAAGGAAAACGAATTCTCATTCATCTCATGCCCCTTAAAGTTTCTAAAAAAGACCGTCTCGCCTTAATTCCAAAGCGAAAAACATTTTCAACATCGAATGAAGAGATTGAAACTCCTTGGGATTGGAATGAACCAGAGATTTTAAATAAAAAGTCTTTTAGAAATAGAGCAAAATCTTGAAATCTCTTTATCTCGATACTCATATTATTCTTTGGATCTATGCGGGCGAATTAAAAAAAATACCTCCAGAAGCAGTTCGTGCGATTGAGCAGTCTTCCTGTAAAATCTCTCCCATGGTATTATTAGAATTAAATTTTCTTTATGAAATCGGACGAACGCTCGTTCCACATGAAACAATTATTCCTACCTTAAAAAACGATATTGATCTCGAAATCTGCCAACATTCTTTCGAAGCAGTCTCCCAAAAAGCATCTCTCCTCAATTGGACTCGAGATCCATTTGATCGCATCATTGTCGCTCAAGCCTCCCTTCATCATAATCCTTTGATGACAGCAGACCGTCTTATTCAAAAAAACTACTCTCACACCATTTGGAAATAGTTCTCTTTTAAAAAATCATCCCGCCTGTGAGTAGACTGAAATCGACATTGATCTAGATTCATCTGCATATAAACTACTTTCATGACTCCATCCTTTGACGTGACCATTATCGGCGGAGGAAGCGCAGGTTACGCCGCTGCACGAACCGCTCTTTCCCTTGGCGCCAAAGTCGCCGTGATCGATAGTGCCAAAGAACTCGGCGGACTCTGCATTCTCCGAGGCTGCATGCCGACAAAAGCACTTTTGGAATCAAGCCGCCGTTGGTCCGAAATACGTCAAGCAAAAGAATTTGGACTTCTTACAAAACCCATTCGTCCTGATCTCTCCGCTATCATGCGACGAAAAAAAACTCTCATTGATGATTTCTCTTCCTATCGGCATCAGCAATTAACCTCCGGAAAATTTACTCTCTATCGAGCACACGCTCAATTTCTTACCCCGACTCAATTGCAGCTCAATGACGGGAAGAAGAAAACCGTCATTCATTCCAAAACCACCATTCTTGCGACAGGCTCTCAGATTCAAATCCTTCCTCTTCCAGGACTCGAAAAAACAGGATATCTAACCAGCGATACCGCACTCACTCTTAAAAAACTCCCAAAATCGATCACTGTCCTGGGTGGAGGAGCGATTGCCCTTGAGTTTGCCCAGTTCTTCTCAGATCTCGGAACCAAGGTCACAGTCATTCAAAGAAGTGCTCACTTGATTCGAGACTTCGATCCCGATGTCGCCACCGCACTGCAAAAAGCTCTCGAAAAACAGGGCGTAAAATTTTTTACAAAGACCGAACTCCTTCGCTTCGAAAAATCGAAAGGTAAAAAAACGACTTATTTTAAGCATCAAGGAAAAAGCACTCGAATTCACTCGGATGAAATATTATATGCTCTCGGTCGGAGTGCCAACATCGACGGACTCGCGCTTGATCTTGCTTGCGTCCAAGTGGAGAACCATAAGCCTCGCCTCAATCCTCGAATGCAAACCTCTCAAAAGAATATTTTTGCCGTAGGAGATGTCGCAGGTTTATATGAAGTCGTCCATATCGCCATTCAACAAGGCGAAATTGCCGCCAAAAATGCTGTGGCCTTAATCAAAAAGAAGCCTCTTCGTCATTATTTCGATGATCGACTTAAAACAACTGTCATCTTCACCCATCCTGAAGTTGCCCAAGTCGGCGCCAGCGAGACAGAGCTTCAGAGCAAAAAGATTCCCTTCAAAACCGCCCAATATCCTTTTGCAGATCATGGCAAATCGATGATTCAAGGATCAACCGATGGATTCATGAAACTGATCTCTGATTCCAAAAACGGAAAAATCCTCGGCGGAAGCATCATCGGACCTCACGCCTCCGAACTCATTCACGAAATCATCGCCGTGATGTATTTCAAAGGAACCGCCTGGGACATCGCCCTCATTCCTCACTATCATCCGACCCTTGCCGAAATGATCACCTACCCCGCCGAAGAACTCGCGGGAATGTAATACAAATCAAACCGTCCTCGCACAACGGCACGACGACTCGACGGAAGAAAGTTTGTCTTAAACAAAAATGTCTTATTTAGTGTCGTCGTGCCGTTGTGCGAGACCCTCTAAATTTTATTTCGATTGATGAATCCGCTCTCCTGCAATCGATTCAATCTGTTTTTGATCAGGCATCATCAAAGGACTCGAAACGGCGATCGAAATCATTTCCCAGGTCGAACTTGGCTCGTGAGGAAAAACGAAATTCTTCCACGAAAAATCTTCAACAAGAGCAGGCGCATCAAAATGAATTTCCACTCGTTCTCCATTTCGAAGCAAAGTCCAAAATTGAAGCGCATTTTCACCCGGCCTTTGATACTCAATCCAATACCCTTCCAAAATTCCATTCTCCGTCCGCAGCTCGCCCGAGCGGGGAACTCCCAGGCGTTTCCAGCCAATTCCATTCATGCACCAATCGGGACGATGAAGCCGAACCCCTTGTGAGTCTCGTATCGCTCCCCAATCAAAATGATAATACTCGAGTCGTCCTCCTTCAAAATCCTTAAGAGGACTTTCTATCCATTCTCCCGAGATTGCGCGAAGATTTCTCCAGACTTCTGAGGGAATCGAAACCTTCCGATCCAAGGAAGAAGATCTCCATTCAATCAAACTTCCCTTTCTCAATTCTCCATTCTGATTTTGAAGAAAGATCCTCATATTCATTCCCAATCCCAAGAGCAGTCCAAAGCCTAAAATCAAAGTCATTCCAAAAGACCGTCGATGCTTCCATGAACTTATAAAATTTTCTCTTTTCGGATTTTGAACCAACACGGGCATCCTCCAAATACTCCAAGCTCCCATACCACCGATCAGAAAAACCAAAAGCAACCATCCCGATCGATCATGATTTTGCTCCATGACGTCCATTCCTCTTTGAGAAGCGATCCAACTTAAAGAAAGGGTCCTTAAAAGATTTCCCGACAACGCTAATATAAATCCAACGATCACCAGTTCGATCCGACGCGAGAAACGTCCTCGTCTCCATTCCCCAAAAATTAACGAAAAAACCAATACCGCTTGTAAGGATCGAATTCCACTGCACGCCTCACTCACCCCGACCATCGCGTGGGGAAATACAATCACATCTCCTTCACGATGCGCGACCACGCCGCTGAGATGGAGGATTTCGACCGCAAATCCCGTGACCCAGGACATGAGGATCCGAGTCAATGGCTCCTCGATCCGAGTTGGCCACGGAATGGCCGTGAGCAATAATAATCCCGGAAAGATCAACGCCTTTCGAAAAGAACTCGAATAATCCCCCCAAGCAGTGAGAAGAAAAAGAATCCAAACTCCTCCCTGCATCCCCATCACGAGTCGCATTGGGGGATGTTGAAGCCGAATCCACTCCAGCATTAATGCACACAGAAACAGAACAAAAACAATCCCAAGAGTCCCTCGACTCAGAGCGGGTAAAAAATCATTTTTTTCTACGAACAAAAACCGCTCTCGAATGAGATAAATCACAAAAAAAGGAATATACCATCCATACCCATATTGAGGATTCACCGTCCACTCAGGAGCACATGCCCGGCATAATAAAAAAGCGATTGTGAGTCCTATCCCCGCGAGGGAATAACCAGAGACAGAAGGACGTCGCATCCGTTCATCATAATCTTCGCCCCCTGAAACTCCACCAAAAACAAAACCAATGATCTATTCTAAACGCAAATGCTGGGCGTTTGGATTCGGACGAGAGCCTTCTAATAACAAATAATCCTGTGGAGTATCGGACTGATTTCCTAAATAGAATCCCGCTCGATGATGGTACGGCAAAATCAACATCATTAAAGCTTCCTTCCATGTCCCTTCCACCCAATACGGATCTTTTGTAAAATGCCCTTCGGCATCAAACTCCGCCCAAAGCCAGGTGTAACTTCCAATCGATTCCGCAAAGCCTCCCGTTTGAGCGATCACGAGCGTCAAATGCATATCCTCATGCTGCTCCACCTGACAGATCAACTCCCCCTCGGTTCCGCGGATCTGCCAGCGCAAATCCCAATACGTATTCGGATCAATGATCCAACTCACCCCATGCTTTTGAACCAGTGTTGTCATGAGAAGACAAAACTCACGCCAGTCTTTCTCCTGCCAAACGGGAGGATTGAGAATCACTTTAATCCGATCGAGGCGATAACGCCACTCGGATATCAATCGTTGAAATTCAACTCCTGAAAACACAAAATCAAAGTTTTAAAGATGAACTTATCGTGAAGGAGCCAAACGATTCTCAAGCTTTTTAACACTACCTTGAAGCGCTTGGATATTTTGATCTCTCTTCTTGAGCTCGTTCACAAAAGCCACACGTTGTTGCTCGAGAGCGGTGTTTAAGCGATTGACTTGGTCTTGTTGGCGGCGAATTGATTCATCTGAAGCCTTGCGCGTTTCAGCCGCTTCTTCACGAAGGGTTGCCACTTCTGCATTTAATTTATCACTGAGTTGAGCCACCGTCGTCGCCTGACTCTTAATCTGACGCCACATGACATAACCCCCAAAGCTCGCCATTGAAGCCACAATGAGAATCGCCGCCAACAAAGCGTAAGCGATTCCTGAGAGAATACTTCCGGTAGATTGTTGCTCGCGGGATTGACGTTCTGCATTACGACGAAAGTCAG
>JAZKBH010000027.1:8735-11918 GCA_040388725.1 Verrucomicrobiota bacterium
TCAGACATGCTGGGGATTTGTGAACTCATAGGGGTCTCCGTAGGGGGCGGTGTACTCGCCGGGGGTGAGGGTTGTTGAGGGGGTGGCGTTGGCTTGAGAGCGGCCGCCGTGATTGGTTTTTTCGGTAAAACAGTCGATTGAGCTTTAAACGATCCGAGGGCGGTCCCTCCCGAAGAGGGAGCCTTCGGCTCGATCGGGACAGTCGATGACTTCACCGGCTCAGACTCAAAATGAGATGAAATTGGCTTTCCAAAAGGCTTAGGAGAAACAGGCGGAGGAAGAGTGGGCTCTTCTTGAGGAGCGGGAGTTAAATTCGATTTGGAAGGGGACGTTTCAGGCGCGATCGAATCATCGAAATCAAACTCCGCATACGAAGGTTTGTTCTTTTTCGGTTTTCCGGATGTCGGATCCATATTCATGAATAACGACTAGCCTGCTTTTAATTTTTTAAGAATCAACTTCATGGTCTCAATGTCTTTGGGAACGACACCAGAAGGGATTACTAAAATTCCATTATCAATCACGGAATCCATGATCGGCGAATAAACAATACGATTATTTAAATAAACCACCATTACTCGACCTTGTCCTTCAATGGTCAAATGATTCAAAATCGAGGCACCACGACGATCGAATTGAATCGCCATCCCCATCTGATCGCCATTCATAATTGGTCGAATATCTTCGACTTGATTTTCCGTCAGTTCCGGTAAGACGGAGACCGTAATCACTTCTTCGGGATCGAGTAACGTGACGGAGGCCGTTTGAGAATTTTGCTGAAGTGCCCCTGCCGCAATTTGAAGATGGATACGAAGTCCACCGTCAGGTTTTTTACCCTCGGACCAGAGCCAACCTCCCAAAAGGAGGGTCGTCAAAAGAATGAGAATGGATACACGACGAGTCATCTTTTCAGAGGTAGCGGATGCTTGGGACCCTGCAACCTTTTAAAAATTATCCCTTGGTTCCAATGGTCCGCACAATCCGACGCGCGACACTTTGACGCACCTTGGCCGCGAGTTTGTGAATCGGCTTATTTTTAGGAGGCAAGGCTCGACAAGCATGCGGCACCCCAAAACGAAGAAGCTTCATCCGAATCTGTCCAAAGGTCTTTTCTCCCTTCAAAGGAAGTCGAATTGCCATAACCAAATTATTGAAACGCATGGAGGAAATTTGGATGTGGCGATCATCAATCCACTCTTCAATCGCGCGAAACACATCATCCTTCATCCCGACGTCATGAAAAGCGATCCAACCCCCAGGTTTTACAAACGGGGCGTAATTAAAGATATCGCGTCGGGCTGCCTTATATTCGTGATTCCCATCAATAAAAAGAAAATCCAAAAGCGTATCCCAAGAAGGAGCCAAATCATCCGAAGAAAGGGCATGATGCTCAATCCGGTCGCGAACCCCTGCTGCTTCGAGATTTTTCAAAAACATCTCGCGTGCTTTGTCGCCTGTTGGAAGATCAGTCGCTCCCGCAACACCTCGATGATCATCAATGGTATGAAGCGTCCCGTTCACTGCCTTGAGGCCTAAGGCAATCGCCGTCGCCGATTTTCCCATCCAGGAACCAATTTCGGCGGCAACCGCCCCTGAGGGAAGGCCCCGGGCGATATCATAGAGGAGACGAGCTTCACCATCGCGAACCAATCCGAGATCGGAGGCCGCTTTCAAATGCTTTTCAAAAACCGTGGCTGACATAACCTTCAAAACTGCACGATCCAGGACGAAGCTCAAATTAAAAATGACCCACGCAAACCGGTCGCCGGTGAACAAAACTAATACAGGCTCACACAGAGGCACCAAGGCACAGAGTTTATCCGCAGATTAACGCGGATAAATTCATTTGGGTTTTGAAAGGCAAAACTTTAAGAAAGCTTCTCTAAATCGGTGGCTTTGTGTCTCTGTGTGAAACGGTCTTCTCGTCGCATGAGCCGTATAAGCGATAAAGACCTAAAAATTGTCGTCGTCGGCTTGAACAGAATTTCGACGAGTGTAAGCTCCACTCTTTTTGGAGGTAAAGCGGCTTGGCGGCCCGGGTTTACGTTCGATCGATTTCTGCAAACCCAGCGACTCGTATCCTTGGATGACAAAGACATCTAAAAGTTCGTCGCGAATAGGATCGTACACTTGATAGTCTGCGAAATATCCAAGCAGCTTATATTGAAACTCATGATCTGCTTCTGCATTCGGGAGAGAACGATGAGGAGTGTGAAACTTGTGGGGAGTTTCTTTGATCGCCACCCATCTGGCTTGTTTCCAGTTTTCATCCGGCTTTTTGACCCAACCCCAACCCCCGGCTTTTTTATCGTAATAACGTGCCCCTAAAAAATAAGGAGTTCCAGCGGGAATAGGAACGGATTGCAATCCGAACTTAGGCACTAAAACTTCGGTCGTCACCGTCTCGCGAATCACTTCTGTCGTCACAGTTTTAGAAGAAACAACGGGGGCGACGGGCGCGACTTCAATCTTCTTTTCGGAGACCACGACTTCTGGCGTTGTCACCACAGGAGTCGTCGTTTCCATGGCCGGAGCGGGTGAGGCCGGTGCTTCGACTTGCTGAACCGCGTTTGTCTCCGAAGTCGACTCTTGAGCGGAGAGCCCGAGAAGTCCTAACCCCAGAAAAACCAAAATCGTTTGAATTTTCATAAAACCTTTTTTACTTATTGAGCCCAATGCCCATTTTCACTGGAAAGAAACGGAAGAGAATTTAAATGCGAATAGTCTGTTTTTCCAATCGCCCCCGTCATGGGCACACCAAATTGCTCTTTCCATTTCGCACTATAAAATTCTCCGGAATGACATCCCCAGCTTTGACAAACCGCATCGGAGGTAAAAAG
Source organism: Verrucomicrobiota bacterium (assembly GCA_040388725.1). Lineage (GTDB taxonomy): Bacteria > Verrucomicrobiota > Verrucomicrobiia > Methylacidiphilales > CAMAQI01 > CAMAQI01. The sequence goes on from JAZKBH010000027.1 coordinate 11,576, forward strand.
ATCCTTTTTCATCCGCTTTAAGTTGGAGGTATGAAGATAATCTCTCGACATCGAGTCGATCAAATTACTGTAATCAAAAAGAAAACAGGCCTTATTCGAGTGTCCAAAATAGTCGAAGTGATAAATTTTATTCGTCGCACGATCCTTCCCTGCATTTAAATAATTGACGAGCTGATCTTGATTATCGAACCAAAAAAGAGCCACCTCTTCTTGATTGGCACGCCTTAAAATATTCGTCAACAAATCCGCCCCCATCTCTTGCCCACGCTCTTGATAACCGGGACGGTAAACAAGCCAAGTCAATTGATCTCCGGCCGCAAGCTGAGGCTTGAGTTCTTTAATT
>JAZKBH010000027.1:11928-27077 GCA_040388725.1 Verrucomicrobiota bacterium
TCCCCCAATGCTTGTCATGGGAACTGGTTTTTCCAGCTTCAAAAAAGCGGAGCGCAGGACCTCCACTCACCACAATCCATTCGCGGGCTTCAAGAGAGGCCGCAATTAAAACCATCACCAAAAGGAATCGCAACATCCCTCCGACATAGCTCCCCCTTGCCGAAATGCAACCGAGATCAAAGAGAAATAAACCTAAAATTCAGCAACTGGAACCATGCGAACCTCGATAAAATCACATAGGCGTCAAATTAAGAAAAATACGGTTTTCACCACAGAGCAAAGACCGAGACACAGAGTTTTTGGGGATTGTTGCGGAGGACTTTAACCCATTTATGGCATTAGGAATTGATTTTATCTGTAAAATGAATCACCTGAATGGTGAGTCGGATCTCGGGAGCGATCGTGATTTGCTTTACAGATAAAATCGGCTCCTATTGCAAGATCTGGGTGTAAAAGGCACTATGAACAAGCCCACTCGTTAAAGCCTTGAAATCTTCTAGGGTCTTATTCGATCCATCATCCGTTTTTGTAAAAGTTAAAGTCCTCCGTAACAGTCCCCAAAAACTCTGTGTCTCGGTTTGTCTCTGTGGTGAAATTGTATTTTCGCTCCCGATCAGGACCCGTTTGGTGACATCCTTACAACTTCCGGGGATCGAACTCTAACCCCACTCCCGGCTGATCTGTTAAACGAAAAGCCCCTTCATGATTTAAAACCAGCCCCGAAAAGGGCTCTCTCCTTAAAAGTAAATGACCATCGAGATCCAAGGTATCCACCAGCGGCGAAAGCGGTAGAATCCCCGCAATATGTAAACTCGAACAAGTCATGCATCCATACATCACTTGATATCCCCATTTTTTTGCCTGAAGGGTCGCTTCCTTCAATCCTGACAAAGAACCAATTTTTGTTAACTTCAGATTTACACCCTGAACCGCGCCTCGATAGCGCTCTAAATCTTCAAGTCCATCCACCGATTCATCGAGATAAAGAGGTATCGAAATCGCCTCTTGAATTTTTCGAAAATCATCCGGATGAGAAGAAGTAATCGGCTGCTCAATGAGTTCCACTCCCCCTTTTTCCAAGGCTTTCGACTTCTCAATGGCCTCTTCAAGCCCCCAGCCCCCATTCACATCGATTCTCCACTTCTTATGAGGTGCAATCGCCTGAAGTAACTCAAAAACCTCCAGATCCCCTTTAAAGCCTAGTTTCACTTTCAAAATAGGATATTGCTCCGCCTCGATCACCTTTTGAGACATCACCTCCGGAGAATCGACCCCAATGGTAAAAGAACTGGCAGGACTCCACTCTCCCTTGGTTCCCCAAAGACTCTGAAGCGTTCTCTTCTCAAATTTGGATTTCCAATCCCAAAGCGCCATATTCAAACCGGCAAGAGCACCACTCTCCTGTGGATAATGAACCTCAGAGGAGTCCCACTCCTTGAGCGCTTTCTCGACAGAGGTGAGCGCTAAACGGTGTGAAATCAACTCCAGCGTCGCTCGCATGCTCTCACGCGTCTGTCCTTTGTATTTCACCGCAGCCGCTTCTCCCCATCCCTCCACCCCCTCATCAATAACACGAATCCAAATCGTACGCACTTCATCCGTCCCCCCTCGTGAAATCGCAAAACGATGCATCAGGGGAAGGTTGAGATCTTGTAACTCAATTCTCATGAACCCTTTTTACACGGATCTAACTTCGGAGGAACTGGATCCGGTCCAAATCCACCCCAAGGATGACATCGACAAATTCGTTTAAACCCAAGAACAGTCCCTCTTAAAACCCCATGCACTTGAATCGCCTCCACTGCATAATGAGAACATGTGGGAACGTAGCGACATTTCGCCGCTGAGCCCGCGATGAATATCCATAACGGGGACAAGGTCCATTGATAAAGACGAATCATCCCCACGGCGACTTTTTGAAAAAGAGAGTGGCCGTGAGAATTCATGATTCGAAAGGAGTTCGTTATTTAATCCCTAATCTCTTCAGCGTGGAAGCCACATGTTTGAAATGCTTTTCCAATGAGCAAACTTTTTCAATTTCTTTGGCCGTGAGATATTTTTGAATCTTTTCCGATCCCTTCACATAATGAATAAGCGTTTGATCCCCACGCCAACAGGCCATGGCGCACTCTTGAACCGCTTCATAGGCATCCCGACGCGACATTCCCTTGTCTGTCAGAGCAAGGAGCACGCTTTGAGAATTATAAAGCCCCTTGGTGATCTCCAAGTTACGCTTCATGTTTTCAGGGTAGACAATTTGGCGATCCACCAGATCCGTCAAAAGATCGAGCATATAGTCGACCAATGTCGTTGAATCCGGGAAAATCACACGCTCTACTGAAGAGTGTGAAATATCGCGCTCATGCCAAAGAGGGACATTCTCCATCGCGGCAATCGCATTCCCACGAATCACACGAGCCAAACCACTGAGACGCTCACCGGTGATCGGATTGCGTTTATGAGGCATCGCACTGCTTCCTTTTTGACCAGGAGCAAAGTACTCCTCCACCTCTAAAACTTCGGTCCGTTGCATATGACGAAATTCCGTCGCCCAACGGTCAATGCTCGATGCAATCAAGGCGAGCGTTGAAATAAAATGCGCATGGCGATCGCGTTGAATGACCTGCGTCGAAAGAATCGCGGCCTTCAAACCGAGCTTTTTACAAACGTACTCTTCGACACGAGGATCCAAGTGAGCATGAGTTCCCACCGCTCCTGAAAGCTTACCGACACGAATTTGCTCACGTGCCTCTTCTAAACGAGTGATCGAACGACGAAATTCATCATACATCAAAGCAAGCTTCAGACCGTAAGTGACGGGCTCAGCATGAATTCCATGAGAACGTCCAATCATCGGAACCATGGCATATTTCTTCGCCTTCGCGCCAGTGATCTTCAAAAGTTTTTTCAAACGCGCCAAAAGAATGTCGGCGGATTTCACCGATTGAACGGCTAAGGTCGTATCCAAAAGATCCGAGGAAGTTAACCCCTGGTGAATCCATCGTCCTGCGGGGCCTACATGAACGGCCACTTCTTCGAGAAACGCGAGAACATCATGATTCGTCCGCTTCTCATTTTCGTGAACTTGGTCGACCCGAAACTGGGCTTTCTTACGGATCGTCTCCGCATCTTTCTTCGGGATCTGACCAATCTTGGCCATTCCCTCGCAAGCTAGGACTTCAATCTCGAGCCATGTGTTCAGCTTGGACTCCTCGGTCCAAATGGCGCGCATTTCAGGGCGTGAATATCGTGCAATCATAATTTTTTCTGTCGGACAAAAAAGCAAACCTCAGGCTTTTGGCAACAAGGGATCTTCAAGATCTTAAAAAACAATTCTAAATCCAGGTAAAGAGCTCTAAAGATCGCAAAGATCAAAGTTTTCGTAGGCACAAAAAAGCCCCTTTCCTTGCGGAAAAGGGCTTTTTTTAAAATAAGATTCTAAACCAATTAGAACTTTACGCCGAGCTGGGCGTAAGCTGTGTTGCTAAAGCCATCCGCTTTAACCACACCGCGATCGAAGTTCACGTATTGGGAATCAAGACCAGTGCGGATTGTCCAGGTTTCGTTGATATCATAACCAACGTATCCTTTTGCAACGCCACCGAAGAAATCACCCATATGATAACCACCAAAATCAAAGCCCAAATAAAGGGGTTTGATGATGCGGAATTCGGTTTCAAAACCGACCACATAGTTTCCGTAAGCTTGACTTACATCATATGATTTTTTCTGGTCAATGACGCTAACAACACCTTGTTCACGACGTTGTGAACCGCTTGTAGCTGCCACTTTTCCATCTGCATATACACCGTTCAAACCGATATAAGGCATGAAACGAACTGTTTGGTTTTTGTAAACATCATAACCAATTTTGGTATCGAGTTGATAGATTTGAATATCTGAAGTCAGATGTGATCCTTTGAGCAAGGTATTACCTGAACCCCAGGTGATATCTTTATCAAGATTTCCGGATTGATTGAAATTGAGCCAATTAAAACCAGTGTTCCAGTGGAGATTCTTTGCGAATTCCCAATCAAAGTTCGCTTTCACACCGTAGCTGACATCATCAAAACCGATATCGCTGAGGTTAAAACCTTGAGCACGACGACCTGCCTTGATGCTAGCGTCTGCATAATTGAATGCGGGACCGACCCGGAATTCCATGTTTTTTGAAGATTCTTCAACTTTCACGTCTTGCGTGAGAGATGGAATCTTTTTAGTTGTTGTTTCACCTGCAAAAGTGAATCCAATAAGAGCGAGACACCCTGCCACGCTGAGAAGTGATTTATTCATTGTTGTTGTTTCCTCTGTTGTTGAGGCGTGGAATTTACGATCTTTTTAGTTCGCGGTCAATACCTCGATCGAAAAAAAACGCATTTTCCAATAAAAAATACCTGAAGAATAGGTACTTCTACCTAATCATTCTTTAAAAACCATTCCCGATAAAGCTGTATCATCTGTGTTTGATCAAATTTATTACGAGCTTTTTCGCTGGCTTGTCGCCCTATTTGATGACGTACAGTAACATCCGACAAAAGATTATTAATTTTTGCAGCCATCTCCTCCGAGCCTTGAGGAGCTACCAAAAAACCGTCCTCCTCATTTTGGATTTGCTCGGATATTCCTCCCACATTCGTCGCGATCGTCGGAGTTCCGCACCCCATCGCTTCTAAAATGACTGTGGGATAGTTTTCGGCATTGGCAGCATGAAGATAGAGGTCCGCAGCCTGATAAAAGAGCGCCATTCGCTCAGGATTGCGATGAATCGATTCAAAGAGAACTGGAAAACCGAGTTTTTCCATCGATTCCGCACGCTCTCCTAAGACGACTAAGAGCAATTTCTCTTGAGGACGCTGGAGCTTAATTCTTAAAAGTGCCTCTTCGATTGTTTGATAATCTTTGTATCGATTGGACCGACCTCCCCGAGCCGCGAAAAGAAATATAGACCCTTCATCTGGCAGTCCTAAAATCTGGCGTGCCTCCCTTTTATCTCGGGGTCGAAAAATATCTAAGTCAATTCCGTTGGGAATATGCTTTAACTCGATCGCTCCTTCGCTCATCGGGGAGCGACGAAAACGTTCGAGTAACCATTTTGAAGGCGCAGCGACTCTGAGTTTTGATTTTTTTAAAATTTCTTTTTTACGACGAAAATTCCATGCCGTCGCATCGCGAGAAATCGCCGGATAAGAATCTAAATAAGGACACTCCCCACATCCTGTCTGCCACCGCTCACAATCAAGAGTATATCCACAATGTCCTGTCATCATCCACTCATCATGGAGCGTCACAAAAAGAGGAATTTCTTTCGCCCATTCCGGAAGTTGGCGAAGATCAAAATAATCTCCATGGAGCGTATGAAAGTGAATCAAGTCCGGTAAATTTTGGGAATGACTTTCTCGATAGAGATCTAAAAGTTTTCGGCTCACGGGATGATCGAAATCCTCCCATCCTGCCATTCGTTTAAGCATTCGAATCGGTTGTGAAAAACCGATTCCCCAACTCTTCTTATAATTTGGTTTCCAAGCGGGTGGAATTTGACGACGGACAAAATGAGATAAAGCGATTCCCTGACGCATGGACCAGGAGCCATACGTTTCTCGATCTAAAAAAATCCCCTCACTCTCAGCATTATGTTTTTCTCCAAAAGCGAGAGTCGAAGTATCCCCTTGATCACGGTAGCCCTTATGAAGCATCTGCATGATTGCTTCGGCTCCCCCAAAATGATCGTGGGTACTGACTTGAAGAATATTCATGAAGGTCCACGACTATGGCAAATGTCCTGCCAGCTTGGAATCAAAGTTTTACAAAAGACCAGAGATCAAACTGAAGGATCTTCTCTTTCTCTGCTCCACGCTTAAGCGGCAACAGACTTCGCCGGAATCGCTTCTTGGAGTTGTTGATATCCCCATTCCAAAATAGATTCGGTCGTCTTCCAACCCAAGCACGCATCGGTAATCGAAACTCCGTATTTCAATGCACTTCGAGATTGAGGAAACTTTTGAGCTCCTTCTTCGAGATTACTCTCGACCATGATCCCCGTGAGATTGCGATTTCCTTCGGCGCGTTGACGAACCACACTTTGCCAGACTTGCTCTTGCTTCATGTGTTGTTTTTCGGAGTTCGCGTGGCTGCAATCGACCATTAAATCAGGACGTAAACCGGCAGCTTTTAAGCGAGTGACTGCATCCGCAATGCTCTCCGCATCATAGTTCGTCCGGGCACGACCCCCGCGTAGAACCACATGCGTCGAAAGATTGCCTTTGGTCTTCACAATGCTCGTGACCCCTTTTTCATCAATTCCCACAAAACTGTGAGGATGAGAGGCGGCCATCATAGCATCCATTGCCACTTGAATACTGCCATCAGTCGCGTTTTTAAAACCGACAGGCATCGAAAGTCCACTCGCCATTTCACGATGAAGCTGCGATTCCGTCGTACGCGCTCCAATGGCGGTCCAACTGATCAAATCCGAAATGTATTGAGGAGTAATGTTATCCAATAATTCGGTCGCGGCAGGCATTCCGAGATCGTTGATCTCGAGTAAGAGTTTACGAGCCATGCGTAAGCCGGCATCAATATCACAAGACCCATCGAGGTAAGGATCATTGATAAGTCCTTTCCATCCGACGGTGGTGCGAGGTTTTTCAAAATAGACCCGCATGACAATAAAAAGACGGTCGAGATATTTTTCGCGAAGATCCAACAAGCGCTTGGCGTAATCGACTGCCGCAATCGGATCATGAATAGAGCAAGGACCAATGACCACGAGAAGACGGGGGTCTTGTTGATTGAGAATCGCATCAATCGAGTTGCGACTTTTCACAATGAGATCGACAGCCTCATCGGAGATCGGCATCTCTTCCTTGAGCTTCCAAGGAGGAGTGATCGGAGTCACTTCACTGATTCTTAAATTGGACGTCTTTTGCATAACAGGACCTCAAACCCTAGGGAGGAATCCTGAGAATGGCAAACGGAAAGAAAATAGCTGATTCTCACACAGAGACACAAAGGCACAGAGGAAAAGAAAAGGTATTTTGAGTTTAAAACTAAAACCAATGCCTTTCGCTCGTTCTTCTGCAGTGAAACTACCTTTTTCCCCTCCGTGGCTCCGTGGTGAAAATTGACTTTTCCTGTTTTAAAACTTTTCATCTGATGGAACAAAGGCCATTCTGGAACCATGTCACCTCAGATCGAATCCCTTCTCATCCTCCAAGAACGCGATACCCGGCTTTTTACTCTTCAGAAAGAAATTTCAAATATCCCGAAAGAAGTCGCCGCTTTTGATCTTCGACTCCAAACCGCCCAAAATACCTTTGATCTTAAGAAAAAGACCTCTCTTTCTCTCGAAGCGGAACGCAAAAAAATTGAGCTTGAAGTTCAGGCCAAACAGCAACAAATCGGCCGCTATCGTCAGCAACAATTAGACACCCGAAAGAACGAAGAATTCCAAGCCCTCGGCAACGAGATCAAGCACGCCGAAGAAGCCATCCAATCTTTAGAAGACCAACAACTCGAGGTCATGGAAAAGATAGAAGTGGCCCAGAAACAACTCGCCGTCGATGCCGAAGTCTTAAAAAAAGCCACGTCCGACCATCAAACAGGAAAAACCACTTTAGCCCAAAAGAAGATTTCTTTAGAAAAATCTCTGGCCGAAGTCCAAGTTCAGAAGCAAGAAGCCGAATCCAAAGTCGAAGAAAATGCGCTTCGTAAATATCAACGCATTATCGCCAATAAAAAAGAAAATGCATTGGTCCCCATTCGGAATGGAAATTGTGGCGGATGTCACATGAAGGTGACGGCTCAGACTTTGGTGGCGATCAAAGGAGATAAAGAACTTATTTCTTGCGATAATTGCGGACGTCTCGTCTACATCTTGGAGTAAAAACTCTCTCTCTCCATTGACTTTATTGGTTGTAGCGTTCGATCTTCGCCTTTTTCACTTCATCTTTCATCAAGATCTCTTTTTGCATCGTCACATATCGATCGAGTAAAAGCTTTAACACCAAATCATCGGTGACTTCGTTTCGTTTAAAAAGATGAAATCCATCGGGAGTTTCTAAAAGTTGCACCTCACCTCCTATCGTCATGGAATCGATCGTTTTTTGAATATTCACTCCTCCAACCGAACTCGTTTTAGGAATACAACCGAGACTCCCCCCTTGCAGTCGAGTTAATCGATCTTCCGAAACATCTTTTGCCACTTTTTCAAAGGCTTCTCCCTGATGAAGTCTTTCCAAAGTCCGCTCGGCCTTTCGCTGTGCATTTCGGTAATTCATTTCGACCGAAAAGTTTCCGGATTGCTGATACGTATAAAAAACGATATGCGAAATGGCTTCACAATTTTCTCTTAATTTTTTGACGACATCGCTCTCTAAAAGCTCGCGTCTTTGCTCTCCCTCTCCATGAGCCAACATCCACTCCTTTGTGAGATATTTTTTAAGATTGAGGTCGACTTCCATTTTCTCTCGAAAATCGGCGGAAGTGAAATGATTCTCTTCCAAATAAGCGTTCAACGAAGGATAAACAATCCCACAACACTGACATCCACTTTGACTCGTAATTTGATTTGTAAATTCCTCGATCGCATCGCTGATTTCCGAGGAAGAACTTTTAATTTCTTGTTCCTGAAAAAATTGCTCCAGCACTTTCCATTTTATTTTCTCCTCAAGCTTTTCATGAGTGATCGCCTGGATTAAAGATTTCGGCATATCGGAAGGAAAAGAGAGGTGAAGATCTCTTTGATAGAGAGGAGTCTCATTCACTTTCGCCAATAAAAAACGGGGACGAGTCTGATAAAAGTTGTTTCCAATTTTAAAAACGATCAAAAAAAGAATCAGTAACATTAAGCCCTTCACGATCGAACGGCTTGATGGACTCTCAGGAATAATACTCACTTCAAAGAAATTCATAGCCGAAGTCCTATTTCATTAAAATGCTTTTTTAATTTCCAATTCTCCTGAAGTGACTATTTCTAAGAGCCCTTCATTGATTCATGACTGACCGCCGAAACCCATCACTGATTTCGTCCACCGCCTCTTCTGAGGTTCGGTGTTGCGTGATCATTCCTTCATATAATTCTGGAGGGGCACTTGAAAAAACACTTTTATCTCTCCTCGACTTAAAGGTTCCGATTTGGGTTGTGATTGATGGAAGCAATGACGGAAGTGATCTTTTTCTACAATCGACCCAGTCTCCCTTTTTAACAACGATTCATCGTCCTCAAAATGGAGGAAAAGGAGCCGCCGTTTTGGAGGGACTTCAAAGCGCCCTTCAATCGGGATTCACTCATGCCCTTATCATGGATGCAGATGGCCAACATCCGACTGACGCCGTCCAAGAGTTTTTCAACCTTTCGAGCCTGCATCCAACCTCCTTAATTCTGGGGAAACCGATTTTTGGAAAAGAAGCGCCATGGGTTCGTCGAATGGGGCATTCTATTGCGAATTTTTGGGTTCATTTGGAAACAGGTGGGAAAAAAATCGATGACTCGCTTTTTGGATTTCGTATCTATCCGATTCAGGACTCTTGTCTCGTTCTCAAATCGATCGCTCATGGAAAAGGTTACGATTTCGAAACTCAACTTGCGGTTCGTTTAATTTGGCGGGGCTATGGGTCCTTGAATGTTCCCGTTCCGGTTCGTTATTTTAAATCGGAAGAAGGGGGCATTTCTCATTTTCGGTATTTCAAAGATAATCTCCTTCTCATTGGCTGTCATATTTCGCTCCTCTGGGAAAAATATTTTTAACTCATCTTTAACGCTTGTCTCGGATGATGAGGTTTGGAACAATGAAGAGATGAAGCGACACTCCATCCATCAGAAAGCCTTTTCCCTCGTCGAAATTCTTGTGGTTCTCGCCATCATGTCGATTTTGATGGGGATCGGGGTCAAAACGATGACCGGACAAGGATCGCAAGAATTTTCTAAAGGTCTTTCCGAAGTCTCCGGAACTCTTGAACTCAGTCAAACGCAAGCCCTTTCCAATCGATCCACCATCCGCGTTCTCATTGGTGTCGACGAAAACGATCTCGTGATTCTTCCTCTTTCTTTTTCTCAAGGGGGAACCCCTTCGGATGATGAATCCAACGATATGGAAAACAGTAAATCCTGGGTTCCTATTTCTAAGCCGGTGATCGTCAAAAATATCAAACTCAATGACGAGATTGTCCCTCCATCGGACGAAATTCTTTTGCTGAGCGATTCCAAAACAAAATCAGTGACCCGCAAGGTTTCTGGAAAAGAAGTTGTCTTTGAAAATATGATCCAATTTTCACCTTCCGGAGAAGCGACTCTCGACAATACCGGAAAGGCAATTCGAGGCATTCAATGGGGAATGGAAACTTTGGGTGCTAAACCAAAAAAAGCGGTCATTCGAGTCAGTGGACTAACAGGACGAGTCCAAGTTCTTCGTGAAGAGGATTTAGCCAAAGCAAATCCTTAATCTCCTTTCGTACGCTGCCATGGGAAACTCAATCCTCATTCTCTTTCGAGCATTGAGCCTCTGTGTCGGCGTCGGAATTTTGATTCACAGTGCGACTATCTCCCATTCTCAGCTCTTTTTGAAGGTAAGTCTCGAATGGATCGGATCGATCTGCATCGTCCAATCCATTATCCTGGGATCATGGAAAGTGAAACGAATCCTGCTTCAATGTGGATTTCCACGACTGCTTTCTCCTTTCTTTCTCATCGTTCATCTCACGATTCGTTCCTTTATTTTTTGCGGAATGATTCTCTCTTTTTTGATCTCCTTCAAATTAATGCTCATCCATTCGAAAACTCCTCAGACCTTCAGCCCTCTTGAAGGTATTTTCTTTTCGTTGGGACTCGGTCTTCTCACGCTTTGGATTTACTGGTGGAGAGAGCGGATTCAAAAATGGATTTCTTCTAAGTTGGGAATTGAATTCTGGAGAATGATTTCGCTCTCCATTCTGATTTTTACGCGCGTTCTTTTCGCCGCCGTCGGCATCGTCTGTACTTTCCTCGTGGTCATGGCGGATTGGCTGGGGATGGATCCAACGCCAGGTTGGGGAGTGACTCGTAAACTTCAATTCAGCGCAGGACTCACTCTTTTGCTCGCGGGCTATCTGCTTTACGACCGTTCTATTCACGTCTGGCTCATGCGCCGGTTTGGACGGGATACCTTAAAAAAGATTCGAGCAGTTGTTGCATGGTTTACTCGAGCAGTCCTATTAGTCTCGGGAAGCGTGACCATGATTCTCGTCGGCGGAGCGGATATTTTCGGACTCGATCCAACGCCGGGTTGGGGATGGCCTCGGCGGTTTCAATTTTGCGCCGGATTGCTTTTGGTTCTCGCTGGGATCTTTCTTCAAAACCAGGTGTTTAAACGATGGTCCTATCAAATGATGGGCCTCAAGGTTCTCTCTCCGACTCAGGTCACTCTTATTATCGTTGTACGGCTTTTTGTGGTCGCCTCAGGAATACTCGTCACAGCTTTAGTTTTTACCGCCGATTTATTTCACCTCGACCCCACCCCCGGATGGAATGAATCTCGTTTTCTTCAATTAGCGGCGGGAATCGCCCTCATTGCCTCGGGCTTTGTCTCTCATTTGAATTCACTTCTCCGTTGGCAACTTCGTCGACTCTTCGATTAAATAAAGGCAGTTTTAACCGCCAAGGAAAAGGCAAAGCGCGCCAAGATTCTTTGTTATTTAAATTCAATTTTAGTTTTTAAATTTAAATCAACGCTTTTTCTTCTCTTGGCGACCTTTGCCTTTTCCTTGGCGGTTAAAACTGCCTTTCCTTTATCCCAAGACGGTCAACGTTCCACTCGTCACGCCGAGTTGATTGACCACTTTAAGACGACGGGCCAATTCTTCGGCTTCGATTTTTTTCGACATCAAATCCTGATAAGCTTTAAAAACTTGGAGCGAATCCGACTTCGATTCTGTCAAAAGTTCCACTCGGAAACGTCGCACACCGGCCTCGACAAAGTCCCAGAAAAAATCGACACCGCTCTGGGCTTTCCCATGATAGACCGTGTTGCGGCAGCCAACATCTGCCTTAAGAGGATGGAGCATCCCCACACGATCCTTGAGAGCGACTTGATGTGTTTCACAAGGCCGACCGCAATCGGTATAATCTTTCCCCTTCGATAAAAAGGCAGCAAAGACACAATGCTCCATATGAAACATCGGAAGATGTTGATGCATGGTCAGTTCAAACCATTCTGGAGGAGCGGCGCGAAGAAGATCCAATACTTGCCCGGAATTCAAATCATACGAAATCGTCAAATGATCCAAAGGCTCTTGTTTCAGAAGGGCCGCTGTAATGGGATTCGCCACGTTCAGTGAAAAATCACCGACGAGTGGAAGTTTTTTATCTCGAAAATAATCAATTCCTCCAAGGTTTCGAATGAGAACTCCATCCGGTTCCGCTTGTTCGATCACCTTGAAAAATCCGACTTCACCTGATTTTTGAATACGGGGAGTCGCCAGATAAATTTTTGATCCTCCGTGAGCTCGCACTTGAGCGACTGCTTCTTTTCCTCGGCGGATATCCTCGAAGTCGACATAGATCGTTGAAATTCCTGCTTCGAGCGCCGCATCAATTTGATCCGTCGTTCGACAAAGGGCTCGGAGATCGTAGCTCTCGGATCTTTCTAAAGAAGGAGAGGGAATTGATTTTAAAATACTTTCCAGACTTCCTCGAGGCTCCTGAATTTCTGACGGAGTTGAGGCGATGACCTCACCTAGAACGATTTGAAGTTTCTCCACCCAATCCCGGCGAAGTTGATTCAATTCTTTCACCGGAAGCATGACGGAGCCTTCCAACTGAAGTGAGACTTTTTCTAATTCATAAGGAGTCTCACCGAGACGTCCCATCTGTTCTTCGATTCGCTGTAAAGTCAGAGGTTGATTCTTCGCTTCAAAAAGACTCATCGAAGAAGAGGCACTGACTCTTACCTCGCCTAAGGCCGCTTCCACTTTTAAGGGTTCACCGACCCGACCTGTCACAACAAGAGTGACTCCTTTTTTGCGTGGAGGAACTTCTTTCGAAAAACTTTGGCGAAGTTTTTTTTGTAAATGAGGATCATCCGTTTTCCAGAGACGGTCTCCTACCTTGATTCGATTCAAGTTCAACTTGCGCGGCTCAAATTGAAGCCGACTTCCTTTGACGGCCCAAACCCGTCCTCCCTGCTCGCGATCGGTGTCACCCCCTGTATCAAAAACAACTCCATCGCCTGCCTGAACGGGAACTTCGAGATCGACTTCCACTTCATCTGAACCGACCCGTTTAATAAATCCAACGAAGGCACCCCGCTTTTTCCCGAAACGGGCATGAACCAATTCTTGGTGATTCACTCCATGCATCCAACCGGAATAAAGTCCACGGGAAAAAGCCATCTCCATTTGATAACGGTCTTCATGTTTTTCTTCGGGAGAAATTTCTTTCCCTTCAAAACAGGCATCGATCGCTTTGCGGTAAACCTGTGTAATCGCCGCGACATACTCAGGAGTTTTAAGTCGACCTTCAATTTTGAAACTTTCGATTCCCAAATCGATTAATCGAGGAATCTCTTCAATGGCTGCCAAATCTTGAGGCGAAAGCAGATACCGTTTATCTCCTAAATCTTTAATCACGCCATCGACCACCATTTCATAAGGAAGACGGCAAGCTTGAGCGCATTCTCCTCGATTGGCACTCCGTTGACCAAGCGCTTCGCTGGTGAGACATTGTCCGGAATAAGCGACGCAAAGCGCTCCGTGAACGAAGACTTCGAGCGGTAAAATTTCTGTCCCTTTAAATTTCTCCAATTCACGAATCGAAAGCTCACGTGCAAGCACGGCTCGCTTCACTCCCCATTTTTTTGCAAATTGGACGCCTTCCGGAGAAGTTAATGTCATCTGCGTGGAAGCATGAATACGAACATGAGGGGCGACCGCTTGAGCGAGTCGTACAATTCCTAGATCTTGCACGATAATGGCATCAACTCCCGCGGCTTCGATGGTTTTGAGAAATCGTTCCGCTTCAGGAAGTTCTTGCGTAAAAACCAATGTATTAAATGTCACATACCCACGAACTCCCCGTTCGTGTAAGTAGTCCATTAATTCAGGAAGATCATCGAGCGTAAAATTATCGGCCCGCATTCGGGCATTGAATTGGGAAAGTCCAAAAAAAATCGCGTCTGCTCCATTGGCGACTGCTGCTTTCGCGCAATCCCAATTTCCTGAGGGAGCAAGAAGTTCAGGTTTCCGATTCATTTTGTGACCTTATCGATCAAAAATACTCTGCCCACTCAAAATTCTGAATCCTTATATGAGGAACGATCCCGCACGTGCGCATAGGCGTCAACTTAAGGAAAATACGGGTTTCACCACAGAGACAAACCGAGGCACAGAGTTTTTGGGACTATTCCGCAGGGCTTTCACAAGTCGGATTGTTTAGGGTGCCTTTCAAGTGAATCCCCAACAAGGGCCATCCCTCGGATTCGAGCTGGAATTTCACGAATGATCCTCTGAAACTCTGTGTCTCGGCCTTTTCTCTGTGGTGAAAATTGTATTTTTCATTTTTTCTTAAGTTGACGCCCATGCGCACGTGCGGGATCACGCAATCCGACAGCACCAATGCCCTAAGGTCGACTTTCATTCCTGCGTCGTCAAAGGATTATTCTAAAAGGCGCTGGTTCTGCTAAATGGCGTGATCGAGACCCGCGATCGCTCCTGAAAATCCAGCGGAAGGCATTTTGCAATGCTCTCTCTTAAACTCTGCAACAAATCATGACATTTGAAGTTGAGAGGCATTTGGGATTTGCCCTTCAAATAGGCGTTTGGAACCGATGGCATCGTTTTTGCAGTTTCAGGAACATGGCTCTTCCTGTTCCTCCATCATTTGATTTATTTAAAAAAGAGAAAAAAAACCTCGCCGGACTTTTACTTCCCGTTTTTGCAATGCGTCGTGAAAATGACTTTGGAATTGGAGATACTCAAGCCGTGCGAGAGGCGATCGATTTTTGTCAGGCTCACGATTTTGGAGTCCTCCAAATGCTCCCCATTCATGAATGTGTGGGCGATTACAGTCCTTACAATGCAATCAGCTCTCAGGCTCTCTCGCCTGCATTAATTACTCTCAGCGAAACCGAAGTTCCGGGTTTGACCAAAGAAGCACTGAACGAAGCGGCTCCCGAGGGATG
>JAZKBH010000027.1:27087-31788 GCA_040388725.1 Verrucomicrobiota bacterium
CGTGAAATACAATTCGGTTCAACCTTTAAAGGTTCAATTGATGTTGATGGCTCACCGCCATTTCAAATCGGAAGCCAAAGAAGGAATGGAAGAATTTGTTGAGTTTCAAAAACAACGGGAGAGCTGGCTTCATCCTTATACTCTTTTTCGTCTCTTGATCCGCGAATACGAAGGAAACACCAATTGGGGAGAATGGAGGCCGGAACATCAAAGTTATCCTTCCGCGCAACGTTGGCTGGCGCGCCACCCCAATCGACATGGCTATGAGGAATTACGCGACGGCTATGCCTTTATTCAATGGATTGCCTGGCGACAATGGACGCAGGTCAAAGCTTATGCGGCTTCAAAAAATGTTCTTTTAATGGGTGAAATCTCTTTTGGCGTGAGTCGATGCAGTGCTGATGTCTGGCAACACCCTGAACTTTTCGATCATGAATGGTTCGTCGGCAGCCAGCCCATTAATTTTTTTGATACCAATAAAGATTCCGAGCGTTGGGGTCAAAATTGGGGACTTCCTGCCTATCGCTGGGAGAATCATCGCTCGACACAATTTAGTTGGTTGAAAAACCGATTTGAGGGAGCGAGGCAATTTTTCCACATGTGTCGGATTGATCATCTTCGCGGTTATTTTCGCGCCTATATGTTTCCCTGGCCGGGGGGACCTCGTCATACGGAATTTTCAAAATTAACCGAAGAAGCCGCACGACAAAAGACCGAAGGAAAACTTCCGCGATTTGTTCCAGCCGCCGATGATGATCCCGTCGGATCGAAGATGAACGATCTCCAAGGCCGTGAACTCATCCAAATCATGCAACAATCAGCGCAAGAAATGTATTTGATTGCCGAAATCATGGGAGAACTTCCTGTGTATATGCAGAAAGCGCTCGATGATTTAAAACTCGCGAACCTGACCTTCCCTCAACTCGAACGCAATTCAGATCGAAGTCTTCATCCTCTTCACTCATTCCGCAAACTGAGTCTCGTGACTTATGCCAATCATGACCATGCTCCATTGGCCGCTTATTATTTACATCTTCATGAAAAAGCAAAAGCAAATCCAAACGGAGAGTCCGCCAAAGATCTTGAGCAACTTTTAAAATTCGCTCAATGGACAAAACCAGCTCCGGAAAATTTGAGTGACGAATTACTGGAAGCGCTTGTTCGTCGACTTTTCCAAGCTCCTTGCCAGCTCGCCGTCTTAATGAGTAGCGACTTATTTGGAATTTTGCAGCGATTCAACTTACCCGGAAGTTATGGTGCAGAAACGTGGAGTGAACGCCTGGAATTTCCACTTCCGGAATATTCCAAACATTTGGTTTATAAGGAAAGAATCGCCACCGCTCAAAGAATGATTGGTGAATCCGATCGAAAACCGCTGACAAGTCTCCCTGCTTCTTAATTCAATTCAGAAATAGTCCGTCATGAAGACCTCTTCTACTCAAAATAGCTTTAAACAATGGACACGTGAAGGGAGACGGCTCGGAGCGACATGGACAGGGAATGGAGTTAATTTCGCGCTCTTTTCGCTCCATGCGACCGCGGTCGATTTAATTCTTTTTGATGAAAGCGGGACTCGGGAGTTGCAAAAAATTTCAATCCCAAACCATGACCACGATGTATGGCACGTTTTTTTACCCGATGTGAAACCAGGCCAACTTTATGGATATCGGGTTCATGGTCCTTGGGAACCGACGAAAGGACATCTTTTTAATCCTCAGAAAGTTTTACTCGATCCTTATGCGAAAGCGATCGCGGGAGAGTGGCATTGGAAACCCTCATTCGCAGGAGAAGTCTGGCAGAATGGTAAAAGAACAATGGAAACCACCGATACAGGACCGCTCGTTCCTAAATCGGTTGTCGTCGATTCTCAGTTTGATTGGGGTCAGGAAGAGCGTCCTTATCACTCCCTTCAAGAAACAATCATTTATGAAGTCCATGTCAAAGGTTTCTCAAAACTATGGGAAGCCCTTCCCCCCCATCTTCGCGGGACCTATGCAGGCTTAGGCTCCTCACATGCCATTGAATACTTTCAAAAACTCGGGATCACCGCCGTTGAACTATTGCCAGTACATCAATTTTTTGATGAACCGATGTTATGTGAAAAGAATCTTCGAAATTTTTGGGGATATAACTCCATCGGATTTTTTGCTCCAGAAAATCGCTATTCCTCTTTGGGAGATCATGGAGGACAAGTCACTGAATTTAAGACGATGGTCCGCAATCTTCATGCTGCAGGAATCGAAGTCATCCTTGATGTCGTTTATAATCATACCGCTGAAGGAGGAATTGGCGGACCGATGCTCAGTTTTCGCGGGATTGATAATGAGGTTTACTATCGTCTGAATAACGACGGATCCTATGCCGATTTTACAGGAACCGGAAACACGATTCATGCCGCCAATCCGCATGTGCTCCGACTGATTATGGATAGCTTACGATATTGGGTCACCGAAATGCATGTCGATGGATTTCGATTTGATCTGGCCCCCGTTCTCGCTCGCGATTCGAGCGGCGTTAATCCGATCTCGGCTTTCTTTACGCTTATCCAACAAGACCCCGTCATATCGACCGTCAAATTGATCGCAGAACCGTGGGATATTGGCGAAGGCGGATATCAGGTGGGAAAATTTCCCGGGACCTGGTGCGAGTGGAATGATCGCTTTCGAAATAGTTGCCGCCGATTTTGGAAGGGGGATGCAGGTCAACGTCACGAACTTGCCCTTCGACTCAAAGGAAGTCCCGATCTGTATTTTGAAAATCGAAGAAGTCCTTTAGCAAGTATCAACTATGTGACATGCCACGATGGATTTACGTTGCAGGATTTAGTCTCCTATAATGAAAAGCATAACGAAAGTAATGGCGAAGAGAACCGAGACGGCAGCAATCACAATAATTCATGGAACTGCGGCATAGAAGGACCGACAGATGACGCTTCCATCATTCACCTTCGCCGACGCCAAAAACGGAATCTGCTTCTCACCCTTTTTCTCTCCCATGGCATTCCGATGATTTATTCGGGAGATGATTGGGGACGGACTTTAAATGGAAATAATAACGCGTATTGCCAAGATCGAGAGCTTTCGTGGTTGAAGTGGAATTGGAGTGAAGAAGAAAAATCGTTCAAGAAATTTACAGAGCATCTCATCGCATTTCGAAAAGCTCATTCTCTCTTTTCACATCATCAGTTTTCAAAATCTCCTCTCGGAAAGGAGCGGTTCCGAAGTTGGATTCGTTCCGATGGAAAAGAGATGGAAGACGCGGATTGGAAAAAAGAGACCGCAGCCACACTCGGAATGCTTTTAAATGGAGATGAAAAGGAATTCGAAGTCAGCGGAGATATTCCTCCTCATACTTTTTATATTTTCCTCAATGGATCTTTTGAATGCCTAGAGATTTTACCTCCCGAAGGAGGCCTATCGTGGAAGATGATTTTAGATACCGCATCCCCGGAGGGCTGGATGAATGAAGGCGAAGAATTAGAAGTAAAATTTCCGCTTAAAGTCACTGATCATTCCGCCATTCTCCTTCAGAAAACGGGATGATTCATCATTTAAAGACAAACATAGCTATCTCATGGACTGACGAGCGCCGCGAGTCAGAGAGATTGCAACATGATAGACTCTCCCTCACGTGCGCATGGGCGTCAACTTAAGAAAAATACGGTTTTCACCACAGAGAAAAGACCGAGACACAGAGTTTTTGGGGATTGTTGCGGAGGATTTTAACTTTTACCAAAACTGATGATGGATCCAATAAGACCATAGAAGATTTGAAGGCTTTAACGAGTCGGATTGTTCATGGCGCCTTTCAAGTGAATCCCCAACAAGGGGCCTTACCGCGGATTCACTTTCATGTCCCTCGGATTCGATCTGGAATTTCAAGAATGATCCTTTGAAACTCTGTGGCTCGGTTTGTCTCTGTGGTGAAAATCGTATTTTTCTTTTTTTCTTAAGTTAACGCTTATGCGCACGTGCGGGATCGTCCCTCCAGTTTCAAGCCTCCGTAGGGATCATTTTACTTCGTTTAAAACACGAGTGCAGGAATAGGCAATATCCCATTGGAATATTGTATTTCAGGCAAGGCAGCCACTCCCGATGGACCCGAAGATTCTTTATCTGAATCAAGGGCAAGAATTCCTTCTGCGATTCGGCGTGCATTCACTTGTTGAAATTGAGCTTCAGCTCGAGCGGTCAGTTGAGAAAAATTTACGAATCTCCACTGGGGATACGAAAGAATGAGTCGCTCCAAAAGCATCCATAATAACTTTTTCCCATGAATACCGAGAGAGAGAACTTCGAGAGCTTCAAGTCTTCCTAACTCTCCCGAGGCGAGCCCGTCGTGATTAAATTTCCATCGACTCACCTTCTCCGCAAGAATACCGGCCACTTGATGAAGCTTACTTTCATCTTTTCCAAGGTCCGCCAGCATTTTCTTGAGGGTCTCTTGATCTTCTTCAATTTCGCGATGAAGTGCTAAATAGAAATCTTTCTCAATGGAATCTTTTTCGCGGTCAGCAATGTGCTGCAATAAATCGAGCGCAGCCGTCGATCCGAGAAAGTGATCGTTCATATATTTGATGGCACGTTCCATATCGTCCGCTACGGGCAACATGGCAGTCATGACCTCTTTTCCTGCCGTTTGGATCAATTCGAGGCGCTCTTTGGCAGTTCTTTTTTTATAGTTGTCAAAATCGGCAAATAA
>JAZKBH010000027.1:31798-35456 GCA_040388725.1 Verrucomicrobiota bacterium
TTCATATATTTGATGGCATTGGATTTACTCATAAATACTCCTTATTGTCGGTTATCCTTGAAGAAGCGATTGCGCTCCCTCGATAAAAATTTCGCTTCCAGTCATGTGGCTTGAGGCATCGGAAGCCAAAAACCAAATCAACTGAGCCACTTGATGAGCACTCCCCGGGTGTCCATCATTAAGAGGAACGTCTCCTTCTGGAAATTCCACGGGGAGATGAAGGTTTTCGAGATCTCGTCTGACCACGGAATCATCGATATTGGTTTCAATGGCCCCGGGACAAACCGCATTCACCCGAATTTTATTTCGAGCGAGCTCTAACGCAGTCATTTTAGCAAAGGCGACTTGGGCCGCTTTCGAACACGAATAAGCCGTCGCTCCACTATTACTAAAGACACGAGTGCCATTGATGGAAGCGACAATCACGATGGAGCCTCCTTTTTCGCGCATCAGAGGAAGTGCAAGCTTTACGGTCAAAAATGTTCCACGAAGATTGATCTCAATCGTTTCATCCCATTCTGAGGCTCGAATTTTATCGAGAGGAGCCCATACCCCATTGATTCCCGCATTGGCGACGAGGACATCAATCTTATCCCATTTTGCACCAATCGCCCCGTAGGCTTTCTTCATTTTTTCTTCGCTTCGGATATCGGCTTCAATCGCTACGTGACCTTTTTTTTCTCCTCCGATTTCCGCGAGCACCTGCTTTATATGAGAATGATCTCTTTCAATAATAGCGACTTGCGCTCCGGCTTCCGCAAGCAGCTTGACCGTTGCGCGTCCAATCCCTGAGCCTCCTCCGGTGACAACCACATTTCTTCCTTGAAGCGTATTTTTAACAAAGTGCATATTTTTAGTTCAAGGTTCTAAAACCGTTTTAGAAGAATCGATCACCTCAATTTTCATGAGGTCTGTTTTGCATACGATGTGCCAGAAATGAGGATCTCTCTTTTCGAAAAGAACATTCTTCTCTCCCCGCATGGATTTTTGATTTCAAATCCAGAGCGAAAAATATCGGCTTCTTTTTTGAAGAACCAATATTTGCATTTTGCAAAGAGCCCTCTTTTAAAGGATGTGCATTTTGAATGAGATTTTTTGCCCTCAAAGGAACTCACAAAAGAGAAAGTACCTATTTAAAAGACCAACAAAAGAGACAGGCACGATCTTTGCGATTGGGAAATTATGAAATTTTTTTTAAATGAAAAACTCGCTCAGTTCAGAAATCTCTTTCTGATTCTTCCGTTTTACGGAAATCCTGTTCCTTGGTTTTAACCTCAGGAGAAACAGAGCGATCTCACTGATTTTATCTTCTCTCAAAATATTTGTTATGAATTCTCCGGTTAAAACTGAGCGTCCTTTTTTTCTATTGGAGCTTCTTAAGGTTTCAATTCGTCCTTTTTTTTTCTTAATCATTCTGGGCGGCGTCACGATTCTCTTTTGGAAGTTAAACATCTTGAATGGGTTTTCCTTAGAGGTAAGTCAGTACATTCAAAACCTGGGAATTGCGGCCGTCGCCGCCTCTCTTACGTGGATGATTTATGGTTGGATCGGAGTTTTTGAAAAAAGGCTGGTGGAAATCGCCGAAAAAACGGTTTCTTCGATCGATGATTTTATTTATCCCTTTATTGGAATTACGTTAAGAGCCTTTATCCCCCCTCTTCTCATTTCATGGATTTTTGTCAATCTCCTCGTTCCTCTTCCCTTCCAAAATCTTGTAGGTAAAATTCCATCCCTTGTCGTCATTCTTTCCATCGGCTGGTGGTTTTATCAAATGGTCACACGAAGCGAGCATCTGATTCGTCGTAGGATCGAATTAAATCCGAACCTCGAAAGCCGCACCGTCATCACTCGAGTCCAACTCCTTCGACAAATTTTCTTGGTAATCATTTGTTTTATGATCATCGCGGCTTCTTTAATGCTTTTTGATTCGGTGCGGCGTTTGGGAACCAGTCTTCTTGCCTCCGCAGGAGTTGCAGGAATCGTCCTCGGTCTCGCTGCTCAAAGAACCTTTTCAACGATCATTGCCGGAATTCAAATCGCCCTGACCCAACCGATTCGAATCGGAGATCAAATCAATGCGGAAAATGAATTCGGAACTGTAGAGGAAATTACCCTGACGTATGTTGTCATTAAACTCTGGGATTTAAGACGCTTGATGTTGCCGATTAATTATTTTATCGAACATCCCTTTCAAAACTGGACCCGCACCTCATCGAATGTCGTCGGCGCTGTTTTTCTCCGAGTCGATTTCTCAGCTCCCATTCAGGAACTTCGCGAAGAATTTAATCGCATCGTTCGCGCTTCGAAACATTGGAACCAAAACACATGTGCCCTGCACGTCAGCGACGCGGATGAAGTCAGCCTTCAGATTCGTCTCATTGCGAGCGCTCCCACTGCCGCTCAATCGTGGGAACTCCGCTGTGAAATCCGGGAAAAAATGGTCGATTTTATACGTCGTCATTATCCCTTGGCTCTTCCTCGAGCTCGAAATGAACAAAAAGCCGTCACCGTCTGGAACGACGTCGTCAATTTCCCAGAGCGTCCTCAACCCCCTACCCCTACACCCCTATGAATCCCCAATCCGAACCCCTCTCCCGCATTCACCTCTCCGATGTTGAATTCCGATCCGAAGTCATTTACTTCCTCGTTCTCGATCGATTTTTTGATGGCTGCAAAACCAATACCGGCAAATGCCCTGAGCTCAACGATCCCGAACATCAAGATTGGGGAAAATATTGGGGAGGAGATCTTCAAGGAGTTCTCGATAAACTCGATTACCTCCAACAGCTTGGTGCGACTGCGATGTGGATCACTCCTTTATTTGAACAAGTGGAAGCTCTCGAGGAAGCGAGTCAGCGGGCCTCGATGCATGGCTACTGGACACGAGATTTTAAACGAATCAATGAGCGATGGGTCAATGATCCAGACGAAGTCCGTCTCTTTAGTCGCCAGGATACCATCTTCGATCGCCTGCTCCGAGAAATTCATCAACGAGGAATGAAATTTATTCTCGATATCGTTTGTAATCATAGCTCTCCCAAAACAGGTGAAGGAAAAGGAAGAATTTATGATGATGGAAAGCTCATGGCCGATTTCGAAAACGATCATGAATTTTGGTATCATCATTATGGCGTCGTCTCGAATTGGGAAGATGAATGGCAGATCCAAAATTGTGAATTGGAAGGTCTCGCCACCTTTAACGAAAATAATATTTTATATCGTCGCTATATCAAAGAGGCGATGAAGTGTTGGCTCGATAAAGGAGTCGATGCGTTACGGATTGATACCGTCAAACATATGCCGATCTGGTTCTGGCAGGAATTTACAGCCGACCTGCAAACCCATAAATCGGACGTCTTTCTATTCGGAGAATGGATTTTTAATCATCCGCTCAATGAGACCTCACTCCAATATGCCAATCAGGGAGGAATGAGTCTGTTAGACTTTGGACTCTGCCAAAGCATTCGAGAATGCCTCGGACATCAGCATCCGGATGGATTTAAACTCGTTCAATCCATCTTGAATGAAGATCATCGATATCGCGGAGCGAATGAATTGGTCACATTTTTTGAAAATCACGACATGCCCCGCCTTCAAACTCTGGATGCCCGAAACGAATCGGTTGATTTGGGTCTCGCCCTCATTCTGACAAGTCGCG
>JAZKBH010000027.1:35466-41769 GCA_040388725.1 Verrucomicrobiota bacterium
ATTTATTATGGAGCGGAACAATACCTCCATAACGATACCAACGGAGGAGCCGATCCTTACAATCGGCCGATGATGGAAAATTGGGAGACCAACACGTCTGCTTTTCAGATTATTCGAAAATTAAGCGACGAACGAGCCGCAAACCGCGCACTTCAATGGGGAGGTCAATGGCCCTTACTCGTCGAATCGGATCAGTATGTTTACTTGCGGCGCTTTCAAAAAAGCCGGTGCTTAACCATGCTGAATCGAGGAGAAAATCCTGCACAAATTCATCTGGAAAATGTCGATTTTCCGAATGGTAGTTTTCAATGTCTTCTCACCCAGGAAATTTTAGAAGTGAAAGAAGGCACGCTCCAGTTTGAGTTGCCAGCACGATCGGCGCGCGTCTGGAGCTTCAAAGAAGAATCGAGAAATTCGGAATCGGTTGTCCACGTTCAAATCAACGGAGCTCCCACTCAACCCGGCGACCGCTTGATCATGATTGGAGATTGTGAGGAGTTGGGACATTGGGATATCTCCAAAGGATACCCCTTGGAATGTGTGAATTCGAATACTTGGTTTGCGGAATTATTTTTCCATCAAACCGAATCGTTTTCGACTGCGTATAAATATGCGGTCCTCTCACCCAATGAACAACAAGGACCTCATCGCGAGCTCCGAATTGTACGACGACGTTCTATTCCTCAAAAAAGCTTCTCGAAATGGCGGGATGTTTGGGAAGAATGAAGAACTACCGAAGATTTGTAAGCTAAACAGTACAAGAAAGATAGAGAAACCAACTATCGTTTTGATCTTCTTCTTCATCTCTTCTTTAGTTTGCTCTTATTTTTTACGTAAAAAGCGTTGATTGCCCTAAAAAAGCCGTTAGCGTTTCCGTCATGGCTTACACGGTTCCTCGCCCCAATCTGACTTTCTCGGAACGCCTGTATATCCCGCAGATTGTTGCGGGTCTCGCGATTACGATGAAGCATTTGATCAAACGTCTCAAAGGCGAGACCAAAGTCACCATGCAATATCCTGAAGAAAAGTGGCCGATGCCTGCAGGATATCGTGGCGCACCGACTCTCGTTAAAGATGAGCAAGAGCGCGAAAAATGCGTCAGCTGTCAACTTTGTGAATTTATCTGCCCTCCTCGTGCGATTCGAATTACCCCCGGATCAATCCCCTCGGATTCCGTGAACGCCAAAGTCGAAAAAGCGCCGAAAGAATTTTTGATCGATATGACTCGCTGCATTTACTGCGGTATGTGTGAAGAAGTTTGTCCCGAAGAAGCGATTTTCCTTTTGAAAGATTACGCCCTGACCGGTTTAGACCGCAAAGAGCTCCTTCATGATAAGGCTCGCTTGTATGAGCTCGGCGGCATTCTTCCTCGCCCGATTCATAAGTGGGCTAAAAAATAATTCCGCCTTTCTCTCATCGAGAAAAATCAAATCTTGGATTAAAGATGGAGGGGCAGTGGCCCACTGCCTTCCCCGTCTCCTGAGGCACAGAGCCTGTGCCCCTCCAGGTTTTTCACCCTCTTTGCCTTCTGATTTTACAAATAAATCGATTCCCCCTCTAAGACTGGGATTAAATCAAAAAACTACAGCCGACAGATGAGCAATTCTCGCTCGTAAACCATCTCTTTCGGAAGACGATCGTGAAGCTTAAGAAAGAGCTCCTCATGTTGAAGCGTCATTAATCGCCAACGAGCACGATCGATCGCCATCACTTCATCCCATTGCGCTTCGGTGTATTTCATTCCGGTCCACTCAATATCTTCATAACTGGGAATCCAACCGAGAGGACACTCGCGGGCTCCACCGTGACCGGTGACCCGTTCGACAATCCATTTTAAGATACGAGTATTCTCTCCGAAACCGGGCCATAAGAATTTGCCGTCCTTATCTTTTCGGAACCAATTGACGTGAAAAATTCGAGGCGTCTCTGAAAGCTTCGATCCCATCTTAATCCAGTGACGAATATAATCGCCCATGTGATACCCGCAGAACGGAAGCATCGCAAACGGATCGCTACGAAGCTGACCCAAAGTTCCCGCAGCAGCAGCCGTCATTTCAGATCCCATCGTCGCACCGAGGTAAACCCCATTGGTCCAGTTATAGGATTGGAAAACAAGCGGGACATCATTCATCCGTCGACCGCCAAAGACGATCGCACTGATCGGAACTCCTTCAGGATTCTCCCAATGGGGATCAATCGTCGGACATTGACTTGCAGGTGCCGTGAAACGCGCATTCGGATGCGCCGCTTTTCGCCCACAATCAGGAGTCCACGCTTGTCCGGTCCAGTCGATGAGATTTTTCGGAGTTTCATCGGTCATCTCCTCCCACCAGATATCTCCATCCGGAGTGAGCGCACAATTGGTGAAGATCGAGTTTTTGGAACACGAGATCATCGCATTCGGATTGGATTTCATCGATGTTCCAGGAGCAACTCCAAAAAAACCGGCTTCCGGATTAATCGCATGTAAACGCCCATCTGCCGTTGGCTTAATCCACGCGATATCGTCACCCACGGTCCAAATTTTCCATCCCTTTTTCTGCATGCTCACCGGAGGAATCAACATCGCAAAATTTGTTTTTCCGCAAGCACTCGGAAAAGCCGCGGCCACATACGTTTTTTTGCCCTTAGGATCTTCGACCCCGAGAATGAGCATATGCTCTGCCATCCATCCCTGATCCTGAGCCATACAAGAGGCAATCCGAAGGGCGAAACATTTTTTACCAAGAAGAGCATTCCCACCGTAACCGCTTCCATAGGACCAGATTTGACGGGTCTCGGGAAAATGGACGATATATTTGGTCTCCGCATTACAAGGCCAAGGAACATCTTTTTGCCCTGCTTTGAGAGGCATTCCAACGGAGTGAACACAGGGGACAACAAATCGATCAGTCGAATCAATGAGATCAAAAACTTTTTGTCCCATCCGTGTCATGATCCGCATATTCACGACGACATAAGGAGAATCCGAAAGCTCCACTCCAATGTGGCTGATCGGAGATCCCAGCGGCCCCATACTAAAGGGAACGACATACATCGTTCTTCCCTTCATGCAGCCACGAAAAACGTTTTTCAATGTCGCCTTCATTTCCTTCGGATCGACCCAATTATTATTGGGACCCGCATCATCTTTACTTAAACTACAGATAAAAGTGCGGTCTTCGACGCGTGCCACATCGCTGGGATCTGAAACAGCAAGATAACTATTCGGGCGTTTTTTGGGATTTAACTTTTTTAAAGTTCCACTTTCCACCATTTGAGCGCAAAGCTCGTCATATTCTTTTTGGGATCCGTCGCAAAAATAAATCTGATCCGGCTTACAAAGATCGGCAATTTTATCGATCCATTTTAAAAGATTTGGATTCTTCGTTTTCCCTCTGCCGATTTTTTTCATAAGGCTCCTTATTTACTCTCTCGTGACGATCTTGAATCACTCTCTTTTAATAACTTAGCATTTTCGTGGAAGAGTGTCGAGCGGCCTGCTTAAAGAATCGCAAATAAAAAACGATTTTGCGGATCTTGTGCCAAAAAATGTGTTGGAAGAACAATCTTATTAAAAAAACCGATTGCGATACGTCAAAAGTAGGTTTTACTCCTAGGGTGACCACAACGTCCGTTTCTTCTTCTGAAACATCCTTCGCCTCCTCTGAAATCAAAGTCTTAATTGCAAATCGTCGCTGGGATTGGATTCTCGCCGCTTTCTTCTTTATTATTAAACAATCTCCCGCATGGATGATGCCTTATCTCTTGGCGCCGATGATTGATGCCGCGATTCATCCGACGCCTGAAGGAAAATCGATTGTCGTTCGAAATGGAATTATTCTTTCTCTCCTCATCATTCAAAATGTTCCGACTCATACGATTTTCGCTCGGTTTCTAAGTCGCGGCTGTCGCTCCATCCAAATGGAACTTCGAACACGGCTGATTGAAAAATTTCAGCAACTTTCACTCGCGTATCATGACTCAAAACCGAGCGGAAGTTTACAGTCAAAAATTTTGCGTGACGTTGATCAAGTGGAGCTTTCCATTCGTTGGCTTCTTAATAACGGTTGGGGTTCTTTAATCAATTTGGTTGCTACGATTGTGATTTGCGTCATTTCCGAACCGCGGATGCTGATTTATTTTATTATTACCTGCCCATTCGCCATCATTCTCACGAAAGCTTTTCGAAAAAAGATGGAAAAATATCAAAGAGAATTTCGTACCGAGGTCGAAGGAATGTCAGGACGTCTTCAAGAAATGTTGAGCATGATTCCTGTCAGTCGCGCCCATGCCTTGGAAGATTTGGAAGTTCATACGATGCGCAGGAGTTTGCAAGCCATTCACTCCCGAGGTCAATCCGTCGACTGGGTCATGGAGCTTTTCGGAAGCTCTGCTTGGGCGACGTTCCAATTATTTTATATCGGAAGCCTTGTCTTTGCGATTTGGCTCGCATGGCATGGTACCTTGACCCCGGGACAAGTCGTCATGTTTCAAGGTTACTTCGGCATGACCATTGGAAGTGTCACGATGCTGCTTCAAGTCGTTCCTCAACTCACGCAAGGAAAAGAGGCAATGAGATCTATCGATGAAATCTTGGAGTCGAAAGAAGTGGAGACCCACGACGAAAAAAGCTCGGTGGAAAAAGTAGAAGGACGATTTTCTTTGGAAAATCTCTCCTTCCATTATGCAAACCATCCTGAGAGACCTTCACTTCATGAACTTAATTTGGAATTCAAACCGGGTGAATGTATTGCGGTGATTGGCGCTTCAGGAGCAGGAAAAACAACCCTCATGAATTTGATCATCGGATTTAATCCTCCTACCTCGGGAGTCTTGCGTTTAGATGGACGAGATATGACCACCTTAAACCTGAAAGAGTATCGACGATTTATCGCTGTCGTCCCGCAACAAACAGTTCTCTTTTCAGGTAGTATTCGTGAAAATATGACTTACGGGATCACGAACGTGACCCCTGAACATTTTGATCAAGTCTTAAAAGATTCGAGAGTTGCCGACTTCCTGGATCAACTCCCTCATGGCATTGAGACTCGCGTCGGCGAGCGGGGAGCCAAACTCTCCGGAGGACAGCGTCAAAGAATCGCCATCGCCCGGGCGATGATGCGAAATCCTCGCGTGCTCATCATGGATGAAGCGACTTCTGCCCTCGATTCCGAAACCGAGAAAAAAATCCAAGAAGCGATGCATGCCTTAGTCAAAGGAAGAACCACTTTTATTGTCGCTCACCGCCTGAGCACCATCCGTGATGCCGATCGCATCGTCGTTTTGAATCAAGGCCATCTCGTCGAAACTGGATCTCCTGAAGAACTTCTTCAAAAGAAAGACGGCTGGTATCGGCGATATTTGGAGCTTCAGAGCTAGGAAAATACAATTTAACACGGAGGAAGCGGAGGGAACGGTGAAATATAATTTTTGTCTTTTAACCTAATTCTTGCGTTAGGAACCGATATTATCTGTAAAGCATGTCACCAGAATGGTGAATAAAAAATGGAGCGCCGCCGGCTCGGCGGCATGGATCAGGGGTGGATTTGAAGGACGAGGAAGGAAAGACAAAAACGCCCGCCCTTCGCCCATGCCGCTGAGCCAGCGGCGCTCCATTTTTTAAATTCTTCATGCAGAATCTGGGTTTAAACCAAAAACCGAATTCTCCCTTATTCCTGAACTCTTTAGGAAACTCTCTTCTCCTTTACCTCCGCTTCCTCCGTGTAAACCGCTTTCACTCCTTAAGGATGGATCCATAAAAAAATCACAAAAGTCACATAGCATGCGTTGCATTTTGAAAGTCGATCGTTACAGTCCATCGCCATGAGTTCAAACGACAACACTTGGGACGTCGCCAAAGCCGCGGCCACTTATAATATTGCGGGATGGGGTGACGAGTATTTCAGCGTCAATTCCAAGGGATTTGTCACCGTTAAACCGAATCCTTCTCAAGGAACAGAAATCGAACTTCACGCCGTCATGCAAGAGGCGCTGGCTCTCGGATTAAAAACACCGCTCTTACTTCGTTTTCAAGATTTACTTCAACATCGTGTCCGCACTTTAAATGAAGCGTTCGGAAGCGCGATCCAAGAAGCCGGCTATCAAGGCCTTTATCGCGGTGTTTTTCCAATCAAAGTCAATCAGCTCCGTGAAGTCGTTGAAGAAATCGTCGAAGCCGGTGTCCCCTATCATTACGGAATCGAAGCGGGAAGTAAGCCCGAACTTTTTGCAGCCCTCGTGATGCATAAAGATCCCGAGAGTCTTCTGATTTGTAACGGATATAAGGATAGTCAATTTATCCAAACCGCACTCCTTGGAAAT
>JAZKBH010000028.1:0-3378 GCA_040388725.1 Verrucomicrobiota bacterium
CTGGAGGGGCACAGGCTCTGTGCCTCAGAGGACGGGGAAGGCAGTGGGCCACTGCTCCTCCAGTTCTAATGCAAGATCTGAGATAAATAAAAACTGCATTTTGGGTGAGTCTTGGGCTGCTTTGCATCTATACGGATTTGTTGATCCTAGTTGCCTACCCTTGGCTCTCCAATTACTTTCCTATTATATTTTTCAATTTCACGCAGGGAGTGCGTGAAATTGTATTTTTCAGAAAAGTATAAAATCAATTTCCAATATTCAAAATTAACGATCTTAATTCTGTCATCTCTTCCATGGCATACCGAACGCCTTCGCGACCAAAACCACTTAATTTCGATCCCCCATACGGCATATTTTCGGTGCGAAATGTAGGGACTTGATTGATGAGGACTCCGCCGACTTCCAAGGTTTCAAAGGATTTCCAGATGCGTTGGATATCTTGCGTAAAGACCCCGGCTTGAAGGCCATAGCTCGATTCATTCACCAAGGAGAGAGCCTCGTCAAAAGAAGAATAAGATTCAAGAATGACGACCGGAGCAAAAGCTTCCTCACAGTAAATCTTACTTTGATGCGTCACATGACTTAAAACGGTTGGAGGAAGAACCGTTCCGTCGGATTTTCCGCCGCAAAGAATTTGAGCTCCGTTTTTGACCGCTTCATCGATCCACTCGAGCGTTTTGTTCAGAGAAGTAGAATCGATCATGGGCCCGACCAAAGTTTGAGGGTCATTCGGATTTCCTGACTTAATCTTTTGTTCGACGTGTTGAACGAACTCCGTTTGAAACGCGGAATAGAGAGATTCATGGATCAAAATCCGTTGAACACTAATGCAAGATTGTCCCGCATTACTGAAAGAACCGACAGCGATTGTAGGAATGGCTTTTTTCCAATCGGCATCGGAGTGAACCACAACCGCGGCATTTCCGCCAAGTTCAAGAGTGATACGTTTGGTTCCGCAGCGGGATTTTAATTTCCACCCGATGGCGGGACTGCCGGTAAAAGAAATTTTTTGGATTCGGGGGTCTTCGATAAGGTAGTCCGCAACTTCGTGGGTGCAGGTGACAATGTTAATTTGTCCGGCAGGAACTCCGGCTTCGAGAAGGATTTCACCGAGGAGATATGAGGTGAGGGGAGTTTTTAAAGCAGGCTTTAAAAGCATGACATTATTGGTCGCAATACAGGGGGCGACTTTATGAGCGACTAGATTGAGGGGAAAATTAAAAGGGGTGATCCCGTAAATGACTCCAAGAGGAAACCGACGGCTGATGCCCACATGGTTTTTACCGGGAGCAAAAGCATCCAGCGAGAGTCCTTCGATTTGATCTTCTCGTGCCGCTTCGGCCGCTGCAGTGAAAGTGTCAATCGCGCGAGCGACTTCTCCATCGGCAAGGGCAATCGGTTTTCCCGATTCTTCGGAAAGGATTTGAGCAAAATCAAATCGCCGTTTTTCAAGAAGAGCGGCGACAGCTAAGAGTCGTTGGGCGCGTTCAAATCCGGGCGTTGATTTAACCTTTTCAAAGGCCTTTTGACAGGAGAGAAGAGCTCTTTCGATATCGGCATGCGACGCGAGAGCGACGGTATCAAGATCGGTTTTATCATAGGGACGTCGAACTTGATGGGATTCGGCCGTCTTAACCCAAGAGCCATCAATCAGGAGATCACGAGGCATGTTAGTCCCACTTTTTCGACTCACGTTTTTCAACGTAAATATTGAGTCCCTCTTTTGCGAATTCATCCATGATGGCATCCGGAACCAGTGCTTCCGGCATCATCACGCCACGCTCTTTGATCACTCCAGTAACCAGAAGTTTAGCGGTCACCGCTGGAGGAATGCCGGTTTGAACGACGGTGAGGGAATACCCGTATTTATCAAAAGTCTCTCGATGGCTATCCATGGTGTAAATGAAGTACTCGACCGGAACTCCGTTTTTCATCCCACGAACTTCAGCTCCGACGCAAGAGTGCCCATCGACCGTGGCGCCGAGTTGAGCGGGCTTAGGAAGATTGGCCGCCGCCACACGAACGGGGGCGACTTCGACGCCATCCACTTTTACTTTTTTCCAAGAGTCGAGGCCGAGAAGAGAAAGCGATTTCGCGATATTATAAACTTTATCGGAGAGAGAATATTTAAAGACCGAGTAACGAACTCCTTTTTTCACAAAAGGAGGATAGATCCCAAGACTTACTCCTTCTTCGTGGGCGACGGCATACGTTTTAACAAGACCAATCGGATCGGGAAAACGAATCCATTCGACTTCAGTTTCGAGGGGACGCCCGGAAGTCACTTGTCCATCTTTGACAAAATACGGAACCGCGCCCAACTCCTCGAAGAATGTTTCAGGGGAGAAGAGCACGGCAAAACGGTATCCTTTCACGTCGCCATTATCCGCATCGAGGATGCGAATGCTCGTGGCGGTATCGAGTCGATCCATCGCCCAACGCGCGAAGACGTTGACGGCTCCTGGGTCGACCCCCATGCAGATAATGCCGGCAATATTTTTATCAAGAAAAGGTTGATGAAAACGGTCAATCTCGGCTTCGTATGAATTTTTACCCGATTTTTTAGCGCCTGAAGGAGAATAAATATCGGCTGCCATGTCGATGTAGTGGGACCCGGCAATCGAACATGCTTCTAAGACCGAAAAGTTGACGATGCTATTACAAGCATTCAGGGTGACATCGACTTTTTTCTCTTTCATGAACTCAGCGAGTTCTTTCACGTCGGTCGCATTGACCTGACAAACCTCAAACTTGTTCTTTTTGGTTTTCTCTTGAAGCGATCGAGCAAAAGTCGTATCGCGATCGGCAAGAATGACTTTGTCGAAGCAATCGTACGTATTGAGTTTTTGGCCAATGACCGATCCGACTCCACCTGTACCGAGGACCATTGCTGTAGGCATAGTAGTTTCCTTCTTCGGAGTATAAGCTGGAAATTACTTTTAAACAAATTAATTTTAGAAATTCTAATCCATAAAATTCATTTTTTGCTTGAGTTCAACCCACATAAGATCAACATTAAAAACAATTTATGGCTAAAGCAGATGAGGTAATTGTAGTTCATCCGGCGATCCGTTGGTGGAGCGCTTATGATTCATCTGTAAAATGTGATTTGGCTTCAACGGCCTACCGATCATTGGAAGGGTGGGTTTTAATTGATCCGATCGAATTAAAAAAAGAGGCATTGGATGCTCTTTTGGCTGAGGCTCCTTTAGTTGCCGTTTTTTTAACAAATGAAAATCATGCTCGAGCGGCTGAATTTTATCGGAAGCAATTTCAGATTCCGGTCTGGTCCTCTCCCAAAGCAGCGGAAAAACTTGAGATCAAAGTCGATTCGACTTTTCAGAATTTAACGCATTTAGATTTAGAAGTGATCAATAT
>JAZKBH010000029.1:0-10580 GCA_040388725.1 Verrucomicrobiota bacterium
GTTACCTCTCAAAACCATGGCCTCGGAACCTCGGCCCTCCCTTTTTTAGAATTCAAAATGCAATCAATGGAAAAACAGCAAATCAAGAATACGAAAACCGAAATTCATAAAGCTTTTTCCTTTTTTCCTGCTTTCCTTATTCCAATTGTTTTTAAAAGATTTCGATTCTCACGATTTGGAAAGCTGAAATGCAGCACGATATTCTTGGGGCCCCCGATTCATGAGTCCCTTAAATTTCCTCGAAAAATAGAGGGGGTCCTCACAGCCTACTTTAACCGCAATTTCAGAGATTCTCATCGAGGTCTCGACCAAAAGTCGACAGGCCTCATGGATTTGAAGTTCGGACTGAAAACGCCCGGGGGAGATTCCTTTTCGCTGGGTCCATAACCGTCGAAAATGGGTGTAGGAAAGTCCATGCTTTTGCGCGAGTTCATCAAAGGAAATCGAGATGCGAAACGATTTCCTCACCTCTTTTTCAATCGCTTCAAATTTCCGATCAATCTCCGATATCGGCTTCACCACCGGTTGTTCATGACTTCGAAGCAGCGCTTCTTCCGCATATCGATCCATCCAATCGCCTTGGAGGGACGTCGACTCTAAAATCGAAAGATCATATAGTCTTTGAATCGCTTCGATGGTTTTATCGAGGGAAAAGATTTTCCAGAGATAACGTCCGGGCTGGATATATTCCAAGGATTCCAATTGAGGTATCGATTCGGGTTTATAAACAAAATAGACTTCGGTCCAATAATTCGACTTCGGACTCGGGCCATATTCCAGATAGGCCCCCGGCCATTGAGTAATAACCATTGGAGCCACGACCGGATAAGTCACTCCATTGTACATAAAGAAGCCTTCACCTTTAAGAATGAAAGAAAACGCATAAACATGAAAAGTTTGCTTCATCCAACTTGTTTTTCGAGGGATAAACCCGGCAGCCTGAAGGGGAATCTGAGACGAGTGCTTGCGGGGCATTAAAGCCGCATACTTGGTCAAATAATCCATGTCCAAGATTACCATCTTACCACTACAAAGAGGCAATATTATTTTTCACACGAAGGAAGCGGAGGGAATGGAGTGAGAAAAAGAGCATTATTTTAAAACAAAATCGAAAATTTCGTCTTCTGTGTCTCGAGAAAAATATTTTCTCCGTTTCCTCCAACCCCTTCGTGTGAAAATAGTCTTTATCCCCGTCTTTAAGGAATTCTTTAAAACAAAGCTTTAAGGGGGATCTCTTCTCGGGTAAAAAGGGAAATCATGCATCGTCCCGAAAAACCGCTCACTTTCCCTGTCGACCGCGAAATTACCCTCATGAAGTTTCTTCTGGAGAAATCGGATACGCGTAAAAAAGTGAAATCATGGCTCAAACATAAATCCGTTCGAGTGAATGGAGAGGCCATTACCCAATTTGACTATCTTTTGAACCTCGGCGATGTGGTCGTTATCACGCAGGATCGATTTGCTACACCCGATACCGAGCTTCCCTCCGGCATCCAAATCCTTCATGAGGATGAGGCGATTATTGTCATCGATAAACCACCCGGTCTTCTCAGCATCGCCACGGATGCGGAAAAAGAGAAAACCGCTTACTTCAAAATTAACAATTACCTCACTCGCCGCGAACCTTTTAAGGAATCACGGATTTTTATCGTTCATCGACTCGATCGCGGAACCTCCGGGATTTTAGTCTTTGTTAAAAAGGAGTCCTACAAGACAACGCTTCAAAAAAACTGGCATCTCGCCAATAAACGATATGAAGCGGTGGTTGAAGGAAAAATGAATCCTCCCAAAGGAGAAATCCGAACCTATCTCATTGAAGGGGATCAGTATAAAATGCGGAGTACACCCAATCGCCTAGAGGGGCAATTGGCCATTACCGGATACAAAACTCTGGAAACCAACGGTAAATTTTCTCTTCTTGAAATCGACCTTCTCACAGGCCGCAAAAATCAAATCCGCGTCCATCTTGCCGAGCAAGGAAAACCGATCGTCGGTGACGAAAAATATGGTTCCACCATCAATCCGATCCGACGCATGGCCCTTCACGCGAGTTACCTTGAGTTCGTTCATCCGGTGACTGGGCAAATTTTAAGTTTCACTCGCCCTGCTCCTTCGACTTTTCGATCTCTCGTTCAAGGACAACTTCCTGACTACTTGAAAAAATTGGAAGAAGAGACTCTAAAAAGAGCCAACGAGAAACGATCCATTGAGCAGCAACGAGAAGCAAAACACGGATCTTCTCGTCAACCCGCGAAAGATCGGCGGAAGCCTCGCTCTTAAATCAGAGCGATACTCTCTTTGTAAGTGCTACTTCTGTCCGCCCTTTTGCATATTGAATTCAATCGCGAGATCTTTTGCCGTCTTCGCTTGGAGAAGATCCATAAAGGATTGCGCACTCGTAGGGGTTGAGCCACTCCCTCCCATGATCACGCTAGGAACCAGCGGTTGTTTCATATCCCTCATCGCTTCCGCATAGAATTTATGGACTTGGACATAGGCATCCAATTTCGTGTCGAGGGCTCCGTTTGCTTCCATGACCAATTTCTTTCGAGCGGCTTCCCCTTCTCCCAAAAGGATATCTTTTGCTTTCGTGAATTCCGCAGCTCTCTTATCGAACTCTGCCGCTTTCATGCGACCCTCTGACTCTGAAACGACCTTGGCATTGATCATTTCCTGTTCCCACTTGGTTTTCGCTGCATTCGCTTCACCTTGTTTTGCAATGGTGATCGCATCCTGTTCCGCACGACGTGCATTGGCTAAGGCCGTCTGCACACTCATGATCGCCTTTTGTTGCTCCGCAATTTGATTTTCAACCGTCGGGTCGTATTTCATGTCGTTGATCGAAAGATTGAAAAGTCGGACATTAAAGGTCGTCAGCGGAGATTCCTCCACTCTTTGTACAATTCCGTCTTTTTTCATGATCTCCACGTAAGCCGCTTTTCGCTTCTCCCCCGTCAGCGGATCTGTGACCTCAATACTTTTCGTCTCGGTCCGATAAACCCCTTTCGCCGCTTGATCCTCAATGAGCGAAATCAACTCGTTTCGACGCTCAGCATAGGACTCCTTACTACTCATCATGGGGCCCGACATATAGACGGCTTTTTCGATGACCGTGCGAACAAGTTGTTGCTCAATCGCGGGCTGACTTCCATAACGAACATGGAGTTCGGTCAGCGCCTTATCATCTGTCGGCATATCTACACGCACAGAGCCACTGATATTCGCATGACCTCCATCATTGAATCTCACTTTAATCGACTGATCTCTCGTCTCTCCTTGCTCAGACGATGAAGAAAACCAATATTGAAAACTTTTGCGATAAGGAGTTACTTTGCCCCATCCTTGCCATTTAAAACCAGGGTCATGATACCAAGTCAGGGTCGACGGCCCAAAAAGCCCGACTGACTGAATCACCACATGTTCACCTGCGTCGACATGAGTGAACATATTGCTTGCACCCGAAACCAATAAAATAACTGCAACTACCGTCACGATCACCAAAATGATCTTTCTCATATCAATCATATTCATCCTTGCTTCTTCATTTTTTCGATTTTTTCACGAAGTTTTTTAGCTTCCGCTAATTCTTCCTGTTTCGTCACTTCTTTTTCCAAATCATCGACCACTTTCGTCGCACTCTCCTTTTTAAAAAACCAAAAGAGTTCTCGATTCGTTAATAAAGGAAAGATTACCTGCGTTAAAGCCACACCCATCACAACCACAATGAAAAGAATCTCCAAAACCCGAAATACGATCATAGGTATCCTCCCCGCAGCTTCATATTATAATACCGATGCACGAGGAAAGAGGTTATGCTGTCTTTCCCTTTTTTCAATGGTAAAAATCCCTAAAGGAGAGTTTGAATTATGATCTGTTTTGAAGCTTGGAATAAAAAGTAATGGAGATTAATTACGAGAAGAAAGAAGAAACTTTAAAAAGAGCCTACGAGAAGCGAAACAGGGAGCTTCCGTCCCCCTTCCAAAGAGAAAAAACGTCATCGCCGTTAAAACAGCAGAAAAGGCAGTCTCACACATCTTCCTTCGCTTAGCTTCGGCGGGACAAAGAAGACACAGAAAAGAGGGGCTATCCACAGATTTTCGCAGAGAAACGCAGATTCAAGGCAGTTGTTTGGCCTAAAACAAAGAGCCTGAGTTTTTATCGTATTCACCTGAGCCGCAATCTGTGTGAATCGGCGTTAATCTGCGGATCTATTCTCTTTGCTGTGCCTTTGTGTCTTCTTTGTCCCGCCGAAGCTAAGCGAAGGAGGATGTGTGAGTCCCCTGTTTTTTCAGGTTGAAATCAGGCTGGCAACCCCCATCTTAGCTTTACCTATGAGCGAAACTGTTACCCCTTTGATTCCTACAGAAGGACTGAATGTTCTTCACCTTTTCTTTGAAGTTAATCACGGCGCTTGGGAGGCTCTCTCTCCGGAAGAAAAATCACGGCGCAAACAAGAGTTGATCAACACGATTCAAGAAGCCAAAGGGAAGGAAAAAACCCAGATTTCGACCGCATCCATGATTGGCCGGACCGATCTCGGATTTATGATCATCGCTCCCGATCTTCATGAAGTCAATGCTTTGGAAAAGAAGATTCATCGCAGCCTCGGTCCCGATGTCTTGACCCTCACCTATTCCTACTACTCGCTCACCGAACTCTCGGAGTATACTCAAAGCGAAACCCAGTATCGCGAGACGCTTACTCAAAAAGAGAAACTCGCCGAAGGATCTCCGGAGTTTGAGCAAAAACTCAAAGCCTTTCAGGATCGGTTCAATAATTACACTTACTATCGTCTCTACCCTAATCTCCCCGACTGGGAATTTTTCTGTTTCTACCCGATGTCCAAACGCCGAGGTGAGGGACAAAATTGGTATGCACAAGATTACGAAGCCCGATACGAGATGATGGTCGGAC
Organism: Verrucomicrobiota bacterium; assembly: GCA_040388725.1. Classification (GTDB taxonomy): domain Bacteria; phylum Verrucomicrobiota; class Verrucomicrobiia; order Methylacidiphilales; family CAMAQI01; genus CAMAQI01. The sequence goes on from JAZKBH010000029.1 coordinate 4,915, forward strand.
ATGGAACAATTGGGCGAAAATACGCTGGCAAAATCCAACAGGTGATTTCCGGTTCCGTCGGACTCGATGATTGGGAGTGGGGCGTTTCTCTCTTTGCTCATAATCCTGTCGATGTGAAAGCGATTCTTTACGAAATGCGTTTCGATAAGGTAAGCCGTAAGTACGGTGAGTTTGGCGAATTCTTTACAGGACTCGTCCTTCCTTTGAACCTCATCTACGAAAGATTGGGACTTTAAACCAAACATCAGGGAGGGTCGAGGCTCCGAGACCATGTCTTTAAAACGTCTCGAAAACAAGGCCTCGGGTCCCTCGGCCCTCCCTTTTTAAACCATACAAAGACGTTAACTGAATCCTCTTCTATGAAATATTTAAAATGGGTCGGTATCGCGATCGGGGCAGTTTTTGCTCTTTTCATTCTCAGCGGAATTGCGCTTTATTTTGCGCTGAAGCCCTACCTCGCAAGCGATTCGTTTCGTCAACTTCTCGAATCCGAAGTCTCAAAACAACTCGAGGTTGAAGTCCAATTCGAGCCCTTGCAATGGAATGGTCTCTCGGTCTTCACGAATTCTTTAAAGACCATTGGAGCTTCTAAAGTTTCCATCAAAACATTGGATGCCGAACAACTCCGCATCAGCATTGCACTCCGTCCTCTCCTTCATCACGTTGCCCGAATCGATAGCATTGAGATGCAAAGTTTAGAGATGGAATTTCAAGTCCCTGAACCTCAACCGGAAACTCCTTCCACGCCAGAGAAAGCAACCCCAACTCCTCCTCCGGGTTGGATTCAATCGATTGCCCCAACTAAGGTGGAAATTGGAGAAATCAACATTCAACAAGGCAAACTGCGTTGGCCCTCCGGTGAAAATACCTCCGGTCAGCTTTCTCAATTTAAAGTTCAAGCCTCCGTCGATGGCGACGACTTCAATCTTTGGGTCCGCGAAGGCAAACTGGAACTCCCCCAATTTCCTGAGCTTCAGCTCCAAACTTTGAAAGGACGCGCTCATCAAAAAACGATTTTTATCACGACCGCTTTACTCCAATACGAAAAACAAGGAACATTTACCGTCGATGGCGAACTCGGATTTAATGCACCGAATACGGCTCACTTAAATTTTGAACTGAACAATATCCCCATCACTCCTTTTTTACCGGGAGATTGGAAGGCGCGTTTGATCGGCAATATCAATGGGAAGTTTAAACTCGAACAAGGGGAACAAACCAACGGTCTTCCTCAAGTGACAGGGAACATCGAAATGACTCAAGGAAAAATCGAAGCACTTCCTGTTTTTAATGAAATCGCCAAACAAACAGGTGTTGAAAAATGGAAAAGCCTTCCTTTGGATGTCGCGAAAAGCAAACTCTCCTGGAATCCTCAAAAAACGACCTTGGATCAAATGGAATTTGAGTCGAAAAAATATCTTATTTTCAAAGGCGATATTCAAATTGAAGGAGAAAACATCAGTGGTAACACGATTATTGGAACCACTCCAGATCTCCTTAAACCATTTCCCACAGTATTAGATCAAGTCTTCAACCAACCCCTCGGAGAGTATGCCACCGCCACGGATGTGATTTCTGGGACAATTCATGATATCAAAGATGATCTCCGAGATCGCGTGATCGCGGCAGCACTTTCCGATCTACTGCAAAAACTTCCTCCCGGCGTCGGTGAAAAAATTCAAAACATTACGAACGAAATCCAAAAGAAGGTCCCTGGCCTTTTTGATCTCTTGAAGGGTAAATGAACACGGATCAACGTATTGTGGCGGATGATCCCGCCTATGAAAATACACTCCGTCCTGGAGTGCTTCCCGACTTTATTGGACAGACCAAAATTAAAGATCGTTTGGACGTTCTTATCGCCGCGGCCAAACAACGTTCTGAGCCTGTCGAACATCTTCTTTTCTGTGGTCCTCCCGGTTTAGGAAAAACGACGTTGGCCAATATTGTCGCACGAGAAATGGGAGCCAACCTCAAAACGACTTCTGGACCTGTGATCGAAAAAGCAGGCGACCTTGCCGGCCTTCTCACGACTTTGGAAGCGGGAGAAGTCCTCTTCATTGATGAGATCCATCGTTTAAACAAAACGATCGAAGAATATCTTTATCCGGCCATGGAAGACTATCGCGTCGATATTATTATTGAACCCGGACCGAATGCTCGAAGCGTTCGACTCCCTCTTCCTAAATTCACCCTCATTGGTGCCACAACACGAGCCGGAATGCTCAGCGCTCCGCTTCGGTCCCGATTCGGCATGGTGAATCGACTCGATTACTATACCTCCACGGAACTCCACCAAGTCGTCCAACGTTCCGCCGTCATTTTAAATATCGATCTCGATCTCGAAGGCTGCGCCGAAGTCGCCCGCCGTTCTCGGGGGACTCCTCGTGTTGCCAATAATCTGCTTCGCTGGGTTCGTGATTACGGAGCGGTCAAAGCCAATGGAAAAATCGATCGCCACGTGGCCTCCGCTGCACTTCAGATGTTGGAGATTGATCAGGATGGACTCGATGAAATGGATTCTCGAATCTTGGAAACTTTGATTCATAAATTTGATGGAGCGGCAGTCGGATTAAATTCGCTGGCGGTCGCTGTCGGCGAAGAGTCGGGAACGATTGAGGAAGTTCACGAACCGTATCTCATTTTAGAGGGATATATTCATCGAACACCCCAAGGCCGTGTGGCGACGAAAAAAGCATATGAAAAACTCGGGGTGATCATGCCAAAAAAACAACAGGATCTTTTTTAATCCATGAATATTTCAACCGGACTTACGGAAGGGATCCGGGAAATTTTCTCCCACAAATTTCGTTCTTTTTTGACGATGTTTGGTGTCATTTTAGGCGTGGCCTCCCTTCTCTCGATGTTTGGCCTGACCGCAGGTGCGATCGCGGGAAGCAAAGAAGTTCTGAATGGAATCGGAGGTCTTGAAAAAGTCGGAATCATTGATGCTCCGATTCCTCCTTCTCAAGAAGGAATGCAAGAGCTCAGCCCGGGCCGCACCTATCGCGATGTCACGGCTCTTCGTGAAAACACGACCCTTCTTTCCTATATTTCTCCCGAAGTCGTCTTGGGAGGAGCCAAAGTGGTTGCCAGCAATAAGCAATGCAATCCCCGCGTTTCCGGCGTCGAACCGGATATGTTTTATGTCGACAAACATGCCATGGCGTATGGCCGATTTTTAAATCCCATTGATATCGAACTCTCCAAACGCGTCTGTGTTCTCGGTGATAATGTCGTCAATCAACTCTACGACTACACAAACGAGGCTTTAATCGGTAAAACCGTTTTAATTAATAGCGAAGCTTTTACCGTCATCGGTATTCTCACCCCTTATATCTCTCAACAAAAAGGAGCCGCTCCCTCCTCGAATCGCCGAGGACCGAGAAGCGGTGGCCGATGGGATCCTTTTTGGCCTAAGAATAATTTGGTAGCGATTCCGATCACCACGATGCAGCTCGTTTTTAAATCAAGCCGCGTCGATAATGGGGTAGAACAAGGTCCCGATCCAAAGCTCAACGATCTCAACGTCCAAATCTCAGATCTCGATCGATTCCACGAAGCTCTCGATCAAATCCGAAATATCCTGCTCCTCACTCATAACGGCATTCAAGATTTTGGACTCAGTACGCGTGAAGACTATTTCGATTCGATTGAAGGATTTAATCAATCGATGAAAATCACCGGAAGCGTCATTGCCGGTATTAGCCTTCTCGTCGGAGGCCTCGGAATTGCCAACACCATGCTTGCCAGCATCAGTGAACGTGTTCGGGAAATTGGGATTCGTCGCGCAATCGGAGCCCGTCAAATTGATATTTTTGTTCAAATTCTGATCGAGTCCATTGTCCTCGCTTTAATCGGGGGAGTTTTAGGAATTGGCCTCGGCTATGCGCTTTCGAACGCCATCGTGATCTTCGCCCCGAATCAAAATAGTCCCATCATAGAAACCCAAGCCGTCGTCATCAGTTTTTCATTTGCTCTCGGCGTCGGATTTTTTGCAGGTCTTTATCCGGCATGGCATGCGTCCCGGTTAAGCCCGCTCCAAGCCCTTCGTTATGAGTGATCATTCCGAAGATCGCGAAAAACTTCTTCTAAAGGTTCGCAATCTCCCTCATCGCCCCGGCGTCTATATCCACAAGGATCTCCTCGGCCGCATTATTTACGTTGGCAAAGCGCGCGATCTTAAAAAGAGAGTGAGCAGCTATTTTCAATCATCCCGACTCTCCCAAGTCGATCGGAAGACCTCTGCCCTCATGTCGACGATCGCCGATTTTGATATTCACATTGTTCAATCCGAAGCGGAAGCGGTTCTCCTCGAAGGAAAACTCATTAAGGAATATCGACCCCGCTTCAATGTCAGCTTCAAAGACGACAAACGTTTTCTTCTCGTGAGAGTCCGTATGGAGGATGAGATTCCTCGTTTCACTCTCACCCGTTTCCGCAAGGAAGATGGGGCACGATACTTCGGTCCCTTTATTCATTCCAACTCTGTTCGGAAAACACTTCGACTCATGAACGTGAAGTTTCGTCTGCGGCAATGCGCCGCTCTTTGTCCTGGAGAAAGAGACTTCAAACACTGTCTCGATCACCTGATTCAAAACTGCTCCGCGCCGTGTGTCGGAAAAATATCCCGCGAAGACTATCGTAAACAAGTCGAACTCGCCTGTGAATTTTTAGATGGAAAAACAAAAGAGTCCTTGGTTGATATTGAAAAAGAAATGCAGAAGGCTGCTGACAATCTGGAATTCGAAAAAGCGGCCTCCCTTCGGGATACCCTCGATAATTTACGAAAAACCACCGCACCGGTGAAGCGTTTTATCCGGGAATTCAAACCGAAGCTTGATCCGACTCAAGATGTTTTGGAGCTTCAAAAAGCACTTCAATTGGCCGAGCCGCCCAAAATCATGGAGTGTTTCGATATCTCCAACATTTCCGACAATCACAAAGTCGCTTCGATGATTCATTTTGAAAACGGTCTTCCCGAAAAAAGTCAGTACCGCAAGTATCGGATCGTCGGCGTCAAAGGTCAGGATGATTTCGCGAGTATCGCCGAAGCGGTCCGGCGACGTTACAGTCGTGTCCTCCAGGAAAACCTCGAAAAGCCCGGACTCATCATTGTGGACGGAGGAAAAGGACAGCTCTCTTCTGCGGTGGAAGAACTCAAGCAGCTCAACCTGACTCAAATTCCGATTATCGGCCTCGCCAAAGAAAATGAAGAGATCTACCTCCCCGCTCGATCCTTCCCTATTATTTTACCTAAATCTTCGGGAGCATTAAAACTCCTTCAACGGATTCGAGATGAAGCCCACCGCTTCGCCAATAAATATAACGAGCTCCTTTATCGCCAAAAAATGACGGAGAGCCTCTTAGATGATTGTCCCGGCATTAGCGCGCATCGCAAAAAACTTCTCCTCTCTCATTTTGGTTCCGTCGAACGGATCAAAAAAGCGACGGCCAAAGAAATTGCCGGCGTGGCAGGAATTGGGTCTAAAACCGCTCAAACGCTTTTTGATTTTTTTCATTCGAAAAAAGAGTCTTCTTGATGTTAAGTATCTTTCTAACTCCATCGTTTCAATATATGAAATCTTCATTTTTTTTTAATTTTTCCCTGGGAGGGCCGAGGCTCCGAGGCCGTGCCTTTGAAATATGGCAGAACCACGGCCTCG
>JAZKBH010000030.1:0-3066 GCA_040388725.1 Verrucomicrobiota bacterium
CGAGTCCAGCGTTTCGGATTATCCCAAGATCTTTCATTGAGAAAAAGAAAGAGGCCGGTTCTGGCATCTCCTTTCTTCTACGGCCCCAAACCATGCCAGACCCATTCATCATTTTGAGAGCATTCTTTTCATTATGCATGTGCCTCCATGCTGGACTCGCGGAGCTCATCCCTCCCGGTTGAATTTCCGGATCAAGTCTGTTTTTCATTTCGCCCCCTCTCCAATGGACGTTGAGGCTTCCCATATTTTTTTAGCCTCTTGTTCGGAATCGAGTTCGCGGAATCCCCAAATTTTTAATCCCCAAGGATTTTCAAGCGTCGGACGGATCTGCTCCACATAAAAGAGATAATGCACGATCGAACTCGTCGCCCGAGTTTCGGGATTTCCGGAATCATTAATTTGCTCTTCGTAAAATGCTTTTTCTGCTCGCACAATAAAACAGCGATAGGATTGATAGGCGGGGGTTGGATCCGCATATTGCTTGGCTTCCAAGAAGGTCCAAATTTGTCGAACCTTCCGTTGAATTCGACTTTCGTTCTGACCTACTTTTTGTTGTAATGCTTGAATGACATGCGGATAAACTTGATGCGCGAGCGAGTTTAAATTGTAAGCACCCGGCTGGATCGTCAGCATCTTCGATCCCGTCGTTTCGAGGAAAGATTTCACCATATCGGGTCTTAACTGAAACACCTCAGTGGTTCGCCACATGAGATATCCGCTCTCTTCCGCCAATATATAAGGAGGTCGTTTAAAGATGACGATTAGAACGACCGACTCCATGAGAAGTGCGAGTCCTAAAATCCCCACTAGTACGGAGAGAAGGGTATTCGCGATTTGAACATCCTCAAAATATTCGAAGATGACCCGACGCTTGGCGGGGAGAGTAAATCCCCCATCGGTCACATGAGGTTTGAAAGCCATATTCCACATTCCTTCTCAGTGGGAGAGACCCCTACAAGTCGTCAAGGCGAAGGCAAAATGAACATGGAGAAAAACCGATACAAGGGATAAAATGCATTGATCTCTTAGGAAAGCCGGAAAATAGGAAATTAAATTCCGCTCTATTTTATTTTTCATGCATTCCTGAACTCCTTAGAGGAGATAGATAGATTTTCTCCCATGCATTCGAAATTTGGAATTTATCTATTGTATCGGCTTTTCATCCATGTTCATTTCTCTTTATTGTTTGTCTTCTTTCCTTTCGCTCTTGCCACAGGGGAGTAAAATTTTAAAAGAAAGCCATGAGCCCCCATCTCTCTCATTTGGAAAAACGCTGCCCCGCGCTTCAACCGATTCTCGGAGATGTTCAAAAAGCGTTTGGTTTGATCGCGGCTTCTTACAAAAATGGAGGCTCACTGTATCTTTGTGGGAATGGAGGAAGCGCCGCCGATTGCGAACACTGGTCTGGCGAATTATTGAAAGGATTTTATCATAAGAGACCTCTCTCGGAGAAAGAAAAAGCAACACTTCCTCCCGAGCTCGCCTCTAAACTTCAAGGATCACTTCCTGCAATTCCCCTGACTGGATTTCTCGGGCTTGCGACTGCATTTGCCAATGATGTCGATGCTCAACTTATTTATGCCCAGCTTCTCTGGGGACTTGGAAAACCGAATGACATTCTAATTGCGATCAGCACTTCAGGGAATGCCGTCAATGTTCGTCATGCCCTCGATGTGGCTCGCGCTAAAGGGATCGTGACGATCGGATTCTCCGGAAAAACGGGAGGAGCAATGAAACCTCTGTGCGATCTTTGTATTTGTGTTCCTGAATCTGAAACTTATCGAATCCAAGAATATCATCTTCCGATTTATCATTGTCTCTGTCTCATGTTGGAAGATGAATTCTTTCCCCCATCTTGAAAATTTCTGCCTGCATCATCACTCACAATGAGGAAGAAAATCTTCCCCGTTGTTTGAGATCTATTCAATCGTTGGTCGATGAAGTGATTGTGGTCGATAGCGGAAGCACGGATCAGACGGCCTCCATCGCATCCGCATTCAATGCCCGCTTTATTCCTCATAAGTGGGAGGGCTACGTCAAACAAAAGAACTTTGCGATTTCTCAAGCCTCTCATCCTTGGATTCTTAGCATTGATGCCGATGAAGAGATCTCCCCTGCATTGCTTGAAAATCTTTTGAAATTAAAACAACGGACCGCTCACCCTTCGGGCTATGAAATCTCCCGGATCGTGGAATATCTCGGAGTTAAAATTTTTCATGGAGATTGGTTTCCTGATCGTCTCGTTCGACTCTTCCAAAAAGAAAAAGCCCACTTTGCGGGAGGAGAAGTCCATGAACGACTCGAGATCGATGGACCGATTGAAAAAATAGAGGGATACCTTTGGCATTATACCTATCGAGACCGAGAAGATCGCCTCCATCGTATTTATAAATATGCATCCCTTTGGGCGAAGAGTGCGATTCAAAGAGGGAAAACGGCAACCCCTCTTTCCCCTCTGCTTCATGCCGGATGGAGACTTTTTCGAGGGTTCATTCTCAAACGCGGATTTCTCAATGGCGCACTCGGTTGGGAAATTGCCTGGGGGAATGCAACGGAGGTCTTCTGGAAATACGAGCTTCTTCGAAAAAAGTAGAAGAGAGCTCACACAGAGACCCGAAGACGCAGAAAAAGCAAAGAACTTATCCGCAGATTGACACCGATGAACACAGATTTGAGATTCCGATTCAATATAATACGTGCAGTTTCTTTGTTTTTAAAACCAAACCATTGTCTTTGAAATCTGTGTCCCTCTGCGAAAATCTGCGGATAAACTCTTTTGCTTTTTCTGTGGCTTCGGGTCTCTGTGTGAGAATTGTATTTTCTTTTTAAGTCCTAATTCTAAAGCTGGAGCCCATGAAGACGCACTCTTTTGATTCTCGTGAAAGTTGGCTCCAAGCTCTTTTGGAGCGTTTTGATTTTCTTTTTCAAGAAGCCGTTCAAAAAAGAGGCGTCTTTCATGTGGCTCTCTCGGGAGGAAGTACTCCTAAAGAACTTTACTCCGCGTTAAATCAACGTTCGATCGACTGGAGCAAAATTGTTTGGTGGCTTGGGGATGAACGTTGGGTG
>JAZKBH010000030.1:3076-17165 GCA_040388725.1 Verrucomicrobiota bacterium
CAGACCATGCAGAGAGCAATGAAAAAATGATTTTGAGCTCCTTGGGTGCGGACATCGCAAATATTCGATTCGAAAGCTGGCATACCTCCGAAGATTCAGGAATTGCAGCTGCAAACTATGAAAAAAAACTGATCCAACAATTGGGAACTCCCCCTTCGCTGGATCTCGTGCTTCTCGGGATGGGAACGGATGGACATACCGCTTCTCTTTTTCCTGGAACAGAAGCTCTCCATGAGTCTTCCCGATTTGCAGTCTCGAATGTGGTTCCTCAACTCAATGCCACTCGCGTTACCCTCACCTTTCCTGCACTTAAAATAGCTCAGGAGACCTGGTTTTTAGTAAAGGGGGCCGACAAGTCATCGATGGTCGAGCGTCTTTTAAAAAGAGATCCCACGATTCCTTCCGCGTGTGTTGAAGCGGAGAACCAGCATCTCTATTGGTGGAAGTAACAGGAGTCGTTCGAGACTTTAAATATCATCTGTCTCGGAATCGGTTGCAGCCGTCGCACTGTCGTTCTTTAAAATATCTTCAACCGAAAGTTGCAAGACCTTCGCCTTCATCTCTTTACCTGCCTTAAATTTAACAACAGGTTGCGCGGGGATTTTAACTTCGTTCGTCGGTTGATTTGGATTACGTCCGATGCGGGCTTTGCGGATTTTGACTTCAAAAACTCCGAAATTACGAAGTTCAACGGTCTGACCTTTTGCAATGCTTTCTGTGAGTGCATCCAAAAAGTTTTGGATCACTTTGAGAACATCTTGCTGAATCATTCCCGTCTCATTACTGATACGAACAACAAGATCTCGCTTGGTCAAATTTCCCATAAGCAACTGATCATGTTGATTTTAGTAATGAATGCAAGCTTTTTATATGTAAAATCGTAATAACTTTTGTAACTTAAAATAGTGATTGCAACTATTTTCCCAGCATGGTAGTGTAAAAAAGATTCTATCTCCTTCAGCACGAAATAAGTCGTAATGAAAACAAAACTTTGTATCCTGTTGGTGGCCCTTTTCCTCTCCTTAGCCACTTCGTGGAGTCAGACTTTTCGCAAAGAAATGGCAGTGAGGGAGATGGAAAACGAAACTCCTCTCCTGACGGTGAATGACTCTCTCCCCGCTCCTTCTGGTTTTGATAAAATTCGTCAAAAGCTTGCTTCGATTAAACAAGATATTCCCCGACTCACTCATCAATTTCTCGCCCGATTGACATTTAAGCCCCAGCCAAAGCAATCTCCTTCTGAAATTGTTAATAATTCAACCGCAGGCCTTTCGCTGGAAGAGATGATTAAGGATAAAGGCCTGATTAAAAGTGCTTGGGTCAAATTTGACGAAGATAAACTTCTTTGGACGGCTAAATGGAGTAAACCGAGACTTTTGAACTATGGCATTCTTCTGAAACCCGCACTTGAAAAGTCCTTTGCTGCCGGTGATTGGCTCGAGTTTGAAAGCGAAGGCGTTAAATCGGTCATTACTAAGAAAAATGACGAGCTCTTTTTGACTCAAAATGGAGCAACATCTCCTTTGAATTCAAAGGACTTAAATCGACTGCTTGCTTCAGCCATTTGTAAGGATGGAATCTCTCTTTCGGTTGATTCTGCCGGAAATCTTATTCTTCAAGCCTCTGGAGCAAAAGCCTCTCAGATGGCGAAGCTTAAGTCCTAAAACTGTTTTCACTTCCTGGGTTCCTACGAGAGTTTCCATTTTACAGTTCGATCCATCTCTTCCTTTGCATCTTTAAAATTCTGCGCCAAGGTGAGACTCAAGCCTGCTCATCATGAAAGAAAACGAAGACGCTCATTTAAAAAAAGAAGAAGACGCGATCGAAATTCCTGCAGATCAAGTGGAAGTGATTCACGTTTCGCCTGAAAATATTCATTTAGAAAACGAATCTCAGCGCCCGAGAGAACAGGCCTCTTCATTTCATTTTAAAACTTATTCATTTGGTCAAGGAAGCGATGGACAGCCGATCAAAATAAGCCTGTGGAAACCGCTCCTTGGCTGTGCTTTTTTTCTCCTCCTGCTGTTTGGAATATTTGCAGGACTTCTGATGGGAATCTTCCAACTCCTTCAAAAACTGATTTCACTGATTTTTTAAATCCCGACAATAAAGCAAAAGCAATTTATTCACATGGATGTAAATGCCGATACAAAGGATAAAGATTAAAGACATTTTGTTTTTTCCAAATTCCCCTCTGCATTTTTCTATCCCTTGTATCGGCATTTACATCCATGTTAAAATTCTTTTTCGTTTTTTGCTTGGAACTTCTCTCCCTCTCCCTCCAATCTCTTTGTTATGCGAGCCCCTGCTTATACTCCGCGAAAATTTCTTCCTGAATCCATTGACCTAGCCGATATCTCTGCGCTTGGCCCGTGGATGGATCGACTGGAGGAGGAACTTCAAAAAGCCGAGACCGTTTCGGATTTAGAACAATGGCTCGATCGTGCAGGAGAGTTTTTTGCAGCGTGTGATGATGAAGGCTCACGACGCTATGTGGCGATGACGTGCCAAACCGATGATCCTGATCGAGAAAAAGCTTATTTGCAACTCATCGAAGTGGTTGAACCGTGGATGAAACCGAAACGGTTTTCACTTTGGCGCCGCTTGACCTCTCATCCCGCATTCTCTCAACTCTCTTCGGAATATCAGGTTTTCCGTCGTAGCGCGCAAACGGAAGTCATGCTTTATCGAGAAGCAAATATCGCTCGAGAAACAGAATCCGCGAAACTCTCTCAGGTTTATCAAAAAACAATGGGGGCAATGACCGTTCAATTCGAAGGCGAAGAAAAAACACTCACTCAACTTTCTCCCATTCAGGAGGAACCGGATCGTCCTCGTCGTCAAGCGGCTTGGGAAGCAAGTGTTCATCGACGACTTCAAGATGCCGATGCGATCGATACGACATTTGAGCAACTGATTCAACTTCGAGAATCAATTGCTCAGGAAGCGGGCTTCACCGACTTTCGCGCCTATTCCTTTGAAGCTAAAGAGCGCTTCGACTACACTCCTGAAGATTGTCTCACGTTTCATCAAACCATTGAGACCACCTTCGTTCCGCTCACTCGCTCTCTCCAACAACAGAGAAAAGAAACGCTTAGCGTCGATTCTTTGCGACCTTGGGATCTGGGCGTTGATCCCTTGAATCGTCCTCCGCTGCGTCCTTTTAAAACGGCGACCGAGTTTGTGGATAAAACATCCCGCACATTACACCGTCTCGATCCTCGTCTCGGACGTCTTTTCGATGACATGAAAGAGCGAGAACTTTTGGATTTAGAAAATCGAAAAGGAAAGGCTCCCGGTGGCTATCAAGCCTCTCTGAGTGAAGCACGACTTCCTTTCATTTTCATGAATGCCGTGGGAATGGAAAATGACGTGAAGACACTCCTTCATGAAGCAGGCCATGCTTTTCATACCTATCAGGCACGGGATCAACGTCTTTATTGGTATCGCTGGGCCCCGATTGAATTTTGTGAAGTGGCATCTATGGCGATGGAGCTTCTTGCGGCTCCTTATCTGACTGAGTTTTATACAGAAGGGGAACGCCTTCGATCCCAAAAAGATCACCTCGAAGGGATTATTAAATTCTTCCCATGGATGGCGATCATCGATGCGTTTCAGCATCAAATTTATACTCACCCCCATCAAAGCCGAGACGAACGCGATCAAGCCTGGAATGTATTGATGAATCGTTTCGGTGGACTTGAAGAGTGGAGTGGCTACGAGAAAGTCAGATCAAAACTTTGGCACCGTCAGTCGCACCTATTCACTTCACCGTTTTATTATGTCGAATATGGAATTGCTCAACTCGGAGCCCTTCAGCTCTGGCGCATTTTCCAAGAAGATCAAAGTCGTGCGATCGAATGTTATCTCCATGGACTTAGCCTGGGAGGATCGAAACCTTTGCCCGATCTTTTCCGGGAAACCGGAATTGCATTTGATTTCTCTGAAAAAACAATCCAACCGTTGATCGATCTTTTACAAAAAACGATTCAACAAAGTGGAGAATAAATTACTCTTTTTCCACCCATTTCACGGCTTCTCGCAAAAGTTCGTTATAATTGGTCAGGCGCAACTTTTCTTTAATACGTGAACAGTAAGAATGGACCGTCTTAGAACTGAGATTCATCGCCTCCGAGACTTGAATCGTCGTTTTCCCACTTCCGAGCAGGTGAAAGACTTCGATTTCACGATCACTTAAAATTTCCCCCAAGTCTTTTTCTTCGCTTGGATTTTTGCCCTGAAACTCAGACAACATCGAATTGGCCAGTGTTTCGCTCATGTAAACCCCTCCTGCCATGACCTTTTCAATCGCTTCGATAATCCTGACGCTACTCTCCTTCTTCATCACATAGCCTTGTGCCCCTGCCTTCAATGAACGAACTCCGTAAATACTCTCTTCATACATACTGACGACAATGATTTTTAAATGCGGATAATGAAGTCGAAGCTCCTTAATTAAATCTAATCCAGAAAAGTTTCTTTTTAAAAATAAATCGACAACCACAATATCGGCTTTAGCGCTGGAAAGTCCTTCCAATGCCCCCGCCAAATCCTCCGCCTCTCCACAAACTTCCATATGTTTTTGCTGATTAATGAGTCGGGTGAGCCCCTCACGAACTAACTCATGATCATCGACGAGAAAAACTTTATATTTTTTGATCATCTTTTTCTCTCCAGATACAAGTCACTAATGTCCCCGTAGGACTCAATCTCATCACTTGGAGCACAGCCCCAATTTTCGCAGCTCGATACTGCATGATGCGTAGCCCCATTCCACTCTTCAATGATTTCTCTGATATCCCCGATCCATCATCTTCGATTTCCAGTCGAATCCATCCGTCCCATGCATTCAATCGAATGACGACATTTTTAGCATTGGCATATTTCACCACGTTACGCACTGCTTCCCGAGCTATCCGATAGAGCTGAAGAATAAGAAACGATTGGGGAATAGAAAAACCTTCCATCGCCTCAAGCTGGCAATGAACTTTTTTTTCTCCATTGGTATCTTCGACAATTTTTTGAAGCAGATCGATCAGATTTTCCGAGAGTGCTTCCAAGGGAAAAAGCCCCTCGGCGCAGTTTCGAGTTAAATCAATCGCTTCAATTACCCGCTGAGAAATTCTTCCGGCATCGAGCGCTTGAGAAAGTTGTAATTCTTTTAATTCTCCCTCGAGCGCTTTTACTTTATAAGCAATTCCTGTCAGATATTGGCAAACCACATCATGGAGATCGCAAGCGATCCGACGTTGCTCTTCATCTCCGACTTCCAAAATTTCTTCCTGCAATCGCGCTTTTTCAAAAGCTTCTTTTTCAAAAGCTTCTGTTCGTTTTTTAATCGTAATTTCCAAGCTTCCGAAAATCTCTTTTAATTGATTCAGAAGATAGGATGAAAAGAAAAACATAAAAATAGTCGTCCACCCATTCCACCTAAAAACAATCAATCTTTCAGTCGGACAACCTAAATGAAGGTCGACGTAAAGGGTGATAAAAACGGATAAAACGATCAATAAAATGGCAACAGAAAAATCTAAAACCCAAACAGTAAGAGAGATCGGTATTAGATAAAAAATAAAAAACGAGTATTCAAATCCAGTAAAATAATCAACCGCCGCAATTAAATAGATAATGACAAAAATCACGACTAATCGAGTCCATCGACTTGCGCTTTGAAGTTCTCGGATCAATTTTTTCATAAAAGACTTGGATTCAACATTTCAGCAATTCAATGCGACTCCTTGATGTATCTTCTTCCCTCCCTTTTGTCGATGCTTTGAAAGAATCCCCCAGCGATTCATCTGCTAGAATTTCCGCCGTGATTCGACCTAAAATCATCGGGTTTGATCCGATTATAAAAAAAGCATCTTTTCCGCTTGCCAAAGAGGGAGCGGTTGCTCATGATTTCGACCCCTTTTCAAAAGGAGTGTTAGCTCAATTGGTTAGAGCGCTGCCCTGTCACGGCAGAGGTTGCGGGTTCGAGCCCCGTACGCTCCGTTAAAACTTTACAGTTTTTCGGAATCTTTCTCTGTGGCTGTGACGTCGCATCATCTTTCTAATGATTTTTGAAAAACCCTGGAATTTCCTGGTCCTCTCCGACCGTCTTCAATGGGCTTCTCTCTTATGAACGAGAAGCACTCCAAAACGATTTTCAGTGTCAAACCATCGATCTGAGCTGTTGTTTTAAGGTCTTAACCGTTGATATCGTTCATTTCAAATCAGGTATACAGCTTCGATAATATTCGATTATAGCCATCCTTTACGACCCGGTATGCCTCCGCTTGCTGAGGAATCGCCCGCGTAGATTCATCCTTCCTTATCAAAGAGGCGGTTAACTCAGAAATAGACTTTGAAGAAACCCCGCTCAACGCTTGAAGTGCTGCACCGAGAGCCGCACCCTCCGCATTTTTTAAAGTTACCACAGGAACATTAAATATATCGGCGCATATTTGTCGCCATACAGAGTTCCTGCTCCCTCCCCCTGTTAATCGAATTTCGTTTGCGATAATTCCAAGCTCCCGAAGACGTCCCAAACCATAGGCCATTCCAAAAGTGATTCCTTCCATCGTCGCACGCGCAAAGTGAGCTTTTGTCATATTTTTAAGAGTCAATCCGTGAAAAGTGCCACAACCCTGAGGAAGATTCGGCGTTCGTTCTCCCTGAAGAAAAGGGAGCAAAAGAAGTCCATCAGAACCGACAGGAATAGAATCGATCTCCTCCGCAAGCTGTTGATGATTCCATTCAAACATTCGAGATAGTGCCTCCGTCACAATGGTTACGTTCATCGTACAAAGCAGCGGAAGCCATCCATTGGTACTATCACAAAAAGCAGCTATTTCCCCTTGTGGATCAATAATAGGCGTGTCGCTGTAGGAAAAAATTGTTCCTGATGTTCCCAAACTCGCTGTCACGATTCCTTTCTCCAAATTAGCAGTTCCAATTGCTCCCATCATGTTATCTCCCCCTCCTGCGCTGATAACCACATTCGAAGAAAGGCCCCATGATTTAGCGAGAGAGGCATTTAAAAAACCTCCAGGAATCAGAGAGGATTGAAGCGTGGGAAGTTTTCTCCTCAGATCTATGTCAATAAAGTCTATCAGGGGATCCGACCAAGATCGCTTTCGGACATCCAGCAAAGCAGTCCCAGACGCATCTCCATATTCCATAAAAAACTTGCTCGTTAGATACCAATTCAAATAATCATGCGGCAAAAGTACCGTATGAAGTTTTTTAAAGTTTTCTGGTTCATTTTGTTTCAGCCATAAAATCTTGGGTGCAGTGAATCCAGGAAGTACATCATTTCCGATCAATTCAATTAGTGGAGAGCGCCCTCCAAAGTGATTCCGAATTTGATCGCATTGCGCTGTAGTCGAAGTATCACACCAAAGTTTTGCCGGACGAATTACTCGATTTTCGGAATCCAAGGGAACGAATCCATGTTGTTGTCCTGAAACCCCAAAAGCCAGTACTTCTGATTTTCTATTTTCTATTTTTTTTAAAACTTTTTGAACACTGATTTCAAGCGCTTCAATCCAAACTCCTGGGTCCTGCTCCATATGACCGGCAGAAAGATTTGAAATCATTCCATAGCTTTGAGAGGCAGAAGCCAGAATTTCTCCACTTTCTGCATCAAGTGCGATTGCCTTCAAGCTCTGAGTTCCACAATCAATTCCAATACTTATCATAAAATAGTTTATCCCATTTGAACTCTTTTGAACGGCTTAAAAAAAGAATATATCCCGATTATTTTAAGACAAGAAATCCACTCTCTCTTATCAAAAAAATAATATAAGTCATTCTGGTGTGGATTTATGGATCCAATCGAATAGATATTCGTCAGCATCCCCTCTCCTTATTTCTTATGGCCAATCATCTGTCCGAAACGGAGCTGCAGGCAACCCTTCTTTGTTATAGAGATTCGCACGGGGAGAATTGGCCCATGCATATCGAACCGCCACGGGCTTTGCCACTTGAGGACTCGACACAATGACCATACCTCCTTCTACCTTGGCCTCTGCTTCTACCCATCTTTTATCTTCTCCGGCGATATAGAATCCAATCAACTTCTCTGTGGGCATCGGCTCCACCCCCTTCGCACACCACGGGGCTTGGCCCGGGGTCAATCCCCCTCCGATTTCTCGAAAACGGATTTTGACCTGATTTCCCTCAATCACAGAGTCCTGATAAATCGGGCCTGTATAAACGATCGATTCGTCATATGCGACCTTTCGACCGATCAATGCCAAACGTTTTCCGACAAACTCCTTATTGTCGGGGTGAACATCTTGTGGATTTCCGATATCGATCGTCACTGCCAATCCCGTCTTCGGGAGTTTTAATGCCATAAACTGCGCCTCGCGGAGATAAGGCCACCCTGTCTTCGCCACCGGAGTTTCATCTTTGTAGCACCCGGGAAGTTGAACGATGAGAAAGGGAAGCTCCCCCTGGTTCCAGAGACCGCGCCAATTCTGAATTAAACGGGGAAGAAGTTCGCGATACTCAAGCCCCGAACTTCCATTCGTCTCTCCCTGATACCAAAGTATTCCTTTTAGCCCATAGGGCGTGAGTGGGGCAATCATCGCATTGAAAATGACGGTTGGCGTCGTGGGTCGTTTTGAAGGACCATAGGGGGCAATCGGATCGGGATTGGCAGGCTCAGGAAGTGAAGGTTGCGGCCTAGGTCCCTGCGTTTTACCTGCTGCGAGATCTGCATTATACGCCTTCAAAAGCTCATTATAAGCCGGTTCGACCTCTAACTTCCATTTTTTCAATTCCTCCTGATAGTTCGTCAAAAGCTTTGGGTCTGCTTTGACTTTTTGATATTGCTCCATCGCTTTTTCCCACTGCTCAAGAGGCTTGGTCAATGGAGGGTCACTCTTATAACCTGTTAGTCCGATCCATGTCTGGATCGGAGTTCCTCCCCAGGAGGAATGCAGAATCGCTACGGGAATATTTTGTGAACGCCGAATCTCCTGTGCATAAAAAAAGGCAACGGCCGAAAAATCTTTCGCACTCTCCGACGTTGAAACATCCCATCTCCCCTTGAGATCCGTCAAAGGCTCCGCAGAAGTATTTTTGACCACTGTAAAAAATCGCAATAAAGGGTCGTTTGCTTGCGCGAGATAATCTGCAGCCTTTGATAGGGCCCGCAACGGATAAGCCATATTCGACTGACCTGAGGCAAGCCAGACATCGCCTACGAGAACATCCTGAATCTTCAACGTCGCGCCGGGGGAACTTACGGACAACTCTCGGGGCTCCGCACTCGCAACAAGAGGATCCAGCCTCACCTGCCACGTCCCCTCCGAATTGACCGTGCTGTTTTTTGTCTGCCCTGCAAATTGAACGGTGATCGTTTCCCCTGCCGTTCCCGTCCCCCAGACCGGAGCGGCCATTTCTCGTTGGAGAACCATATGATCTCCAAAAACCGTCGGAAGCGCCACCTCACCTTGCAAGGAGAGAAACGCAGATCCAAGCCCAAGAAAGGCAAGACTTCTCACGACGAAACGACGCCATAAAATTATTTTCATCTTCGATTCAATGTTACCTCCGTTGAAGTCTCGGCACGGGAAGAAAAAGTTTTTTGAAGACCAAAAACAAACGATTCTTTGCATTGTTTTCTCCTGGGATCAGTCGATCTGAATCTGAATCTTTGTCACTTTTCCCGGATTTGCCGACCATTCCGCCAACGCTTCGCCCGCACGGTCGAAGGAGACCGTTTGCGTGAGGGTCTCGGCGACAGGATATTCTTTTTTTTGCAACATCCGGATGACGGCCTCAAAATCTTCAGGCGTCGCATTGCGAGACCCCATGATATCGATCTCTTTCTGTACAAAATATTTGGTTTCATATTCCACAGGAGCTTTGGCGTATCCGATGTAGACCACCCTTCCTCCAAAACAGACTTCCTCGACGGCCGCACGAAAAGTAGCGGGAAGCCCCACGGCCTCTATCACCACCGCCGGACCCTCACCGTGAGTGATCTCCTGGAGGCGCTCATGAAGGCTCTCTTTACCACTATCAATCCCGATCGATGCGCCCGCTTTCTGGGCGAGAGCTAATTTTTCGGGATCAAGATCCACCGCAATCACGGTGGCTTGCCGCTGCGCCGCTCCCGCGATCGCCCCCAATCCGATGGCACCGCATCCAAAAACAAGAACGGTATCGAGGGACGTTACTCGAGCCCGGTGAACCGCATGAAATCCCACCGTCAACGGTTCAACCAACGCAAGCTCCGCAAGTGAAAGCCCCGAGGCCTGCAAAATTTTGGATTCGGGAACGACCATCTTTTCACAAATTCCTCCCTCCCGCTGAACCCCCAAAGTCTGATTATAACGACAGCAATTAAACCGGCTTTGCCGGCAGGAAGAGCATTTTCCGCAGGAGGTATAGGGCATCACCAATACTTCTGATCCGACGGGGATTCTCTTTTCGGTTCCCGTGCCGTACTCAACGATCACTGCCCCCAGTTCATGACCCGGAATCCGCGGATAACTGACCAACGGATTGAGCCCCCGAAAGGTGCTTAAATCGGAACCGCAAAATCCGGCACGACGGATCGCCAACAAAACCTCTCCCGCTCCGGGACGCGGCTCTTCTTTTTCAATGAAGGACGTTTTTCCCGCTTCGGTAATGACAAAGGCTCTCATCTTTTTCCTGGAGTTAAGTTTAAATGATAAATTCCAATCGCATTCTGACCCCAAATTTTGGCCTGCTCATCGATCGAAAGTTTTTTCATGAAATGACTGACCACTTCCATCCACTGTCGATATCCGCATGCCACCAGGCAAACAGGCCAGTCACTCCCAAAAAGGAGCCTCTCCGCACCAAAGGCTTCGAGGACGGTTTCAAAGTACGGTTCCAGGGATTCCATCGTCCAATTTTCAAAATCGGCCTCGGTGACCATTCCGGAAATTTTGCAATGGACATTCGATCGTTTCGCAAGTTCTCGGATATTTCGTCTCCAAATCTCAATCTCCCCCTCTTTGATTTTCGGCTTCGCGATGTGATCCAAAATGATGACTTGATCGGGATGACGATCCACGAGCTCGATTGAAACCGGTAACTGTTTTTCCTGGATCAGAAGGTCATAGGCCAAACCCGCTTTTTTTAAGTAGGTCAGCCCCCGATTAAAATCCGATCGCGTGAAAAACTCATCCGGCTCTGCCTGTAAAATATGCCGGACCGATTTTAGAAACCGGTTTTGAGAAAATTCCTCCAAAACAGATTCCACTCGCGGATCGACAAGGGGGACCCATCCGACAATCCCCTGAATCCAATCGGTCTGATCCGCAAGATCGAGAAGCCAGCGTGTCTCCTCCAACGTCGTTCTGGCCTGTACGGAGATCACTCCATCGACTCCGACGACTTGCATTTCTTTTTCCAAATCGCAGGGAAGAAAGTCCCGGCGAATCCCTTTCATAGAGCCATCAATCCATCCATATTCCTCAGGACTGTATTTCCAAAAGTGATGGTGAGAGTCAATTTTCATCTCAGTCATTATTCTCAGGTTTTCCTGAAACCCAGGTCATGTTATGAACAGGCTTGAAAATCTCCAAAACGTCTCGAAGTAGTTCTTGGTCGAGGGGCTCTTCACTTTCGCGAATGTTTTGAAGGACGCGACGGGGATTGGCGGTCCCGAGGATGTGGGTATGAATTTCAGAATTTGCGAGAGCAAATTGAAGAGCCAGCTTGCTCAAATCGGACCCCCGTTTTTGGCAAAGCTCGGCGGCCTGGTGAGCTTTTTCTTGAAGTGCTCGGGGAGCAGGGTGCCAATCGGGAGGCCCCCCTGCGGAGAGTAATCGCATCGCCAAAGGGGCGGAATTAAAAATCGCAACTTCCTTCTGTTTGAAATAAGGGAGCAGTTCGGCCAGCGACGTGTCATTGAGACAGTAACGGCAGTACGATTGAATTTGATCCACATCAATCCGATCTATGACCCGCTTAAAAAGACCGACCGGAAGACAGGTGATTCCGACAAACCGGGCCTTTCCCTGGGACTGGATCTTTCGCAGTGCGGGGATCGTCTCTTCCACAATCTGATCGAGATCTCCAAATTCCATATCATGAACCTGAATGAAATCGACGTAATCAACGCCCAAACGTTGAAGACTCTCCTCCACACTCCGGGTCACCCGTTGCGCGCTGTAATCAAACTCTTCGATGCTCTTTCCATATCGGGCCACCTTCGTCGCGAGATAATAAGAGGTTCGGGGGACCGTTTTGAGTGCCTTTCCTAAAACCGTTTCTGCAGTCGTTCGTCCATAGTAGGGAGCTGTATCAATGAGATTGATCCCCTGATCCAACGCAGCGTGAACGGAAGCAATTCCAACGGATTCATCAATTTTTCCAAATTCAGAACCAAGAGAAGATCCGCCGTAAGCGATCTGCGAGACCTTGATTCCTGTTTTTCCAAGTGTATTGTATTTCATACGCAAGAATGGAAAGAAGCGTTAGGCTGACTCTAAGATGATGTTTCCGTATTGTGTCGCGTCACCCGTTCGAATCAGTCCAATGGTATGGGGAACTCGTTTTTTAAAGTCCGTATGGGGTTCGAACTGGATCTGTGTGTTTCCGAGAGAGGCCTGGTAAGATTGCAGAACGGAAGGAGGATTTGCACTTTTCGACTCCTCCGCCATCCATGCCTTACCGATAGAATAACGGTCTCGCATGACTTCCAAAATTTGCCGTACGGTTGGCAATCCGACGGTCACACTAAGATCAAGGGTCTGAATTTCAGGCCAATACGGGAAGCCTTTATCTGCAATGACAATGGTATTGGTATGTCTGAAACGACAGAGTAACTCTGCAAGCGCCGGATTGAGAATGCCTTCATGAATCATGCAAGCAATCTAACTCCATTTTCATCCAATTCCCATGGATGGTTTTGAATCAAACATGGATATTATTGATCTTTTTTTGATATTCGACAGAATTCAGCTTATCCTATGAAATCCCGCATTCTTCCCTCTCCCTCCTTTTCCAATCAGGTTCGCGACTCCCTCTATTGTCATCTTGTCCCCGGAGTAACCCTCTCCCAAAAAGTTAAGATCCTCTGTGCAGGCCGTGAAAAAGTCCTTCCGACCTACCAGATCTCTCGAAAAAAATTTGTTTGTTACGGTCTAGAATTCGTCGCGGAAGGACGGGGAAAGCTCCGATTCAAAAATAAAACCCAAGAAATTGGACCTGGAGATCTTTTCCTTTATGGGCCCACCTCACCCCACGAAATCCTTACGGATCCGCAGAGACCGCTCATTAAATATTTTGTTGATTTTTTTGGCAATGAAAGCACTCACTGGTTTAAGCAATGCGGATTAAAACCCGAAAAAATAATTCGAATTGCTGAACTTGAATCGACCCGGGATCTTTTTGAAAATCTGATCCGCGAAGGCCGAAAGCCGACATCCGCGAGAAATCTTATTTGTCTGGATTACCTTCACCTCATATTTCTGAAAGCCCGAACCTCCATTTCATCCCGGCAGCATTATTCCTCAAGAGCATTTGAAGTTTTTGAAAAAAGTCGCCGCCTCATCGAGAGTCGATTCAGAGAACTGAAGTCCCTTCAGGATCTCGGTCGCGAAATGAAGATGGATCCGAGTCACTTATGCCGGCTCTATCAACGTTTTCGTGAAGATAGCCCCTATGCCTCACTCGTCCGCAAAAAGATGGATGTGGCGGCCGAACTTCTCGTCACGCGCCAAATTTTGATTAAAGAAGCGGCGCATGCGGTTGGCTTTGAGGATCCTTTTCATTTTAGCCGAATCTTCACCCGGTATTTTGGGGAAAGTCCTAAGGCTTTTGTGAAGAAGCATATGCGGGATTAAAGTAGGAGTTCTCATGGACCAGGAGTGCACTCTATAAATCTTCGATCATCAGAAAAGATGATTGTTCAAGGTATTAAAAGGGAGTAATGGAACAAGATCATATGATACTATCACCTCTGCGTTTCATTTTCATGTTTTCAATTCTTGCTACAAGTTTGATTTTTCCGAGTACGGATCTAGATCTAAAAAATGAAAATGTGATCGCCGATACCTCGGTCTCCCCAGATTGTTCCAATATTAAGTTTCGAGGAAATCTCAATAACAGTCGT
>JAZKBH010000030.1:17175-20871 GCA_040388725.1 Verrucomicrobiota bacterium
CGCCTTTCTTGGAGGATCCATTACTCAAATGGACGGATACCGTCCTATGGTTTGCGAATCTCTTCAAAAACGTTTTCCGAAAACGGAGTTTACCTTCACCAATGCCGGAGTCGCATCGACCTGCTCCACGACGGGAGCCTTTCGACTAAAAGATCAGGTGCTAAATATCGGTCCAGTGGATTTGATATTCGTTGAGTTTGCCGTCAATGATGATCAGGACGCCCATCATACTCGAATCGAGTGCATTCGAGGAATGGAAGGAATTGTACGCCAAATTTTGCGCCACAATCCCTACGCCGATATTGTTGTGACGTACTTTGTTAATGACCACATGCTCAGTTTATTGAGTAAAAATCAGCCTGTCCTCTCCAGTAGCAGTCATGAAGAAGTGATGGAACATTACACTATTCCTGTAATTGCTTTAAACAGCGAAATTTCCCAAAGAATTCAATCCGGACGTCTCACCTGGAAGCAATATGGAGGAACACATCCGGGCCCCACTGGAAATCGCATTTGCGCAAATATGATCGAACGACTCCTGGAAAAAAACTGGGGAACTCCCATCGCGGAGAATGGAAATAAAGTCATGCATGTACTTTCCGAAATCATGGATAAAAACAGTTATGATAACGGTCATTTTGTTTCTTCAGATCGCCCTCAAATCGTAAAAGGATGGAAACTGGAAATACCCGATTGGACTCATCTTTCGGGGGAGATTCGACCAAGCTTTAAGAAAGAATCCCTTTTTTGCGCTACGGAACCGGGAGCAGAACTCACTCTTCCTTTTGAAGGTCGCGCCGTAGGAATTTATCTTTTGGCAGGTCCTGATGCAGGAATTTTAGAGACCAGTATTGATGGAGCACCCGCTCAATCGATTGATCTTTTTGATTCTCATAGTCCCAAACTTCATTATCCAAAAAGTATTCTATTTAATGCGGACCTTCAACCCGGACCCCATCTTCTTAAAATTATCATTTCCGCTCAACATAACAAAGACTCCACAGGAACGGCTGCACGGATTTTAAAGTTTTGTGAGAATTAAAGCTCAGAAATTCCTATAACTTCCGAAACGATTTTTAAGCACCTATTATCTCGTATTTTTATTTAAGAATCTTCTCATCGTGCTGAATTCTTTCGTAGATCTCAAGGTCAAGGGATCAGTCCAAGGGTCGACGTTTTCCAGAAAACTCGTATCGCGCAAAGTCGCAGAGACGCAGAGATTTTATGGATCAAAGACAATTTCGGGACAAAAGAGATCATGACACCTAGACCGAGAATGCACGAAAAATGGCCGAAAAATACAATACAAAAAGAGAGATGCGCTACAAATTGTTATGATCCAATGGATGCCCGACCTCCGCAGTTCAGGGGCCTCCCCGAACCTGGATTGAAATTCTCCCACTTTTATATGAAAAAGAAAAACATCAAATCTGTTCTGACGCTATTCATACAACCGTGCTCGATTCTGATTTTACTGTTGGCGGCATTTTCAGAACCTTCGGTGGCGGCAGAAAACCCGGGCGTCAAGCAAGTGCTCGTCTTTTCCAAAGCGGCTTCATGGGAACAGTCTATTATTCATCGGGATGGAAATAAACTCAGCTATATCGAAATGGAATTACAGAAACTGGGGGAAGCCAACGGGATTAATTTCACCTTCACCAAGGATGGAACCTTTTTCACTTCAGAAAATATCGCAAAGTTTGATGCATTTTTCTTTTTTACTTCCGGCGATATGACTTCGCAGAAGAGATATGGACGGGGCGACAACTTTCCGCTCATGACCCTGGAGGGGAAAAAGGCCTTCCTCGATTCCGTCCGGAATGGAAAAGGATTTATTGCCTGCAACACCGGTACTCATAGTTTTATGGATTCCGTGAGTCCCGGAGAACCGAAGGATGAGGAACACCTCTCTCGGTACACGAAAATGCTTGGCGCGTTCTGCATGGGGCATAACGACGTTCAAGAAGGACACTTCACCTACATGGACAAAAAATTTCCGGGAATGGAACGCGTTCCCGATTCGTATACTCCCTTTGATCAGTGGTACACTTTTAAACAAATTTCACCGGATCTTCATGTCATTCTGGCCCTCGATTCTCCCAAACTACATGGAAATCTTTACGGACGTCCCAGTTACCCCGTCGCATGGGCTCGCATGGAAGGGAAAGGGCGAGTCTATTGTACCAGTATGGGACATGACCCGAAAATCTGGAAAGATCCGACCTTTCTCCAGATGCTCCTCGGGGGAATTCAATGGGCGGACGGAACGTTGAACGCGGATATCCCTCCCGACGTCACCCGGATCACTCCTCAGGCCAATGAGATTCCACCAAGCGCGGATCACTATGTCGCGGGCAGCCCCCCCGTCCCCAGCCCTAAATTTCCGAACTACATGGTCCACCTTTCTCCGGACGATAATCATATACCCGCCGGCCCCCGCGCACCAAAGCGCATCCTCTTTTTTTCTAAATCATCCGGCTACGAGCCGCTCGTCTCCTATCGGAGCGGGGCCTATATGTGTTTCCTTGAGGAGACGATGTTGAAATTCGGACGGGATCACAACATCGACTTTACCTTCAGCAAAGATGGAACCTATCTGACGCCGGAAAATATAGAAAAGTTTGATGGATTCCTCTTTTACACCAGCGGAGATCTTCTGAGTAAGGAGAGGACAGGACTGGGAGACAATTACGAGGCCATGACCCCGCAGGGGAAGGAAGCCCTACTTCTCTCCATTCGTAACGGGAAGGGTTTTGTGGGAGTTCACTGCGCCATCGACACCTTTAACGCCCCTACAGCGGTGAATGACTTTGAAGATCCCTCAAAACTGGATTCTTATGGGAAAATGCTGGGAGCGGATTGTATCGGTTATAACGCGGAGGAGAAGGGGAGCCTGATTCCCGTCGACAAAAATTTCCCTGGAATGGATCATTTCCCGGCTGATTTCGCACCCATGGACACGTGGTACTCTCTCAAACACTTCCTCCCCGATCTCCACGTCATTCTGGCCTTGGACGGCACGAAAATGAAAGGAAACCTCTATCACCGAGCCCCCTTTCCGATTGCGTGGGCCCGCATGGAGGGAAAAGGACGGGTCTTCTATACCAGTCTAGGTCGCGGAAAAGAAATTTGGAATAATCCCCTCTTTCAAGAAATGCTTCTCGGCGGAATTCGCTGGACCACCGGGGAAGCCAACGCCGATCTCACTCCCAACCTGAAAACGGCCACCCCCCAGGCCCATTTCATTCCCCTGGGTGCGCGAAAACCGGTCGAAAATTGAAGAGAGAAAAAAGCGATGCGATGGTCTGATTTGGTCAGGGCCACGGGGGTCAGTCCAACGTTCGACTCTTTTTCAGAAAACTCGTAACGCGAATACGGGAAAAGTAATTTAATTTAAAAACGTCGAACGTGGGACCCCAGTGATTTTTGTAGTTAGAACCATTCGAACCCCGATCTCTATCGTATGAGTTTCACCTTAAGAACAAATTCCATCGAAACAAAAAGAGAAAGGGTGAGGAAATGAAGAGCACTTTGGCATCGATATCAGGATGAAGAGGATAAAAATTCAGAGGGCATTTTTACTATATAAAGCATTCGAACTCCGATAGGGTGAAAACAGTTTTTTTATTTCAATTTGGTGATCCTCCCCATCCTGTGATCGATGCAAATTAGGTATTTTCGTTTTGGTTGATGCTC
>JAZKBH010000030.1:20881-21352 GCA_040388725.1 Verrucomicrobiota bacterium
ATTTGTGAAGTGGGATTTTAATGGAGTGCCGACCGCTGGGCGGCATGGACGAAGGGTTGGATTTGAGGAGGAGCAGGAAAAGTCAAAATACCCCCCTTCGCCCATGCCGCCGGGCCGTCGGCGCTCCATAAAAATCAATTATAAACGGTCCACAGAGCTTTCAACGATGATGACTCATCATGGGCGCGATACGAGTTCCATCGCGTCCCAGGTGAACCAGCCTCCGTTCGGCACCCGCACTTCGATTTGGTTCTCCCCCGCCTTCAACGTATTGGCCGGGAGTTCGAAGCCCACGCTAGCCCCAAAAGCGAGTTGCGACTTATCTTGTGATCCCAATCCTTTCGGGAGCTGAGCGGAGAAAACTCGACCGTTCACTCGGACCTCCACCGTCGTTGGCTTTTCCCCCGATTGATCTGCCGTATGCAAGCTCAATTCACTCCGGGTTGCAGCCTGTGGTCCGCTCACCTTAAA
>JAZKBH010000030.1:21362-32814 GCA_040388725.1 Verrucomicrobiota bacterium
CTGGTCCCAACGTCCCACCGTCAGGAGCACATCGACCCCGGGCTCAATCACCACGGGATCTGCGTTCCAGCACTCAATCCGCCACCCGAGGTTTTCCAATGAAAACCGTTCCCCGAGATACTTCGTTTTGGTTGAACCACGCTTTGCGCCCGATCCTCGAATCCGCATCGTGCGGCTCTCTCCCGGTGGGATAAAACATGGATTGTTCTCAATGCTGATATCGGTGCGATACGCCATCATCGGATGCGGCTCACAAAAGAGCGACGTCATCGGACCCGAGTTGGTCAGGGTCAGTTCCAGGACATCATCCACCGGATCCGCCACCTTGCGCGCAGAAGCCTGCAGTACGGTACGTTTGATGGGTCGGGTTAAAACCGGTCCATCATCGTTGAGAAATTTCGCTTTGGCCTTCGTCACCTGTTCCCCAGGCGTTGGCCCATAGACCTCGATCTCGTCGACCATTCGTCTCCCGCCGAACACCCCCACTCTCAACATCCGTGCCTCCACGACTGGAAAATCGATCTGCAGGGTTTTGTCCGCTCCGTGAAATTTCAGAAATTTTGAATTGGGGACATCCGCGATCTGTACCCAATTCACCCCATCTCCGGAATACTCCACCTTCATGCTCCATAACTCCTGATCCCGGTATCGTCCGGTGCGGTCGCAACCGATCTTCACCCGGCCGATCGGGGCTGTCCGATTGAGATCGATCACAAACAGATTCATTTTATTTTCGACCTCCGATATCCACGCCGTTGTGCCCCCATACTCCCCATCGTTGATGGCGGGGACCGGCATGTCCGGTTTCTCTTTTTCCCCCACGAGCTTGGCGGGGCTGGCTCCATTGCCGATCCACGCGAGATTCCCTGCATTCGCAGGGTTCAATGGAGGCGTGGCTTTGGAGATTTCGTTCCAGTGATCATCGGGATCGGGCAGGATGGGGGCATTGTTCAAGAGCCCGCCCAAAGGCCCCGTCACTCCATTCATCCCATAAACCTGGAGGCGCTCCTGGAGAATCTGTTCTTTCGAATCGCGCAAACGGGTTTCGACCAAAAACGGACCGAACGAAGTGGCCTCAGGAAGGGCAAGATCAATCGAAGCCTGTTTGGCACTGCTGATCGGATCCAGCCCAGGACTCTTCCCCTTCCCGCTCCCGACCACCCCCCCGCGCCGATCACGCACCAGCCACTCCCAAGAAAGGTTCTCGACTCGAGTCGGAGCATGGCTGCTGAGCCAAAGTTCAACGTGCAACCCTTTTCTGGGATCAAAGAGCAGTGATTCGTGTTTCAACGATAAGCTCAAAGGCGCCAACGCAGCCTTCAGAAATCCATAGTTCATCAGTGGCCGTCCGTCGTGATCGACGAGGTAACTCCCCGCGGCATTCGGCCAAGGTTCATCCAAGTCCCAGCTCAAAAATCCTCCGGTCCTCAGGCCCGATCTTCGATGAGCATCAAACGCGTATCGCAACCCGTCTGCCCCGAGAAATTGCCCCGCCTTGATCAATAACCCCAAATTCTCCTGAGGCCCAAAGAGCGAATCCATTTCCCGACGCACCAACCAGAAATCCTCTTCAAACACGGCACCAACCGCCTTTTTCCGATTCAAAACCGGGTTGTCTTCGCCGATGATCGGCCATTGATCCGCCACAGGAATTTCCCGCTGCCACACTTCCAGATGCGCAGGAGACTGGGTTCCAAACTCTCCATGGCGCGGAGTTTCAAACTTATTATAAAAACTATAATGGCTCAGATGATAATACCACCACGGTGAATGCCTCGTGACCCCGATCACGGGACACGTGCTCCGGAAAACTCGATCGTCGTTTTCAGCCACCACCTCCCGCAGCACCTTCAGCGCCGGATGCGGATCATCCTCCCTCCAGGACATCTCATTACCTCCATCCCATTCGATGATCGAGGGATGGTTGCGTCTGCCCCGCACGATGCCTGTCACCGTCTTGCGCAAGTTATCTAAAAAGTCCTGCTCCGAGGGCGGATACGAATTCGCCAAGGGGAACTCTTCCACCAGCATCAATCCATTTTCATCCGCCAAATCGTAAAATCTCTCCGGGAAAACACCTCCGCCTCCCCAGAGTCGCAATGTATTCAGGCCCAATTCCCGCGCGCGCCGAATCAGTAAATCGATCTTAGAATCTATACGACCATAGAGCAGGTCAGGCGGCACCACTGAACTCCCCATCAGGGTGATCTTACGTCCATTGAGCACGAGCTGGAAGTTGGCCGCCGCTGGAGCGCCCTCCACCCCCATCCAGCGAATTTCACGAATCCCAAAGCGCTGGTTTTTAGAATCAAAAATCCGTCCCGATTTACCCTCCCTCAGTCGCACTTCTGCCCGATACAAGTTGGGAATCCCCTGACCATTGGGCCACCATAACGCCGGGTTCGGGATGACAATGTCCAGTGACACGGGGCCTTGCCCTCCTTGCGCCATTACAACCGGGGTTTGGCTGGTTTGATCATATCCCGGTCCACTGATCCGGCATTCCACAGTCAAGTCCGACTCCATGGCTCCATCTAGGGTCACCTTCACCTGCACACGAGCTTGTTCGGTTCCTTCGAGCGTGCTCCGGATTTGCACATTCTCAATCCTGACCGGCCCCGTTGCTTCGAGCCGCACCCCTCTCCATAATCCCATCGGATAAACCGGCACCCCCCAATCCCATCCGGTGATCGTCGCGCTCTTGAGCTCGCGATAGTGTTTGTTCACATTTGCTGCAAAGTTTTTGAACCACCATTGCTCAAGACCCGCTGGTAAACGACACACACGCACCGTGATAACGTTTTCTTCCCCCCTTTTGAGTTGCTCTGAAACCTCATAGGCGAATGCGTTAAACATGCCGACATGTCTGCCTAACATTTTGCCGTTCAAGTAAACTTCCCCCTCCATATCCAGTCCCTCGAATATCAGCCGCAGCCGCTGGCCACTCATCTCGGCGGGCACCCTAAAACTCTTTCGATACCACCAATTCTTCGTCGCCACCTCCCCCAATCGCGGATCCCCCGCCCCATACCACAGGGGATTCAGCCGATGCGCTTTTTCCAAGTCTCCCTGGATATTGCCCGGGACCTCGGCCGGGATCCAACCCGGATCCGTCGCTGGTATCCCCGAGACCTCCCCCGCGCTGGACTCTTCACGGATCAACCAATCTTCCCCATCCAAGGAGAGTGTTTTCGAGGATTGAACCGAACCCAAAGCCCACCCCGAAAGTGGAGAGAGTAATAGAAAAACGATCGGCAGAATTTTCATGAAAAAAGGGTGATGATGATTATAAGAATCTAGAAGCGCTTTGGAGTGTTCTTTATTCTAAATTCGGCAGTTAAAGTCACTTTTGCCTCTCCATCAGCCCTCACCCCAAGGATGAACATCATTTAGAGGGGCAGACGCCGTCTGCCTCGGGCTACGGGGAAGACAGTGAGCCACTGCCCCTCCATTTTAACCGCCGAATTTAGGTTTATTTTTGTCTTTTTTCTTCAATTTTACGTTTTTATAGAAAAGACTAAGTTTTATTCAAAAGAGTTTTAAGCGACTGCTCGAAAAAGGTGTTGATGGTCTGTTTGATTTCGGGGGTATTAAAAGCTTTCCCTCCATGATCACCCCCGGAAACCACTTGATAGATGACTGAAACCCCTTTCTCTTTTAGTGCCGATACCAAAAGCTCACTCTGTCGAATGGGAACCGTTAGATCCTTGTCCCCATGGATAATTAAAAAAGGAGGATTATCTCCCGCCACATGACTAATGGGACTCGCCTTGGCGCATAGCTCAGGTCTATCCCGCAAAAACCCTCCCATCAGCTGGAAGATCGCAGAACCTGCAACATCATACTTTTCAAAATTACCTTCATTATCCACTTTAAGAAAATCGGTGGGCCCATAAAAATCACAGACCGCCTGAACTTTGCTCGAAAACTGAAGATTTTCTCCTTGATCAAACTCCTTCACATTTCCCGATGTTCCCAAAAGCGCCGCCAAATGACCTCCGGCCGATACCCCAAAAACGGCAATATGATCTTGATCTAGATGATACTCAGAGGAGTGAGCACGAAGCCATCGAATGGCGGATTTACAATCCTCAATTTGCGCCGGAAAAACGGCTTCGGAACTCAACCGATAATTCATACTTACTCCGATGTATCCCTGCGGAACGAAGTTCACAACGGAATCTCCCGTCTTTTTATCCCCGGCCTTCCATGATCCTCCATGAATCCAGACAATCACCGGTAAAGGTTTTTCAGGAGTCACCTCGGGGAGGTAGAGATCGAGTTGCTGACTCAAACCCCCACCCGTGACATAGGGAATATTTTGAACGACATGGATCCCCTGAAAGATTCCTTTTTGGGGGATCTTCTGTTCTTGGCAAAATAAGAAAGAAGCCAGTGTTATGAATGTCAGGATTATTTTTTTCATTATTTTACATCCCATGAGGTTTTATAGAATCTGCTTCTCTCAGGAAATCGGAAGGAACTTTTGTCTTGAAGGTTTGCGGCTGTTGGTTTCGCATCACCGTGATCGAAAATTCCTGACCGGGAGTAAGACTTTTAAACCGGGTGAGAAGTTGATTCAGGTCATCTGTCTTTTGACCGTTGAGATTGAGAATGACGTCCTTACTGAGAATTCCGGAGGAGGTCAGTGGACTCTCTTTCGAAAGAGAGAGAATCAAAATGCCGACTTCACCGGGAAGTCCATAGGCCGACATCTCTCCTTCTCCACGAATATTACGAATCTCCGCCCCCAACCATTTCTGTACGGATGAATCCCGTTTCGATCCCTTCATGTCAGCCACTTGGAACGATGGTGTACGCGCAATCGCACGAAGGGAGGGCTTTTGAACTCCGTACGCGATGAATGGCAGGCTTTTGATCCCCAACGCCAATGCGGGTGAGTTTTCCCGAAGCCGATAATCCCCCACGCTCGGATTCATAAAGTACGCATCGCCCTGCATGGACTCTCTATCTTTTCCGGAGCCTTTCGAGAGCTCTTCGGCATGAGCGACTTTCGCCGTATTCATCTGCATGAAATTTTGATCTAGATCCTGCTCCCAAGGGGGAGAAGGCATGACCGCAGACCGATAGCTCATCCAGACAATATTGTTTCTAAAAATATCCCCGCTCCTCACGAGCCAGCAATGAGGATTGAGTGAATTGGTGACCAGCACATTCTGAGTGACCGTTCGTTTGTATCCCTCGCGAAGTTTGATTCCATTCCGAAGACAGAGGTTTCCATAAATCTCGTAATGAGAAGACCCGTCATCGAGATCAATATCCCACCCATGATCACAACGCCAACGACTGTTGCGGATAATATTCGGTTTTACCACATCCAGAAGCGGGAGCTCGGGAGCTTCCTGCACCCGTGAATTTATTTTTTTAATGTCCGGCTGCCAGAAACGATCCCGACCCCATGAATTAAATGATCCATGATCGCCCGTCTCCTTGACCGTATCAAAGACATCGCATTCCTCGATCAGATGTCCTCCCCAGCATCCATCCCCGATATTGATTCCCGCCCGTGGCATATCGTAAATCGAGCAATGACGAATGGTGATCGACTGTGACATATCGATGTTGATTCCGGCACTCTGTTTTTCGACACGTCCCGTCAGATCAATGAGACAATCTTCAACCAAGCAATCCGCAGGATAATTTTCCGTCTTGGGACCGGGCGTCCGATCAATCTGATCAAGAGGGGGGATCGGCGAATTATAATTCAGAAGGGGATTTCGAACGGCATTGGTATCTCCCAGAAAAATAATCCCGCTCGCTCCAGCCTTTGAAATGTGGGTTCCACGAATCGTCAGACGGCGATTATAATCATTCACAAAAATGGCGTTTCCTCCCAGCTGATCGAGATCGCAATCCTCAATCGAACACTCCTCTGTTCCATTCAGAAAAAGAGCTCCCCCCCGATAAATCGTCCAATCCGTCCGAAGAACGGGCTCTTTGGTCTCCATGAACGTTCGAGCAGCATGTCGAAACGTGATCCCCTTCCACTGAACAAACCGAACCGGATTTTCCAGAGTTCCCTTCAATTCAATCAAGTTGCGTAGACGAACCGCTTCCACGACGGCGGTTTGGGGATTGGTTCCAGGATCGGGATACCAATAGATTTTCCGGTTTTTTGAATCGAGATACCATTCACCAGGAGCATCCAATTCTTCAAAAATATTTTCAACAAACTGGTGTTGCTTATGCGTCGCCGTTCCCCGGTTGTTTTGCCACCCCCCTTCCATTTTGAGCGCTCCGTTTTCATTCTTTCCTAAAATCCGGTAACTATACCCTCCCCACATCGAAGGATGCATCGCGTGAAAAAAACCACCCGTCGGATCCTTCCATTGGGCAACCCTCTCCGGAGAGATTGCATCGGCTGCCGATCCCTCAAAAATAAGGATCTCCGGATTGCGGTTCGGATAACGGGCCATCGTCTGGGATTTACCGTTGATGAAAAGTTGATCGGTTTGAAATCCCTGAGGAGTTTCCGCTTGGAAAATTCCGTTTTGGTATTTCTCCCAATGAAGGGTAACGACTTCTCCCCCACTGATGACAGGAACACAACCTTCTTTCGCTCTCCAAAGAGTGGGCTGGCCTGCTTTACCTGAATCCAAAGGAGTTAGAATTAAAGGCTCGGAAAGCCGATGAGTTCCATCGCCGATAAAAATGGTCACCGGTTTTTCTGCGGATCGACTTGCTTGCTGCGCCCGAACGAGTGTGGCAAAGGGTTGAGACTTGGTTCCGGGATTTGAATCCGAACCCGTGGTCTCGACATAAAAATCAGTCGCCGAAAGTGCGACGAAAAAAACCAGAAACCCCAGGAGAAAGAATAATTTGGATCGAAAATTCATAAAAAGACTCTTCCCCGTTCAGAGTTTCAATTCATCCTCAATTCGGCAGTTGAAATGCAGGGGCAGCCCCAAGCTGCCGTATGCGCGTCAACCTAAGGAAAAATACAGGATTCACCGCGGAGTAAACGGAGGAACACAGAGGAAAGAGAGTTTTGAATAAGAAAATTAAAAAAACCCCGTTTTTTGGTTTTATATAAAGAACAAATGGTATTTTGCTCCGTTGCCCTCCGTTTACTCCGCGGTGAAGACTCTTCTCTTTTCGCTCTCGATCGTGACCCGTCGAAATAATCCGAGAGAAGTCATTCCGTTGACGCTTATGCGACCTGTCGGGGATGCCTTCCTCCTCCCCCCGAGGCACAGAGCCTGTGCCCCTCCAAAGGGGACTCACCCGTTGGGTGAAGACCGGTAGAGAGACAAATAACGTTTCAACTGTAGAATTGAAGTTCATGGATTTTGAGTCGTGCTGAGGGTGACTTTTGGATCCGCGACCCAAAGAGAACTATTTTTCTGCATGTTCCCACATTCCACATTATACTTGAATTCCCCCCCCTCTTCGATATGCCCATATAATTTAAAGTTTTGGGGGATTCCCGCCTTGAGATCGACCTCTTTGCAGAAAGCGGCTCCTTTCTTGGATTCTGAAAACTTGACATTCACAAGGAGATCTTGATCCGATTCGAGAGTCCCCGAAATAATGCAATCCGAATTTTTGGAGGTTTGAAGCGGCTGCACAAGCGCAATGTCTCTCGCTAAAAGCGCTGTATTTTTGTCCATTTGAATCTGGCAACTACTCTCTGTCTTGATGTGAGGTGCCGACCCCTTCTTGAAAACAACGACGGATTCGTTTTCGATCGTTGGATTAATCACCAAACGCCACGGATCCAGGCGTCCTGAAAACTCGGTATTTTTTAATGCATTCTCATTTCGGGTCTCATTGGGAATGAGAGCCGTATAGAGACTCTCCACAGAGGCGGAAGAAGTCGAAAACGCCTTTAAACGCAGGGGCGCGGATTTTCTTTTGGATGCTTGCTCAGGCGTCCATACGGGAGAGGTCGGGAGAACCTCGGTTCCATCCTCGGTATAATGGATACTCGTCTGAGGAGTATCACTGACAAAGGTATATCCTGCTTTGCCTGAATTTATCGTCATCTGAGGACGCGGAGACCAGACTCCTTTTTTTGAAGTCGGAGAAGGAGTGAGAACAAGAATTCCCCAGGGATTGAGCTGCGGAATACTGAAAGTGGTGGAAAACTCATCACCGAGAGGGGTTTGGTTGACCAAGTTTTGATACTCTTTGGAAGCGAAAGCCTTTTCGTGAAGATTTTTATCATAGGGCTTGGGCGTGATCAGAGTGACTGAAAATGATCGTCCCTTAAAAAGCATCTGAGGATTCAAGGAGATGGTAAATGGCTCACATTGCGCTCTCCAGTCCATCAGATGGATGACGATCGGGGCATCCGGATTTCCCGGCATGACGCGCGTAAAAGCCCCCACACGGGAGAAGAGCGGCCAAATCGTGACAGGCTGTTGTTTGCCCGAGAGAATTTGATCCTTGTAGAGAGCTCCCCCGGTCGCTGCGGCTTCCTGATAGCCTTCCAAAAGATGAGGGACTGCCCGCACCATGGCGAAGAGATCCGAGTAATCGGCAGGTTCTCCAAAATAGCGGGGTGCGGTCGGGGCCGAAACATAGGCATCCCACGGAGCCTCGATATTCATCCCTACGCAAAAGGACATCGAAATCGCATGACGGATTTTTTGAATCCACTCGGGAGGGAGATGGAGATCGGGATAAGCATCCACCTCTTTTTTCCTCAACTCCGGCATGGTTAGAATTTGAGTTCTTCCGAGATTGCTCACGGTGCGGCTGATTTCATGAAGAATTTCAAGTCGGTTCGATTCATCATCCAACTCCGCCACATAAAAATCAAAACATTTGGAAATGGGAGTTAAATATTCATGGGCGATATTTGCGGAGACGGGAACATGACGCCCGGCGGCTTTGTCGACTTCGGCTCTCCACCAGCGATGAAAATTGACCGTACTCTCGGCTTGAAATTCCACAAAGAGTTTTTTCAGCTCTCCCCCGCGGTATTTCTCAAAAGCATCTCCGACGGGAGCATGATTTTCCAAAAGATAGGCGCGATAATCAAAGTTTTCCAGTGATGCAATATTGTTTTTCTTGAGGAAGTCATCGTCATGAACGTTGGCTTGAAGATAAGATCGAAATTGCTCCATACAGTGAGGGCAATAACACGCTCCCCATTGGATTGCCGGTTTCACATTTCCGATAGGATCATCTCTCTGAATATCCAAAACTCCCATTGC
Source organism: Verrucomicrobiota bacterium (assembly GCA_040388725.1). Taxonomy (GTDB): domain Bacteria; phylum Verrucomicrobiota; class Verrucomicrobiia; order Methylacidiphilales; family CAMAQI01; genus CAMAQI01. The sequence goes on from JAZKBH010000030.1 coordinate 30,545, forward strand.
CGCCATGGAGGCAAGCCTCTTTGCCGCCGCTGATCTCGCCTCGGGATTATTGACGCAGTACCATAATCCGGGAACTTTCCACGCCCGCATCCACGTTGCGGTCGTCGTTTTTCCATTCAGATCCTTAATGGAATACCGGTCCTGCCATTTCGGATCGGAGGTGTCGATTCCCGCATCGGAAAGATTCGTGCCGGCAGCGGCGGAAACCGTGATTCCCATTTCCTTCACCTGTTTGATAAAATCCGGAGTCAGCGAATAAATCCATTGCAACCGGGTGACGTGAAAATCCCGAAGCGCTTTGAGAGTGGGATGCGGATCCTTTCCTTCATATCGAGGCGCAACACCGCGAATAATCACTGAACTGAGTGGAGGAAGATCCTTGGAATACGGCCGATCCAAAACTTCATCCGCGAGATTGAGTGAACTCTCGCCCTCGATGAATCCTCCTTCTTCCAAGCGAAGCGTCCCCGTCGATCCGGAACCTTCCCTCAATAGGACCATTGTAAAAACCGAAAACAAAATGAAGATTTTTTGCATAAAAAAAGATCTATAATCCTTCAAGGACAATCTCGCTTCATTTCTCAATCCGTAAAGCATTTGCATCCGCAGTATTTAGACATGGAATAGAAAAACCGGACAGAACCGGAGTCAGAAATCCTCATCGTTCTCCCCTTTAAAAATGTTTAATGCGTGTAAGACTTCGAAAGACCGGTCAATGGATTAATCGCCACGGTATAAAAATTCTTCAGATCGGCAGCACTTGTTTTGATGTCCGCGTCAAAAACAATGGTTAAATGCCAAGAAGAATCGCCATCCATCAGAAGAGTCGTGGTTCCATCCGAATGGAACCGGAATGCATAGTATTCTATCCCCTCCTCTCCATTCACCGAGGTCTCATCATGAAGAATTTTATCCGAATTCAGGAGAGAAGAAAGCGTTTCTTCGCTCGAAAAAACCACGTTTTCTGGAAGATAAGCAATTCTATCCAGAGGATGAGTTCCCGTTGAATCCACTGTGAGAAGCCGGATGGCTCGGAATGCTTTTTCAGATTTACGGGAGGGATCAGGAAGAGCAAGAAACTGGATTTCAACCAAACAATTTTTCGTCATGGCGCTTTGTCTCGCATATTGCAACTGATTGGAGAGGATCTGCGAGGCCTGCGTCAACTTGGATGACTTAGAGAGTCGTTGAAAACCGACCACTCCAATTCCCGAAAGAATGGCCATGATTCCAAGAACCACCAAAATCTCGACTAGCGAAAACCCTTTTTTTCCTTTTGAAAAGAGCGAACGCTTTTTTAACGGAAGAAAATTCGTTATATTAAATAAATAAACCATGATGATTAAGGATATAATTTTTTAGATTGAATAATGCGATAGCGGTAAAAATCTCCAAGGGGCTTCTGGGGGTCGGTACTCGCAAAATCAGGAATCGATTGATCGTTAGGATCGAGATATCTTTCAATGACCGAATATCCTCGATATTCACCCGTGATCCGATTGGTATCTTCTTCCCATATTTCAGGATGATCATCGATTTTTGGTTTCACCAATGTTTGAACCCGATAGTGAACCCGATAGGTATTGGATTTGGTGGTCAGATGCGCGTAGATTTGAGCATAGGGACGTTCTCGAAGATTATCGCCCGTCAATTTATAATTCCCCCAAAACGCTGTGCCTCCATTTTTTAACTTCTCATAGGTTTGTCCTTCGGGAACAAGGGGAACATCACAGATCTCGGTTGCCGATCGAAAAATGTCGTCTTGATCGAATCGATCTTGGAAACCCTTCAATGTTTCATTTGCATCTATCTTAAGACGGGTGGAAGTCGTCATCTTGGGAGAGATCGTCGTCGTATCTTTGTAGGTTTGGATTTCCGAGTTCGCAATGGTGATCACGCGATAGGGTTTGAGCACCGCTCGGATTCCTGAATCTCTTTTGATGTAAGTAAAAGGGACAATCTGATAATTCATGTTGATCTTTCCGGCCGTGGCAAACCCGCTGGTGATTGCATTGGGCTCGACCACAGGCATTTGAAAAAGGTCCATGATGAGATGATCCCGGGGAGACTGAGCGAGCGAACGATGGCCGGACCCTGCCAGGGGATAGGGATTGAAGAGAAGCGTCTGCCAGGGAGTTGAGGAATTACATCCTGTGGGAATAGATCCAAAAATTCCCGCGGACGGTACCATCAGATAGGGAGTAAAATATTCTTTCATATTCGGAGCAACAACAGGTCCTTGTTGAGGGATCCAATGGGGAGGATAGTAC
>JAZKBH010000030.1:32824-37442 GCA_040388725.1 Verrucomicrobiota bacterium
AGACTAATGCTTTGGCCGTTATCAGGGTAATTGAGGTATCCTCCATCGGCTGATCCCATTGCCAGCGTCCCTCCCGTGTCATAATCTCCTCCTCCGCTCCATTTATTTTCCCGAGTATAAGGATTCACTCCATAGCCGAGAAATGGGCTATAATTGAAGGTATATTTTTGCACAAGATTAACTTTTATGGGAGTATTGTTATTAAAATAGCCCGTGCTGGAATCCAAAAAACCGATCATCATCGATCCTGTTGAGGGTAATGCATCCGAAGTCTTCCAAAGGTTCGAGCCGTTATTCGCACAAACATAGTTATTAGCACACGCTCCCGTGGCCAAAACAGCCCCATCAATCGACTTGGGCGCATTTCCTCCCCCTTGAAAAAATCCTCCATTTTCAGATCGGAAGGAATGGGCTGAAAATCGAAGGGAATCATCATAATTAGGATGCTTGGTAAATTCAGAAGCCGGAACGTTCTTCATCCCTGCCACATAGCGGAAATCTCCGGTCGTCAACTGCATACTTCTGACCACATCAATCGTATCACAAGCAGCCGTCCCTTGGGTTTGAGTTCCTGCAGATGCTGTATTTGCTTGAGGCATTAAAAAAAGTGAAGTCGATGAGGAACTATAGCCCTCGGAACTCTTTACGGTTGCATTCAGCCATCCAATTCTCCCGCCATAAGAACAACTTGGATCACATCCTGCAGCCGAATTCGGGATTCGTCCCGCAAAACTACACGTTTCAAAAAGAGGTCGATAAACAGAAACAGAGGGAGCTGTCCCTGCCGGTAGTCCTGAAAGCTTCGGAATAGGCCATGTTGAATCGGGAAAAGTGATGGTATAAGACTGGATGAGGGTATCCTCCGAATTTCCCGTGATCCAATAGTCGTTATTGCCAGGGTTTTGCGGCATCGAGTGAATTTCGACGATTATTGTCCCACCCGTAAAATTAAAAAAATTCCGAGCGGGTCCGCCAACAATAGGGCCTCCGGTCCCATTCACCGTGGCACCTCCGGTTCCACCCGGGTCCATCGGAGTTTTCATATTGAGACCAAAAAAAGGATAGGCAAACGGAGCGTTTGCCCCGGGATTGGACGGAAAAAGAGCCCGTGATTTTAAATTCGTGACAAAAGAGAGAAGGCTTGTGGAAGGCCGATCACTGAGATCCGGATCAAACCGACGACATAATGTCTCAGTGGCATCGCTTGGAAAACCAAAAAACTGACTATCGGCTTGAAATCGATCCAAGTTTTTGATTCGGATTCTAAAATCAGGGCACGCGGTATAAGGATATCCTTGAAAGGGATATTGAAGTTCGAAAAGGATCATCGCACTGAGTCGGGTTTGATATCGGCCCAGAGTCGAATCAAAACCAGGATGTGTGACGGGCGTCGTCGCTGGAAAGGTATAGCTGGCAAGGGGAGAGACACTGGTGCTCCAATTATAAGTGGTGGGATAAGGAATAGCTCCGGTAATCTGACTGAAATAGCTATACGAAGCATCCTCTTTCCATGCCCCATTAGGTGGATTTCCCCATTCTGCCGCCACATAATTCCCGCTGGCAGTCATTCCATTGGGAGGAGGAAAAGCCGAAGTCCCCGTTGCGACTGCTGAAATCGCCCGGCCTCCTGCCAATATATAATAATTTCGACCATCAGGAGAACCCACTATAATATTGCCGGAATTGACTGCTCCCGTCGTATTACTTATAGCCAGTGAAAATGGATGCCAAAAATTAAAGCTTCCGGCCGCTCCTCCCGGAGCCATCGGCGGCTGATTCGCTCCATTGGCAATGACCGAGATCCCAATTTGACTCAGAACTGGAAACCGACCAAAGCCCTTTGTCCCATTGGGATGTTTGATCGGAACAATCTGTCCCGTGCCACCTTCCCCCGGAACTCCAAGGCCAAAGGAGGTCCGCTTCGTAGAACTCCCGACATCACCCGTTCCCAAAGCAAAATATTTTCCAGCCTGATAGGTTCCCGACTGCTCGCTGACGGGTTGATATCCTGGAGGTCGAGAATAGGAATATAGAAAATTGGCTGGACCTTGATTCGCACTCAAAACCGTCCTGGCATACCGGTCGACGGTAGGAGCGATCTGTGTCACCGTCCCTCCGAGGGGGGCTGAAGTGTCCATCGGATTGATACAACGGATATAATCGCAGATTCCCGTGAGAATCTGTAAATAGTCTCGGCCATATTTCGTATTAAAAGCCCCTCCAAATCCCGGAACATTTTTTTCCATCATTTTTTGAAGATAGGAATAGAGCTCCAGATTCCGTTTCGTCCAATCCTCACTGGGGGAAAGAGGGTTACTTCTTGTAAAGTAATAAGGATGTCCATTGAGCGTGGATGCCAACTCAATTTTTTTATCAAACGGACTTCTTTGATCTTTATTGTCGTCCAAGACTCGATTCAAATATCTTGAATCCAGGTAGTTTAACGGCGTCGCGGGATTCGCTCGAACCGGATCATCTACAGGCCACAGGGTGACACGAGGAAGGTTGAACATAGTCACCTCAGGCGCTTTGCTACACGTCGTAAGAAAAAAATTCACCCGTTCCACGACTTCATGATTCAATGACTTCGCTCCACCATCCATATTCGAGAGAGTCTTAAAAAGTACCTCGTCCACATAGGTAAATGGCTTGTCTTTATCCAAGGTAATCGGAGCGCTTTCTTGTCCTGGATCATCTTGCGCAAAAAGTGACCGAGGAATTTTTTGCGTTCCCCCTTGGGATCCGCCCCATTTAATTTGGGGGGTCATCCCATAAAACCATTTTAAAGAACTCTTATCACTCTCTGAAAGCGAATTTGAACTTGCGTCAGGACCCCCCACAAATCCACTCAAAACAGAGCTTAAGCAGACCATGGCAGGATGTCCTCCCTGACGTTGATACTCGTTATAATGAGGAGGAGACCAACTCAAATTGAAATCATCCTGTGAAGCGACCATCGGAGTATCATAATAGATCCCTTCCGAGGCCGTGTTCAGGTTCACCTTGCACGTTTCGTCATCGGTCCAAAAAGCCATGCGCCCTACAATCGGATTTTGGAGTGTCGCTCCCGCAACCTTTACAGTCCGTCCATCTCCGGTTTTATCGATCGTCGCTCCGGCAATTTGTCCATCCCGAAGAAGATAAATCCATTTTACAGGCATGGGAAGTTCCTGATTTAAGGTTCGAGGGGCTCCCACAATTTTAAATTGATCGACGGAATTGAGAGAGGCCTTTCCTTGAGTGTCGTTGTAGTCAATCGCACGAGGATCGACAATCGGATAGGTATCCTGGATCGGCTCATTCAAATCCGTATAGAGAGCGGGAGAATCGGCCCAGGCCGAAAGTGATTCCATTTCACTCTCCGCTTTAAAACTCGTCGTCTGCATCTGATCGGAAGAATAAAGTTTGTAGGCTTTCGATAGAGCCCCATTGGAGTTATAAGTACGGATCATTCCCGGCTGGGAGGCCCAACTTTCGCCTCCTGAACATTGAGTGGCGTCGCGAATTTGAGCGATCACGAAATTTTCGCACGATGTCGTCAGTTGTTTCACATTCATTTCCGAGGCAAATCCAAATGAAATTTTATGATCCGTTTTGACATTTTCCAAAAAGGCGAGGATGAGTCCGGAAATAAGGACCAAACATCCCAAGACAATTAAAAGCGCCATTCCTCGTTTAGAGCGGATAAAAAAGAAGGATTTCATGATTGGGACTTCCAGCTTGAGGATTGAATGTTCACATCGAAACTATAGATTCGGTACTGACAGGGGACTTTATTCCCCGACCGATTTCCGACCTTTGCCTGAAGGATTTCCTCAAGTTCTCGCATATCGTCGCCATACCTGATGGGATCTTGAAACAGTCCTGCGGGAATAAGATGGGGATCTTGATCGTCATTGGAGGAGGCGAGAAGCCTTGCCGAAGTTTCATCGATGGAGACCAGCGTGATTTGAACGATGGGAGGCAATTGATTGCTGCTTTCTGCCTGCATATTCCCTTTTCCCGGAGGCGTTTTTGAATCATAGAGATAAGAGGATTCATTGCTTGAGACCGGCAAATAAAATTCCCCATTTGAATTTTGTCCATAGGAAGGATCCCGCCGTTTGCAAGTAACCACCATCGCCACAATATTTTCGACCAAGGGATGAGAATATTGCTTTAAATCATCCTGATACCATTTTTTAGATAAAATATTATTATCGGGAGTCGAAAAAATATTCACTTTTTCAAACGGCACGAGCATCATCATTAAACGATATCGGTATCGAGCATTCAGAGGGGATCCCAAAAAACTAAGAAACCCTGGCCGATCTTCATCTTTTCCAAATTCAATATAAAATCCACAAGCGTTTAGAAGTTGACTCGTCTTTCCGTACCGATCCCGGTCCTCCGTATAGTCAAGGGGGGCTTGAAAAAAAACAGCGTGCGTCGGAAAATTTTGATCCAATATTTCTTTGCTATTTCCCGCAATAAATTGGAGGTCGGATTGCCGTCTGTAACAATCGGGCGTCAAAGGCGTCGGAGATTCATCGCAAAAAATATTTTCCTTAAGATTGAAATAATTCAGTCGTGAATCCAAAGTCGCCAACGAAAGCGTTTGGGTAATTTTTCCAATTCC
>JAZKBH010000031.1:0-990 GCA_040388725.1 Verrucomicrobiota bacterium
GTTGTGACCGCGGTGGCGAATGGTAATTTGAAACAGAAATTGACCGTGGAAGCGAAAGGTGAAATTGCGGCGTTGGCCGACACCATTAACGGTATGACTGATACGCTTGCGATCTTCGCGGATCAGGTGACTTCCGTGGCTCGTGAGGTGGGGGTTGAAGGAAAACTCGGAGGTCAAGCGAGCGTGCCGGGTGCGGCGGGAACATGGAAAGATTTGACGGATAACGTGAATCAGCTCGCGGCGAATTTGACGACTCAGGTGCGTGCGATCGCGGAAGTGGCGACGGCGGTGACCAAAGGAGATTTGACCCGATCAATTACCGTGGAAGCGCTCGGTGAGGTGGCGGCATTGAAAGATAACATTAACGAGATGATCCGTAATTTGAAGGACACCACTTTAAAGAATTCGGAGCAAGATTGGCTCAAAACCAATTTGGCGAAATTCTCTCGAATGCTTCAAGGTCAAAAGGATTTGCTCACCGTTGGTAAACTCATTCTTTCGGAATTGGCTCCGGTGGTTTCCGCTCAACAAGGAGTCTTCTATACGATCGATTCCAAAGAGGAGGGAGATCAACATTTGAAGTTGTTGGCAAGCTACGCGCATCGTGAACGCAAGAATATCGATCACACGTTTAATCTCGGTGAAGGATTGGTCGGACAATGTGCGCTGGAGAAGGAGAAGATCGTTATTACGAACGCTCCCAAGAATTACATGACGATCAGTTCCGGTCTCGGAAAAGCAAGTCCTGTGAATATTCTTGTTCTGCCGGTGGTCTTTGAAGGTCAGGTGAAAGGGGTGATGGAACTCGCTTCCTTCGACCATTTCAGCCCGACTCACCATGCGTTCTTGGATCAGCTCACAGAAAGTATCGGAATCGTGTTTAATACGATCGAAGCGAATACTCGAACAGAAGATCTCTTGAAGCAATCGCAGTCGTTGGCGAAGGAACTTCAAAGTCAACAGCTCGAATTGCAACAAACCAATCAACAG
>JAZKBH010000031.1:1000-4817 GCA_040388725.1 Verrucomicrobiota bacterium
GGAGAAAAAGCGAAACTTCTCGCGGATCAAAACGTCGAAGTGGAACGAAAAAACACCGAGGTGGAACAAGCCCGTCAGGCTTTGGAAGAAAAAGCGAAACAGCTCGCGTTGACTTCTAAGTACAAGTCGGAGTTCTTAGCGAATATGTCCCACGAGTTGCGTACTCCGTTGAACAGTTTGCTCATTCTTTCCGATGATCTTTCGAAAAATAAAGATCAGAATTTGTCTGCGAAACAGGTGGAGTTTGCAAAGACGATTCACGCGGCAGGAAACGATTTGCTCGCGTTGATTAATGACATTCTCGATCTTTCCAAGATTGAATCGGGAACGGTCATGGTCGATGTCGGCGAAGTCACTCTCCGCGAACTTCAGGATTACGTCGAACGTGGATTCCGTCACTTTGCGGATAGCAAAAAATTGGAGTTCGAAGTTCTTCGTTCGACCAATATTCCACGAACGATTCAAACCGATTCGAAACGTTTGCAGCAGATCTTGAAAAATCTTCTTTCGAACGCCTTCAAATTTACGGAACGCGGAAAGGTCTCTCTCAGTATTAGTGCTGCCGAAGAGGGATGGAATCCTGATAATGAAACCTTAAACCGTGCAAAATCGGTCCTTCTCTTTTCCGTCACGGATACGGGAATTGGAATCTCACCGGATAAGCAGCACATTATCTTTGAGGCTTTCCAACAAGCAGATGGTAGTACGAGCCGTAAATACGGAGGAACCGGTCTCGGTCTTGCGATCAGTCGTGAAATCACTCGTTTACTCGGCGGAGAAATCCGATTGGTCAGTGTTCCCGGTGAAGGAAGTACGTTTAGTCTCTACCTTCCTCAAAACTATACCCCTGTGAAACCGGCCAAACGTCAGGCTCAAATCCCATCGGGTCAGCCTCGAATTGAGCAGCCGATTGAATTGGAAGTCTCATCGAGTTCCATTGAGTTGGATTCTCCGAGTGCTTTGCAAGTGGAAGATGACTCGGAAAACATTCTTCCCGATGACCGGGTTATCCTGATTGTGGAAAATGAGCCTGGCTTTGCTCAACTCCTGATGGAAATGGCCCATGAGAACGGATTTAAGGCTTTGATTTCTCCTCGTGGATCCGATGCCCTTCTGATCGCAGGAGAACGGAAAATTGATGCGATTACTCTCGATATCAATCTTCATGATCTCGACGGATGGCGTATCTTGGCTCGGTTAAAAGATGACGTCAAAACACGCCATATCCCGGTCTACATCATCACGACAGAAGATGTCCAAGCTCGTGGATTAAGAGCGGGAGCCTTAGGGGTGTTAAATAAACCGTTAAAATCCAAAGAAGAGTTGAAAGATGTCTTCGTTCGTATCGACGGTATTTCTAAAGCGCATACCAAACATTTGTTGATTGCAAGTAAAGAGGCGAATAATCGAAATCATCTCATTCAACTCCTGACTGAACCTGATATTGAAATTGCGGAAGTCAGTACCGGAGCGGAGACATTGACCAAAATAAAGGACAATGCCTTTGGAGCGGTCGTGATTGATTTAGAGCTCGGAGATATGACGGGATTGGAACTGATCGAAGAGATCAAGCGTGATTCCCATCTGAGCGATATTCCAATCATTGCCTATGTTTCCAAAGAACTCTCGAAAAAAGACGATACTCATTTGAAACGTCTAGGTCAGGCGATGAATCTGAAAGAAGTTCATTCTGAAGAACGTCTTCTCGACGAATGTGCTCTTTTCCTCCACCAGGATATTCAAGCGATTCAAGAGCCGAAGAGAGCGGTGATCCAGCGTCTTTATGAGGCGGAGACCGTTTTGAAAGGAAAGAAGGTTTTGATTGTCGATGATGACATTCGAAACATCTTTGCGATGACCAGTCTCTTGGAGCGTTATGACATGGAGATTTTCTCGGCAGAGACCGGAAAAATTGCATTGGAGCAATTACAGTCTCAACCGGATATTGACGCCGTTCTGATGGATATCATGATGCCGGATATGGATGGTTATGATACCATGAGGGCGATCCGAAAGTTTCCGAAATTCCGAACCTTGCCAATGATTGCGGTGACCGCAAAGGCGATGAAAGGAGATCGTGATAAATGTATTGAAGCAGGAGCCTCTGACTATATTGCAAAACCGGTTGATAGTACGGAACTTTTAGCGATGCTTCGTTTATGGCTTCACCGCTAGATAAAGGTCGAGACAAGACTTCCTCAGAGCAGGTCGATGTTCCTTTGTTGATTCCTGAGGAGGAGGCAAAAAGTCCCTCTCCGGCGTTATCTCGCGCCAATATCCTGATTGTGGATGATCGTCAGGATAAGCGAATGGCGATGGAGACGATTATTCAGGACTTGGATCAGAATATTATTCAAGCCTCTTCCGGTCGTGAGGCACTTCGACATCTTTTGAATCAGGATTTTGCCGTGATTCTTTTGGATGTGAATATGCCGGGGATGGATGGGTTTGAAACGGCCCTCCTGATTCGCGAAAGAAAGAAGCTTGAAAATATTCCGATCATTTTCGTTTCGGCGATCAGTGATACAGAAACACACGTCTCCCGTGGTTATTCCCTGGGAGCGGTGGATTATATTTTAGCGCCAATTGTCCCCGAGATTCTCAGGGCAAAAGTTGCTGTCTTTGTTGAGCTTTATAAGACCGCAGAAAAGGTGCGACAACAGGCAGAAGATCTTCGTCTTGCTCATAGTGATCTCGAAGTTCGTGTTCAACAACGAACAGAAGAATTGGCCGTGGCGAATAAGGCTCTTCAATTGGAAATCAAAGAGAGAGAAAAGGCTCAAGACAGTTTGAAGCAACTCAATGCTCAATTGGAGGAGATTGTTTTCAATCGGACGACGGAGCTTCGCTCCGCGAATCAAGAGTTGGAAGCGTTCACGTATTCCATTGCACACGATCTCAGGGCGCCCTTTCGGCAAATTCATAGTTACGCCGAACTCCTTCATGAGGAATTTTCGAATGCGATTCCTCACGAAGCGCAAAATTATCTGCAACGGATTGGAACCAAGTCCTTGGAAATGGGGAAAATGGTGGATGACCTCTTAAATTTGTTTGGAATTTCCCGACAAAAATTTGATCTCGAGTGGGTGAATATGAATGATCTGGTGGAGGACGTTGTCTCTGGGATGAAGTCCGAGTGCGAAGGAAGAACCATCACCTGGAAAGTCTCAGAACTTCCGAAACTGAAGTGTAATTATAGTCTTATGAGACAAGTTTTTGTGAATTTGATTTCTAATTCCGTGAAATATACCCGGCCACGAAATCCTGCGGAAATTGAAATCGGGGGAAGTCAGAATGTACACGAAACTCTTTTCTATGTACGGGATAATGGGGTGGGTTTTGATATGAAGTTTTATGATCAGCTTTTTGGTGTCTTTCAACGTTTACATCGAGCGGAAGAATTTGAGGGAACAGGAGTCGGTCTTGCTTTGACCTCCCGAATTGTGAAACGCCATAGTGGAAGAATATGGGCCGAAGCAAAAGTTAATGAAGGGGCAATATTTAATTGCGCGTTTAATTCTTAACTCTTTAAATAAAAAAATGAACGCTGAAAAGTATAAAGTATTTCTGGTGGACGATTCGATGGACGATCGTTTCTTTGTACGACTTCTTTTAGAACGAACGAAAAAGTTTACGATTATCGAAGAGGCAAGAGATGGGAATGAAGCGATCGACTATTTTAAAAAAGAGGGGAAGTTTAGCGAGAAGTCGACCGATTTTACTCCTGATCTTGTTCTTTTGGATTTAAAAATGCCCAAGAAAAATGGGTTCGATGTGTTGGAGTGGATTCAGTCCCAAGCTTTAAAAAGTTTTTTAG
>JAZKBH010000031.1:4867-10134 GCA_040388725.1 Verrucomicrobiota bacterium
AAAAAAACGTCCGTGAAGAGTGAACAGATCGAGATGATTGAAGCATTAGAGAAACTTCTTCAAAAGCGGTCTTCTGCAAAGTAAGATTAGTTACTCTCTATAAGAATTGGAGGACGAGCGCTGCGAGTCCTTGAATTCTATTAGATCAAGGACTCGCAGCGCTCGTCCTTCCAGGAAATAGACATTTCATCACTTAAACGAGATTTGAATTATCGCAGGAGCACTTCAGTCTTAGCTTATGAAAGTTTTAATCACCGGAGCCTCCGGTTTTGTAGGGAAGGCCTTAGCGGGTCGATTGATTGCCCAAGGGAGTGAAGTCATTGGAATTTCCAGAGCCCCTGAAAAACAAGAAAAGATCCAGGGACTGACTTGGACAACTCTAAAAAAAGCTCCTGAATGCGAGGTTGTGATTCATTTGGCCGGGGAGAGTATTTTGGGAATTTGGACGGAATCCAAAAAGAAGAAAATTTATGACAGTCGTGTTTTGGGAGCAAAGCATCTCTTAAATGCGCTGGAGTCATGGACGGTAAAACCAAAGACATTTATCTCAGCCTCCGCCGTGGGAATCTATGGAGATCGTGGGGATGAAGCGTTGACTGAAAACTCCGACCTAGATCTTCAAAATGGCTTTCTATCGAAAGTTTGCCGCGCTTGGGAAAAAGAGTCCTTTCAAGCCGAACATATTGGGGCTCGCGTCGTCCGTGCCCGTTTTGGTTTGGTGATGGATCCTTATGACGGGATGCTTGGATTACAGTGGCCTTCCTTTCGGGCGAAGGTTTGTTTGGTTCCGAACCGTCCAGAAGGCTATATGCCTTGGATTTCATTACATGATCTGGTGAGCGCTTTGATCTATTTGGTCGAACATAAATCGATTCAAGGAGAGGTCAACCTGACTGCTCCGGTTCCTGTGAAGATGTCGGAGTGGGTTTCTGTTTTAGATGAACATTTTAATTTTGGGATCAAAGCCTTTATTCCGGAATTTCTACTCAAACCGCTGGGCCACGACTTTGTTCGTGAAGCGTACAGTAGCCAAAAAGCGATTCCTCAAAGACTTTTGGAATCAGGATTTCAATTTCATGATTCCACTTGGAGAGAATATGTGGCATCTCTTTTCAATACGAAATGAATTCTAAAATTGTTATTGGAGTTGGAATTGCGGGACATCCTATTTCAGCGGCTGGAAATACTTGGGCTTTTTTACAATGGGCTCTTGGATTTAAGGAACTCGGTTGGGATGTTTTTTTGGTCGAAGAAATTTCAGCCTCCAAGTGTTTAGATGAAAAATGGGATGCTGTTCCCTTTGATCAAAGTACCAATAAGAAACATTGGGAAAGAGTGATTCGTGACTATGGCTTTGAAGATCATTCCTGTCTTCTGGTCGATGGGGAGTCGAAAGAAAAGGCAAAGTTGCTCGCCTTTGCCCAGGGCGCCGATCTTTTTTTGAATATCTCAGGCCATTTTAAAAATTTGGAAGTTCTCCATTTATGTCGGCATCGGATCTACCTCGATTTGGATCCTGCTTTCACGCAGATCTGGTCAGAGGTTTATTCGGAAGATATGAATTTTGCTCCCCACGATCTCTTTTTTACGGTGGGCCCTCTTCTCGAGAGCGGAAAAGCGCGTTCGCCTTTGGCTGGGAAAAAGTGGTTAGGAACACTTCCTCTTGTTCATTTGAAAAGTTGGCCTTTGATCGAAAATCTTGGAAACCGTTTTACCACGATGACGCATTGGTATGGCTATCCGCCAGTGGAGTATCTAGGAGAGTGGTATGGAAATAAATCCGAGGAATTCGAAAAGATCGTCTCTCTTCCTTCCAAAATAGTTGCCAAACTTGAAATTGCCTCCGACCTGGGAGAAGAGACCGAGGAAAAACGGAAATTTGTCGCCGCAGGCTGGAGCATGTCCCGGGCGGCGGCGGCCAATGTCGATCTCTTGACCTATCAACGCTATATCCAAGCCAGTCGCGGGGAGTTTTCAGTCGCCAAAAATGGTTATGTTCGCTCCCATTGCGGTTGGTTCAGTGATCGTAGTGTTTGTTATCTGGCCAGTGGACGCCCCGTTGTTTTACAGGAAACAGGGTGGTCCGAATTCATTCCCACCGGGAAAGGGGCTTTCGCTTTTCGAAGCGAAGAAGAGGCTCGTGAAAGCTTAAATCAGGTCGAATCTGACTTCGAAACACACTCTAAAGCAGCCCGAAACTTGGCAGAAGAGTATTTTGACTCCTCCAAGGTTATTCAAGAAATGCTGAGAAAGATCGAAAAAAGCTTGTGAGGATGTCCTTTTCTGATTTATTTTGAGGTATGCGATCCGACGATTTTGATCTTGAGATTTTTCCAGAAGAAACGGATTGGGAATATCCCAATGCAGATAAGATCCGTAAGGAGATTGCGTCGAACCGTCCGAAGGTCAGAATTCGTGATCTTTCCATTCGTCAACTTCCTTTGGAAAGCTTTCAACGTGCGGATCAAGTCGTGCGTGAACATCCTTATCCTTCCATGATTGCCGCATCGATTGTTGGTCTTTTGGCGGGGATTGTTGTCAGTAGCATTATCTCGAGTGATAAGGATTAATATGAATGCACCCTCAGATTTGTTAAGCTATCTCCCTATTGGAATTCAAATTGGAGCTGCGCTCTTTTTCGCAGTAGCGACTCTTTTGACTTCCGTCATCTTGGGTAAAAAAGCCATTTCAAATCCAACGAAAGATTCCGCCTATGAGTGTGGAAAGTTGGCTGAAGGTGCAGTGAATCCCCGGTTCTCCGTTAAGTTTTATCTCATTGCAATGCTTTTCATCTTGTTCGATATCGAGACTGTTTTCATGTATGTTTGGGGAGTTATCTATCGTGAACAGCTTCTTCATTCTTATATGATTTTCGGATCCATGCTCTCGTTTGTCGGTATTCTCTTTGTTGGCTATATTTATGCCCTCAAAAAAGGTGCCTTCGAGTGGGCGAAGTAAAATCGAATTCATTCTCACACAGAGGCACAAAGCCTCAGAGTGAGTGCTTAAATCAAAGTTTTTTAATAAACTCATTTCCTTTGTCGGTGTCTCAGTGACTCTGTGTGAAAATTCTGTATTTCATCACTTGAGATTTTACGATTGGGACTTACTATTTTCGGCCTGGCAAATGAATGTCAGCGAACCGGAAAGATTTATGATGCAATTCCCTCCCTTTGATTTAGTCCGTTTACTCCAAACTGTTTTTGAGCCGCAAACGGGTGAAAGCATCGCCATCTTAATCGATCTCCCACGCCCTGAAGAAATTCGGGATTTTTCTTTTTTAAATGATCCTGCCTTTACCATTCAGAAAAAAGCGTACGATGTTTTCTACCAAGGTCTCAAAAATGGGGCGATGCAGACATTGGGACTCAAGGGCGGTGAAATCTTTGCCTATCAATTAACCGGAGGAAGTAATCTCGATCTTCCGGATGAAGCTTATACTCCGGAAGGGAAAAAGGTCTCTTTGAAGGAGGCGGTTTACTCGAAGTACGATATCATTCTTTGTATTTCCACTTACTCCGCAACGGCTCCTTTAACCGCTTTTGCAAAGCAAATTGGATTTCGCGGGGCAACGCTGCATGGCGTGAACGATATTATTTTAAGAAGTGGTTTAGCCGTCGATTATAATGAAGTCAGCCGTGAAGCGGAAAAGTTACGTTCGAGTATGACGAAGGCGGACTACTTTGAGATCGATTTCATCATGGAAGGCTCGAAATATACCCTACAACTCCGTTGTGACGGCCAAGAAGCTCAAAAAAGCCATGGTCTCTGTCGAGGGAAGACCCCCGATGTCGCCAATCTTCCAGCAGGGGAGGTCTATTTTGTTCCTACGGATGCTTCGGGGGAGTTTCCTCATCGTTACGAAGATGGAACCTTGGCCGTGATGCGTGTCGAAAAAGGAAAGATTGTAAAGTCGACCCTCGTTCGCGGAGATTCCAAAGTGGTCGAAGCCCATAATGAAAAACTTCAATCCGATCCTGTGACAGGAGAATTAGGAGAGCTCGGTTTTGGAACTCAGGTTCTTCCTGTTTCAGGGCGAGATATCCAAGATGAAAAGATTTTAGGAACGATGCATGTCGCAACAGGACGAAGCGACCATTTGGGAGGACATTTGACACCCGATAAGTTTGCGAAGCCAATCAATGCAACGCATGACGATCTTCTTTTTTCTCCGACAAAGACTCCGGAGATTCAAGTTCCTGAAGTTCGCATGGTCCGAGGCCAAAAGAGTATCGTCATTATTCAGAACTATCAACCTTCTGAATATCTTCAAAAAGCGCTTCGAGCCTAAGGCCTGTTCATGGGAAGTGAGTACTACGAGAGTGATTCGATCCTGGCGGAATATCTATTTTTTCACTATGGAAAATCTGAGGATTATTTGCCGTATGGGATGGGGCCTCATGATGCGCTCGATTTCCCTGTAAGAGTCGTTCAGAAGGGCTTGGAGGGCCTTTCTGCTTCTTTAGAAGGCCTTAGAGCCTTGGATCTCGGCTGTGCTGTCGGAAGATCCTCGTTTGAGCTTTCAAAAACGTTTCAGGAAGTAATTGGGATCGATTTTTCTGAGGCCTTTATCCGATCCGCTCAAAAAATCCAATCAGAGAGAGTTCTCACACTACGTGTGGCGCAGGAAGTGGGTCGAACGAAAGAAGTAGAAATTGAGCTTCCTCAAGGAATTCATTCCGATCGAGTGGAATTTAGACAGGGAGATGCTTTAAATCTTTCTCCGATGCTCGGTAAATTCGATCTGATTTTGGCCGCGAATTTGATTGATCGTCTTCCGGATCCCCGTCGATTTTTGCAGGGGATTGGAGCGTTTTTAAATCCCAAGGGGGCCTTGCTTCTTTCGAGTCCTTATACCTGGATGGAGTCATTCACTCCTCCACAAAATTGGTTGAATCAAGAGGACGAAAGTTTTGAGGTGATCCAAAGTATTTTAAATCCCGAGTTTTCGTTGCAAAAGCGGATGAACCTTCCCATGTTAATTCGAGAGCATCAGCGGAAGTATCAATGGACGGTTTCTGAATTAAGCGTTTGGATTAAAAACTAAAAATGCGGGGATATTGGGCCGTTTTTATTCAATGGAGAGGAATAAGGGCCAGGTCGATTCTGACAGTGGATTGATTTTAGTGAGTCTTCACTGAAAATTTTTTACAAAAAACGGTGGAGGCTGGAACCTCCACCGTCATTTCGCAACCCTAATTACTACCTAGGCTCTTACCGGAGTAAGGCCAAGATAGATTGTTGGGATGTGTTTGCTTGAGCCAGCA
>JAZKBH010000032.1:0-265 GCA_040388725.1 Verrucomicrobiota bacterium
GAACTGTGGATTTTAAAAATCCCCTCAATTTAGCGACGGCTGACACAGGTATGCGAACCATACGGGTTGAAAACGGATCTGCAGCTATCGATGCCAAGATGAGCGGAGGAATCATAGATGGCGCTCCGTTAAAATGGGGAATTATCAAAACGGGAGATGGAACGCTGGAACTTTCCGGAGCCAATACTTACGATGGAGAAACCCAGATTCAGGCAGGATCCCTTCTCGTCAGTGGAAGTCTCACTAAAACATCCCATATTTCAAT
>JAZKBH010000032.1:275-3812 GCA_040388725.1 Verrucomicrobiota bacterium
ACCAGAGATCTCTCTCTCTCGGGGGGAACATGGCACTACAATTCCACCAATGCGTATTCGGGAAACTTAACCTTCTCTACCGGTACCGTGATGGGATCGGGAAACCTTCAGAACACTGAGATTATTCTCGAAGCCGGCAAAACCATTTCTCCCGGAGAGGGAGTAGGAACTTTGACAACAGGCTCCGAGACCTGGCATGCAGGAGGATCCTATCTTTGGGAAATCAATAATCTTTCAGGTATTGCAGGACAAACCGAGGGATGGGATTTTCTGAATGTACAGGGAATATTGGAGATAACTTCGGGAGTCCACGAATTTACATTCCAACTGGATTCTATCGGCATCCTTTCCGGTTGGGATCCCCTCTCTAATCACCAGTGGACTGTCGCCTCTGCTTCGGGAGGAATTCTTGACTTCAATTCCGATTTCTTTTTGATCGACTCCAATGCATTTGAGGATCAAAACTTTCTTGCCGGAGGAAAATTTCATCTGGAAATGAGCGCCCATGATTTACTTTTGGTCTATTCCGCCGTTCCCGAACCACACATCCTTTCCCTCCTCGGAATCTTCCTTGGTATGCTTTGGAGAAGGAAAAAAACATTTTCATGCCTCTTCAACCCACTAGCATGAAACCATTCAATTCGCCCTTTTAGAATGGATTTATAAACTTCTATTAAGAATCCTCATTCCATTTTTATGAACCTCACTCTGAAAAAAAACATCACCACCTCTGCTGCCCATCAACGACTCCTGCATTATTTTTGCAAGCACTGCTCCTTCGTCTTTCGGGAACCAAATGGATTTTTAAAATACCCGTTCATTGTTCCGGGAGGCACTTATCACCATCAATTATGGGATTGGGATTCTTTCTGGCTCAGTCGTGCACTCCTGAGGTCTCGTCGATGGTTTTCAACAGCGTCCAATGAAACAATTAAAAAATATGTCAAAGGGAGTTGGCTTAACTTTTTTGAGAACCAAGCTCCTGACGGAACCGTCTCTATTTTACTCCAACCAGATCAACGGGATGTATTTGGATGCAGTAATCTCTATGGTCCTGAAACTAACCAAGCAAAACCGGTCTTTGGACAGATGGCTCTCGACTTAATGGAAGCTGGAGAAGGAAGTGAATGGATCAAACCCTGGTTTCCAAAACTCATGCTTTTTTACCGGCATTGGTTAGAAAAATACGGGAGCCCTACAGGACTTCTCGTTTGGGGATCGGATTTGGCCATTGGCGTGGATAACGATCCCGCCACTTACGGCCGTCCAGATTTTTCAAGCGCGAATCTGCTTTTAAATTCCCTTTTTTATGCCGATCTCGCCGCTACAAAAAAAATCGCTGAAAAATTAGGGAGAAAAAAAGAGTCCAAAGAGCTAACCCAATGGATGAAGCAAATCTCCGGAGCCCTGCAGAATCACTGTTGGGACCCTCGAGATCAATTTTTCTACTCTGTCGATATTCAATCCAAAGATCGTAGAAGAGATGTCGTTCCCGCGGATGTTCCGTTAGGAATGGATATGACATGGAACTCCCTTCCATTGAAAATCAAAAGCTTCACGGGCCTCCTTCCCCTTTGGTGCAAAGTCGCAACACGTCGCCAGGCAGATGCTTTGGTCAAAACCCACTTTGGAAAAAATTCCACCCTTTTGGCCCCTTATGGAATTCGATCTCTCTCGAGAGATGAAAAAATGTATTCGCCTTCGATCAATAGCTGCAACCCTAGTAATTGGCTTGGTCCCATTTGGATTGTGGCTAATTTCATGGTTCAGGAAGGACTTCGTCAATACGGGTATGACATCCTAGCAAATAAAATTTCCGATGCCACACTTCGTTTGCTTGAGAAAGACCTGAAAAAAACAGGAACCCTCCATGAGTGCTATCATCCTGATACTGGAAAACCGAACTTCAATAAAGACTTTATAAGCTGGAACGTGCTTGCCCTTTGCATGAAACCTGTTTCCCAACAATAATCTATGAAAAGAATCATTTTGGAAGTGAGTCTAAAGCCTTTTCGCAGCCTCTCTGACCAGGGAATCCGGGTGGTCTGCCGAGAAATCCTTCGCCAATGGCAGCCCTTGATCCATGGTGCGGAAAACCTCTCCTTTCTTCTATGGACGGGAGATGGAAGTGAAATTCTCGACTATCAAGGACATAAGGAAACCGAAATCGAATGGGCCAAATGGATCGGCATCGCCAACGAACCCTGGAAAGAAGACCAAAAAAATCTTCATACATGGCGATGGCCCTATTGTGAAAACCCTCCTCGTCTTACCTACGAGAGACTTGAGTTCATTGTTCGAACTTTAAAATTTGAAGCACAACGAACCACTGGAAAGCCGGTGACGGTGGGAAGTACGTTTGATCCTGGCCCCGAATTTTCAGAGTCCTCCTTTAAATACAAACGACATCCTGAAATTTCCCGAGGAAATATCATGGGGCACTCCCAATGGGTTCATTGCGCCGCTATTCTCAAGGGAGATACGACTTATTACGCGGGCTTTCATGAGGGAATTCCAGAGGGAACGACGCTTGGAACTTTTATCGGTCGCCAAAGCCAATATTTTTTAAGGGATCTTCACTTCGATTACCTCTGGCTTTCTAATGGCTTCGGTTACTCTCTGGATTCCTGGAATGTGACCGGCGAAGTATTCGATGGAAAAAAATTTAATCTGGATCAGGTAAACATAGTCCGCGAATCCATTTTGGGCTTTTGGAAAGACTTCCGAAAAGAATGCCCCCATTTTCCGATCGAGACGCGAGGGAGCAATCTTTCCACCGGAATGGATCTCTCATCCGATGCATCACCTCTTCGCGATATTTATCGAGGCAACTTCAAGATGACTGCTCCACCCAATTCGCCCTGGGCGGCAATGACGGGCGATTATGGTTTAGAACTTGTGGGTTGGCTCTCCCATATCGCCGAGCTTCCTGAAGGAGGAGAAATCCCCTTCCGTTATTATATTCATGATCCATGGTGGCTCAACAGCCCATGGATCGATCGTTACGGACGTGAACCCCATGATATTTATCTTCCCCTATCCGTGGCACGCATTGGGAAAGAAGGAGAGATCACTCCTCCGACATCCGTTGCTTTATTGACAATTGATAATTCTTACGGACAGATGCCAGAAGAAGTAGCGACGGAAATAACGCCGCACCTTCGTCAAGCCTTCAAAGATTTCCCGGACGAACCGGGATTATTGACATGGATATATCCCTTTGATGAATACCATGACTGGGCCTCTCATACCCCCGGTCGGATCAATGAGGCTTTCTTTGGAGATTGGTTTATGAGATCGGCCATCAATCAAGGATTCCCCCTGAATACCGTTGTTTCCAGTGCAAACTTTTTAAAGTCCAAACAACGAAATCCAAAGCTCTACGACCAAACTATTTTGGTCGCTCCGGCACCTGATGCAAAATCTAAAATAGCACAGGCGATGATCCAACACATTCAAAAGGGAGGTCAAATCCTTCTTTATGGACCTCTCGATCACGCCGACGTGGACGTGTCCCGCCGGCGTGACGACAGCGAG
>JAZKBH010000032.1:3822-12620 GCA_040388725.1 Verrucomicrobiota bacterium
AAATTCTCCAACTCCTTAACCTGAGACTAGGAACTTCCATTTCGGGAGAATTACAAATTCGACACTCACTTACTCCCGACGAACTGCTATCAGGCAAATTTCCTACAAAAATGAACTTTCAAGAGGTCGTCTCCGGAGGAGGAATCAACGTACTTCCTCCCACTATTTCTAGCCAAGATGGAGAAGTTTTCGTCGAGGTGGAGTCAAAAGACGAACGACGTGCTTTTGCCGTCATGAAAAAATTTGCGACAGGCGGAAAACTCGGATGGGTTCGGGGCGCATTCTGCGAAGAAGTCAGTACGGAAAAAATGCTTCCTCAAAAGGAAGATCCCGACGAATGGTTTTCTGCAGAGCGTCTCATGCGATGGGTGTTAGAAAAATTTGGCTACTCGATCCGATTTACAAAATCCTCACTTAACGTCTCTGATCCCCTGATTCTCGCTGCGCGAAAACACAATGCTTGGTTTTTTTCGGGCTATACGGTCTCGACGAATACACATCTCACTTGGAAGTTCCCTCTTGGAACTCCTGTTCCAACAGGATGCGATCTTACCATTGAAAATAATATCGGGAAAATGAACCTCCCAAGAACATGGCATCGTGAATGCCGAATTTTTATTGAGCAATTAGAGTCTGGTGAAATTTCGTGTCGGGAACGATATTCCGGTGAAATCGGAATTCATCGCAGGCTCTTTCTTTCAGGTCTTAAAAATGCAACCATTCATTTTCTGCGTGACACTCAGTTTCCAGAAAGCCTCGTGCGATTTCAAAAGGATGACGCGTATCTCGGAGAAGGAACCCTCGTTTCAACGATTGAAAACCGACCGAATATCTTCACCGCCATAGGAGTCACCGGCTCATTACTTATCTCTTGGTAATTTAACCCCATACCCTTCCACCCTTAACTTTAAAAAACTTATGAATTCTCATTCGCCCACCCCTGTCAAACGATTAAAACCACTCCATGCTCGCGCAGGACTTCTTGGAATTGGCCATCATGTTTATTGGTCACAATTTGAAGGACTGCTCGATGAAATGTATCGAAAAATAAAATATGTCAAAGATCGGATTGAATCGCATGGGGTCGAGGTCTTTGAATTCGGAATGATCGATACCGCACAAAAGGCGTACGATATCGTCTCACAGATCAAAACATCGGATATCGATATTCTTTTTGTCGATATGGCAACCTACGGAACCTCGTCCACTTTTGGAGTTCTCTGCCGGGAAATTCACTGCCCCATTATCTTGGTCGCTATCCAGCCTCTCTCCGCGATGGATTATCCGAATGGAACAACCTATATGCAGCTCTGTAATGACGATTTCTGTTCAGTTCCTGAATTCACAGGTGTCGCTGTTCGCTTTGGACGCCGTCCTCCTCCGGTCATTCTCGGTCACGAGGGAAACGATCCAATTGTGGATCAAGACCTCAAAAGCTGGTGCCAAATCGCCAAAGTTCTTCACGATCTTCGGAAATCTCGCATCGGCCTGATGGGGCACGTTTTGGAATCAATGCTAGATATGCATACAGATCCCACTGCCATCACGGCTACCTTTGGTCCCCATGTCGTTTTAATTGAACCTGAACACATTTTTAAACATTACAAAAACCCTGATAGAGCTGCAGTCGAAGGTTGGAAACAAAGAATTCTCGAGTTCTTTGACACCCCCGAGCCAATTTCGGATCCATTGACGGAAAAGCTGACCCCGCAGGATTTGGAAACAGCCGCCAAAGCGGCTGTCGCACTAGAAGGATTGATCGACGAAAAAAATCTCCATGGCCTGGCTTATTACTATGAGGGAGATGTTGGTTCGGAAATGAGACAACTTGTGACCAATTTGATTGTCGGAAATTCTCTCCTCACCGGCGCAGGATTTCCGATGTGCGGGGAATTCGATCTTAAAACCTGCATTGCGATGATGATCATGGATCGCCTTGAAATTGGAGGAAGCTTCGCCGAGTTTCATCCTGTCGATTTTGCGTGCGACAGCGTGCTCGTCGGGCACGACGGACCTCATCACATCAACATTGCCGCCAACAAACCTGTCATTCGAAGCCTAAAAAAATATCATGGCAAACCAGGATCAGGTGCAGGGGTAGAATTTCAAATCAAGGAAGGTCCGATCACCATGCTCAGCATCGGACAACGTCATGACGGGAAATTTAAATTTGTCATTGCTGAGGGATTATCCGCAAAACGTCCGATTCCGCCCACGGGCAATACCAATACCCACGGCGTTTTTAAGCCCGACGTACGAACCTTTCTCAAAAACTGGGTCGCTGAAGGACCTACTCATCATTTTGCACTTGGCATCGGACACCATGCAAAAGAATTGATCGAAATCGCCAAAATTTTAAATATTGAATACGTACAAGTCGCTTAAAAAATCTTCTCTCCCCGTATGAATTCTGATTTTTTAATCGAGGTTTCAAAACTTCTTCCCTCTCATCTGTTTTTAAAAGAGAAAGAAGATTTGATTCCCTATTCCTTCGATGGAACTGCAACCCTTCAGGTCATGCCTGAGCTCGTAGTTTTTCCGAGAACATCTGAAGAAGTGGCCCAAATCGTCAAACTTGCTGGAAAATTTAAAGTTCCAGTCGTGACACGAGGATCAGGAACGGGTTTGAGTGGAGGAAGTCTTCCCGTAGAGGGAGGGATCGTACTTTGTCTGACTCACATGAATCGTATTTTGGAATTAGACAAAAAAAATCTGACTCTTTTTGTAGAATCAGGAGTAATCACCGCTAAAATTTCCCAAGCCTCAGAGGAAATTGGGCTTTTCTATCCCCCTGATCCGGGATCGATGAAAATTTCAACGATTGGAGGAAACGTCGCTGAAAATTCCGGGGGACTTCGCGGACTTAAATATGGCGTGACAAGAGATTATGTCATGGGTCTGGAAGTCGTTTTGGCCTCAGGCGAAATTCTTTTTACTGGAAATAAGTGTGTTAAAGACGTTGCGGGATATTCGATGAAGGATCTTTTTATCGGATCCGAAGGTACATTAGGAATCATCACCAAAGTCCTATTAAAGCTCATTCCAAAACCCCAAGCTCGAAAGACTCTCCTCGCTGTTTATGGCACAATGGAAGCTGCTGCTGAAACAGTCTCTGCCCTTATCGAAGCCAAAATTATTCCCTGCACCCTGGAATTTCTCGATTCTGTCACTATCCAATGTGTCGAGGACTACACTCATGTTGGACTTCCTCGATCTGCTGCCGCTATTCTTTTAATGGAGACGGATGGACATCCTGCCTCGGTCGATGAAGAAGCCTTGAAAATGGCCGAACTCGCCCGTCTTTATGGCGCTACTTCTGTCCAAATTGCAGAAACTTCCGAACAAGCGTCCGCGTTAGCTACCGCCCGACGAGCCGCTTTCTCTTCCTTAGCCCGCCTCGCTCCTACCACGATTCTCGAGGATGCAACCGTTCCCCGAAGTGAGCTGGTGAAGATGATCCGGTTTATTCAGGAAACATCAAAAAAGCATCGACTTAAAATTGGGACATTTGGTCACATGGGTGATGGAAATCTCCATCCCACTTTCCTCACCAACGAAAAAAACCACGAAGAGATGGCGAGAGTCGAAGTCGCGATGAAAGAAATTTTTGATTATGCGGTTTTCCTCGGAGGCACTATCACAGGAGAACATGGCGTAGGGATTGCCAAGAAAGATTTTTTAAAAGGGTCTTTAGGCGAGCTCTCTCTTTCAGTTATGAAAAAAATGAAAAACGTCTTTGATCCCGAGGGGATTCTCAATCCCGGTAAAATATTTAACTCCTAATCTCCATGTCCTCCTCTGAAACACTCCACACCATGGATTACTCCATCCTTCAGCAATGTATGCATTGTGGCATGTGCCTTCCGACGTGCCCCACCTATGATGAAACAAAGAAGGAAAAAAATAGTCCCAGAGGACGAATTTCACTTATGCGGGCAATTGCTGATGATCGACTGGAAGTCACTAAAGCTTTTGGAGAAGAAATCTATTACTGCCTAGGATGTCTCGCCTGTGAAACAGCCTGCCCGGCGGGAGTCGATTATGCCCATTTATTTGAAGTTGCACGTGTCGAAGTTGAAAACTCCAAAGTCCTCGAGACGCCGAGCCGATCTCTGATTCGAAGTCTATTGCTTCGGGGACTCTTCACTCGTCCCCGACTTCTTCGGATTGTCGGCCGACTCCTCTGGCTTTATCAGGTGAGCGGACTCCAACATTTAATTCGAACCTTTCATTTGACCAAATTTCTTTCAAAGCGGCTTCAAAATCTTGAATCTCAAACTCCGACGGTACAAAAAGAATTTTCATGCGATCGCATTCAAGTAAGTGAAAATCCACCGGCCCGTCGATTTAAGGTTGGAATGCTCACAGGATGCGTTCAGGATATCGTCTTTTCCGATATAAATCGAGATACGGTTGATGTGCTCTTGGCCAACTCGTGCTCAGTGGAAACTCCAGAACTTCAATCCTGCTGCGGATCACTTCACGCCCACAATGGAGATTTGGAAACGGCAAAAGAACTTGCCCGAAAAATGATCGACTCTTTTCACTTAGACTCTCTCGATGCCATTATTTCGAATGCTGCAGGCTGTGGATCCCATCTTAAAACTTACGGACGACTTCTTGCCTCCGATCCTCTTTACGCCTCACGCGCATTGGAATGGGATCGAAAATTAAAGGATATTCACCAATGGCTGGAAGAAATCGGATTTCGTCCTCCTCATTGTCTTCCCTCCCCGACTCGAGTCACCTATCATGAAGCCTGCCATCTTTGCCATGGCCAAAAAATCACCCAACAACCCCGGAAAATTTTGAAATCGATCCCTGGACTCGAGCTTATTGAACTTTCAGAATCCACTTGGTGCTGTGGAAGTGCCGGAATTTACAATATCACTCAGCCCGCAACGGCTTCATCCCTCCAAATCCGAAAACTTAATAACATCATTCAAACTCAAGTGAGCGTCGTCGCCACCGCCAATCCGGGATGTCATCTTCAACTTCAAAACGGTGCAAAAAAACAAAGTTATCCTCTTGAGGTCATCCATCCTATCTCTCTTCTCGCTCGCGCTTACCGACGAGAGTAATCTTTCATCGATTCTCGAGTTGGATTTATCTTGAGCCTTTATTAGTATTGATAATACAATTATTTAAATATGCCTTCCTCACCTCAAGATGATTATCTTCCCAGCTATGTTAAAGCAGAACGGCTGATCCATCAGCAACTCGCTTCTATGAAAGTAGGAGAACGCCTTCTTTCTGAAAGGGAACTCTGTTCTGAAATTGGTATCAGTCGCGTTACCCTGAGAAGAGCGATGGAAAAATTTCATCGAGAAGGCTTTCTCGAAGGACGACGAGGAGGTGGAACCTGGCTTATACGAAAAGTTTCAACTCCGCCTCAGAATAGTTCCTCGTCTCCCACTTCTCTTCGCTTTATTGGACTCGCATTACCAGCCGTAGAGAACTCCCTCATTTCCCGTATTTCACGAGGAGCGCTTCGTTGTGCTCACGATCATGACTATCGTTTGATTTTGATTTACGATCAGGAAGAAATTCAATCCAAGATTGCTGAGATCCAAAAAATGTCAAAAGAAGGAATTGGAGGTTTTGCTATTTATCCAAGCGCAGCTCATCCCGAACATGACAAGATGCTCTTGCAAAGTATTGAAAAAACCAAAAGCGAACTCGTCATGATTGACCGCTATATTCCAGATGTTAATGCGGTCTGCGTTTTATCGGACAATTTTAGCGGAATGTACGCAGCCACGGAACATATGATTTTAACGGGACATCGGAGATTGGGACTTTTGGGATTCGGTCCGGAAGGCGGCATTTCAGATAGGGACCGTCGCAAGGGATTTCTTGCTGCCCTCAATGACTACAAGCTTCCATCAAGCCCCGTTTTAGAAGCAGATCTGGGAGTGATGGATCACGAAATTTACGCGCAGCAAAAAGTAGATGAATGGATTCAGCAAAACGAGGGCCGAATTCCATTTGATGGATTAGTCTGCATGCAGGACAATATGGCATACGGGGCTTATATGGCCCTCAAAAAAGCAGGCATTCAAGTCCCTCAGCAAGTCGCCCTTGTGGGATACGATAATCTGGATCGTGAAATATTTCATGCGTCAGGATTAGAGCTTACCAGTATTGACCAACCCTCAGAACAAATTGGCTATGAAGCCATTCGTTTGTTGATAGAGAAAATGGAAGGAAAAGAGCCGAGCTCGCGCGCTCGTCATATCTTATTAAAGCCATCTCTGATCGTTCGAAATTCCTGCAAATAGAGAACATCCCCCACTCCATCCTTTGGACTCATTCAAGAAACAAAACTAAGTCATCTTAGCAAATTACACTCATCTATTTTTAGGAGTCACTCCAAGAAACGTCAAAATCTTGAAATACAGCCGTTCGATTAAAATACGAAAGTCTTTTTCAAATAAATAGTTGACTCTCTTTATAATTGTATTAATAGTAATACAATCAAACCAATAGGTTTTATGAAGAAA
The DNA here is from genome assembly GCA_040388725.1 of Verrucomicrobiota bacterium. Taxonomy (GTDB): domain Bacteria; phylum Verrucomicrobiota; class Verrucomicrobiia; order Methylacidiphilales; family CAMAQI01; genus CAMAQI01. Next base: position 10,326 of record JAZKBH010000032.1, read on the forward strand.
TCCCTCAGGTTTTTCCCCATCCTCCTTACCTCCTCTTTTTTAAGTATTCATGTCATCTCTGCGTTAGAATATAAATTTGATGGAAAATTAAGAAATCCCAACATCAGCTCGGGGATCGCTACAACAGCCCCGGACTTTAATCAAAGGAATCCGCCGACCTCTATACCATTCAAATAGAAGCTGTTTCCAGTTTTACATTCAATACCCCTACCCAATGAGGACTAATCTTAACTTTCCAATAGGAAAACCCGCTGCGGATTATTTAAAGTCACTTTTCTTAAAAAGAGCCCTTTTGAACTTCATTTTATGCTTTAAATATCAACCGGCCATCGAAAGTCCAAAAAAAAGCATGATCCCCTTGAAATCGCTACGCCAAATAATTCGATTTACTTTTTATTCGGGAATTTTCGGTTTTATTTTAGGCAATCCTCTTTTTTGCGCTTCCGTCGGAGAAAAAACTTTCGGAGATACATTTTCCATTCAAGGGGGGCGTTCTGCAAAACAGGAAATGGCAGGACTTAAAATTGAAAATGGTCCCATGAATTGGATGGCAGATCCTCTCATGATTCTCGAAAGTTCAGGCAAAGTTTCCACCACATCTCCACGCGGGGGATCCGTATGGATACCCTTGGAAGATACGCCTCATTTCATCCGCGTAAAAGCCAATCTCAATCTAGAAGGATCGGATTGGGGAGCGGTCGCGCTCGGAGGGAAATGGGGAACGACGTTTCATGAGACCGCGCAGCTTTGGGTGCTCCTCAAAACAAATAGCCATTACCAGATCATGGCAAATGGAGGAAAAATCACTTTAAAGTCGGGGACAATCAAAAATCCGAGCTCAAATGGTAATGAAATTGAAATCCAATACTGGAAAAAAGAAAATGCGGTTTCTGTCATCATTAATGAGAATAATGTACTTGAAAAAACATCTCTGAATGACAAAGGATTTACTCCAATAATAACGACTTCCGGCGTAAGATTTAACGGTCCTATTGATGAAAATCAAAAACCGAGTTTAAACTCTTTTTCTGTTTCGATCATTCCATCCCCCGCCGTTTCCTTGGAATTTAGTCAACCCTTGGGAGTTTTTGCTCCTGGAGAAAAAATCGTCGCCAAATTTAATGGCCGAGGAATTGCCGATAATAAAATTAGCGTGAAAGTAAAAATCACGGATTTTAATGGGACAGTCATTACTGAAAACTCAATTCCTTTTGATGTCGAAAACGAAAAAGCGAAAAAAGATTGGGAAATTCCACCTCTCTCTAAACAAGGATATTTTGCTCTCCAGGCGGAATGCCTAGATGAACAAGGGAATCTTTTTCAAACTTTAAAGAGTACCTTTGCCATCATTCCCGAGCCATCATCTCTCGCTCAAACGGAGTCGAATAAATTCGGAGCCATGGTTTTTCCTTTCATTTCCTATCCTTTGGAAGACCGGGAAAAAGATGCACAGTATATGCAACGTATCGGACTTCGCTACGTGAGAATTGCACAGTTGAATTGGGTAAAAGCTCAAGCGGCAGAAGGAGACGCTTTTCAATGGGATCAGCTGGATCCTGTAGTCGATATCTATCACAAATACGGCATCCAAATCATATCCATAACAGGATGGCCAACGCCTCGCTGGGCTTCACAAGGGAAAAACTTGGACGTGGGCGTCGACGTGGGAAATTTCATGCCGACAGAAGAGTCGATGGCAAGTGTTCGAAAATTTTGCAGAGAAATGGCAGCACGTTACAAAGGAAAAGTTCTTTGTTATGAAATTGGAAATGAAACCGATGCTTATTTCTGGCTAGGAAGTGTGGATCATTATCGCCAACACGATTCCCAGGGAATTATGAAGGATTATGCCAGTTATTTTACCACCCTTTTAAGTGAGATTCAACAAGGAGATCCCCAGGTCTATGTGGTTCCTGGAACAACCTCTGATCTTCCTGAGGGGCATGCCTATACGCCTTGGCTTAAAACAATGCTGGACTTAGATATGGGAAAAAAAATGACCGGTCTTGCGCCGCATTACCAGGTAAATTTAAAAAAGGTAAATGCAATGCTCGCCGAGTATAAAGTCGATGTTCCGGTATTCTTGACAGAAATCGGGGGGATTGTCCGCGGGGTAAATGCTAAAGACCTGACGATGGAAAACATGAAAGAAATCATCCGCGGGGATTACTATCAGTTTGTTACCCAGTTAACTCATAAGAATGTAAAAGTCGCTTGTAAATTTCTTCTCCGAGAGCAATCCACTTACGGAGGTGAAGGCAATATTTCCTCAGGCCTCCTTGATTTTGACTTCAC
>JAZKBH010000033.1:0-12805 GCA_040388725.1 Verrucomicrobiota bacterium
AAATAATAATTTCTGGAGATGAGAGGCCCATCGAAGTCGGCGCGAAAAGGTTTGATCGCATTGCCGAGCGATTTTTTGTTGGGCTTCTGACCACGTGAGTTGACCTTGGCTATAGTGAACCAAGGGATTGAAGGCAATTTCTGCCGATTCAAAAGCCATCGACATTCCGTTTCCGGATACAGGCGGAATCATGGTCAGCGCATCTCCGATACAACATTCCTCTCGCTCGATCGCTTGGATCGGCCTCAGAGAAATTCCCGCCACGGCGCAAAATGAATTTTCATCCCACGTAGCCTCTTTCAGTTTTTCATAAAGAGGAGTTCCTTTTTCTCCACCGAGATAATTTTTCCAGGTTTTAATCAAATGAGGAACCGCGGTTTGACTCTGAAATAATCCGCAAATATTGACTTCTTCATGAGGAAGACGACAGAGGCCGACGTAGCCGTTTTGTTGAAAGTGCATCTCCAAATCGGCATCTAAATGAATATTCTTTGCGTGGACCTTTAATCCAAATAAGCGAGGCCCTTCCGAAGAGATTTCAACTCGTCGACCTGTCGCCCGTACGATTCCCTCTTCGTAATCTTGGGTCCATCGTTCTTCGAGGCGAAGCTCTCCGCCTAAACGTTGAAATTCGGCTGAGAGAATTTCATCGGTGACGAATCGTGAAATGCACCACGCTTGTTCTGGGAGAGGAGTTGTTGGAATGAGTCGCTTCTTTTCATAAAACGCGACTGTTTTTCCAATCGAAATTCCAGCTCGATGGAAAAGGGTATCAAGCCCCAAGCGTTTAAGTGAATCTTGTCCACTGCCACTGATAAACTCTCCGCAGACCCGATGTCGGGGATAAGTGCTGGCTTCATAAATCACGACAGGAATTTCCTTTTGGCGAAGAGCGATTCCTAGGGTGAGCCCCGCGAGGCCTCCTCCAATAATTTTGATTTGTTTAGGCATCATGATAGGCGATGAAAAGATGACTAAATAATCCGGCACGTTTTTCAGAAAACGCATGGCTTTTGGTTTTAGGCCACAACAAGGAGAGTTCGTTGGATTGAAATCCGGCTTGAACACTGACCTGCGCATCGTGGCGTGTGACGGAGTTACATCCAATGACTCCTAATAATTTCGAAGCGATCATCCCGGCCCAATCTCGTCTCGGTTCACACGCGATAAAAAGAGGCGAGCGTTCTGAAATTTTTTCGAGAAAAAAGGGGAGTTCAGAATCCTGAAAATGATGAAGAAACAAATTGGCCAAAATCATATCCGAAGAAGTCGTTTCCTTTTTCATCCAATCATGAAGATCCTGCACCTGCACCTGAACGGACCATCCCAGCGATTCAAAGGCTTTTCGGGTCTCGATTGTGAGTAGACTTTGGCGATCGATTAAAATTGCGTCTGCTTGAATTCCTTTTGGAGAGAGTCGGCGAGCGAGCTTTAAAAGGAGAGTGCCATCACCGGCACCGAGCTCGATCAGTTGAAGTCGCCGTTTTTGAAGTGATACGATATCGAGGTGAGAAAGAATCGCTTGTTTTAATATCCGAGGGTGGTTCATGATGACGTTCAGTCGGCGAAGATCAGAGCGAGAATGAATCGCAAGAGGATCGCTTGCGGGGAGCGAATCTAGAATTTCAGGGTGTATGCTTCGTTTCATCACGACTCCACTTTTAAAAATGCGCCATGACACGAAAATCCCGCGCCAAAGGAGGACATCCACCACCATCCTCCTGGGGCGTTTTCTTGAAGCGTTTTTTCAAGAACGAAGAGAACACAAGGACTGCTGACATTGCCGTACTCTTTTAAAATGGAGGTACTGTGTTGAACGTCATCGGGAGTGAGTTGAAGACGGTTTTGAAGAGAGGAGAGAATCTCTCTTCCTCCGGCGTGGAGGATCCATTGGGAGATCTCTTCTTTTTTGAGAGAGGCTTGCGCGAGCATTTCACCAAAAAGTTTTTCGGCATATTTGCCGGCAAGAGTGGGAACTTTTCGATCTAAAATATTTCGAAGCATCCCATTTTTTTGTTCGAATCGAAGGTAGTCGCGGTCTTCTGGACTTAAAAGGGTACTCGCCATTTTCCATTCGATTCGACGACCTGTCGAATTCGGTTGAGCCGAACAAACCACAGCCCCAGCGCCATCTCCAAAGAGGCAATCGCTGATTAAAACTCCGGGATCATTATCGAGGTAGAAAGCAGCACTGCAAATCTCAACGCAGATCGAGAGAACGTGTTTTGCAGATCCCGCAGCAAGGAGAGAATGGGCCGTTCGTAAATTGGGAAGAGCTGCGCCGCAACCTTGGCCGACGAGATCCAAAGAGTGAACGTCCGCTCGTAATCCCAATTGTTCGCTGACATAACTTGTAAGACCCGGACATAAATACCCCGTGCAGGTACTAATGAGAAGGGCGTCAATTTCATGGGGTTGAATTTGAGCTGCTTGGAGTGCCCGTTTTGCAGCTTGTGTGGCAAGAAGCGGGGCGTGGAGTGAAAATCGGGCGTGGAGCGCATCGGGATGGGTAAGAAACGCATCACTTAAATTTTCCAATGCGAGATGTCGTGTCGAAATTCCATTTTCTCCCGTGAGAACTTTCATCAGCAGGGCTTGCGAGCTTCCATTGAGGGTTTGGAATTCAGGCGCTTGCTGAAAAGCATCCCAGCACTCGGTTTGAGAAAACCGTCGTTCTGGGGTAGCGGTTCCAATTCCAGTGATAAACATAATAAGTCTCGAATAACGTTAAGGATTCGAATCAGAAGATGGGGCGAGATCGAATGACCGCAAGTGGAAAGAATAAAGACAGCCTCACACAGAGACACGAAGACACAGGAAAGAGAATGAAATCTATCCCCAGATTTACACCGATGAACGCAGATTAAAATTCAAAAAGAGGTTTTGCCTTTAAAACAAAAAATTTGCCTTAAAATCTGCGTCTCGCTGCGTAAATCTGCGGATAATTATTTTGTCTCTTCTGTGTCTTCGTGTCTCTGTGTGAGACGGTTTTAATGGTTTTGAATCTGCTTCAAGTCGCTCTCCACCATTTCAGCGACCATTTTTTCAAAGGGAATCTGAGGTTTCCAACCGAGTGTTTTTTGAATGTGGGTAGGATTGCCGAGAAGCCGGGTCGGTTCTTGAGGACGCATGAGGCTTTCGGAGCTTTTGACGTACTTTGTCCAATCGAGATCGAGATGCTCGAAGGCAATACGAACCCAATCTTGAACCGAATGAAGATTGCCTGTGGAGACAATATAGTTATCGGGCTTGGAATGCTGAAGCATCATCCACATCGCTTGAACATAGTCACGGGCGTGACCCCAATCCCGTTGGCTCTCTAAATTTCCGAGGATCAACTCATGATCGAGCCCGGCTTTGATTTTGGCCGCTTGACGGACAATTTTACGAGTGACAAAATTTTCGCCGCGGCGAGGAGACTCGTGATTATACAAAATCCCATTACAGATAAACATCTGGTAGCTCGCGCGATAGACATCGCAGAGTTGAGCGGCGAAAGCCTTTGCGCACCCATAAGGACTTGTTGGGCGATAGGGGGTCTGCTCGGTCTGAGGGAAGTTTTCTGCCGCTCCAAAAATTTCAGAGGAAGCAGCGTGGTACATGCGAATCGGATAATCGAGGTCTCGACAGATTTCCAGAATCCCGAGAGTCGCCGAAGCGATTTCATGACAGGTGGACTCCGGAATTTCAAAACTGAGACCGACATGACTTTGTCCCGCAAGATGATAAAATTCCGTGGGACGCACTTTTATAAAAATTTTGCGAAGGGTCGTTGCATCGATCAGATCACTGTAATGGAGAAAGAATCGTTTTCCATGGAGCGCCGGATCGAGTCGGATCGAATCAATGCGAAGACGACTGATATTACTCGTGCGTCGCACGATCCCATGGACCTCATATCCTTTTTCGAGAAGCAGTTCCGCGAGATAAGAGCCATCTTGACCGGTAATGCCGGTAATGAGAGCCACGGGATGAGAAGAAGAGGAAGACATGGTTAACTCTGTTTCAGCGCTTTTTGATAGTAGGAGTCGACAATCTCCAGAGCCATTTTTTCAAACGAAATTTGAGGATCCCATCCGAGAACCGTCCGAGCTTTTGAAGAGTCGCCGATTAATTGTCCCGGCTCCTGAGGGCGAAATTCAGAATCGGAAACTTTCACATATTTTTTCCAATCCAAATCGAGGCGGCCAAACATGATTTCAACCCAATCGAGGAGTCGATGCGCTTTTCCGGAAGAGACGACGTAATTGTCCGGGGTTTCATGCTGAAGCATGAGCCACATGGCCTGAACATAATCTTGAGCATGACCCCAATCCCGAGTCGTTTCCCAGGCAGCCAGGGTAAGTTCGGATTCGAGACCGAGTTTAATTTTTACCGCGTAATCGGCGATTTTTCCGGCCACATAATTAGATCCGCGGCGGGGAGACTCATGGTTGAAGAGAATCCCGTTGCAAATATGCATTTGATAGCTTTGGCGGTAGGTGTTGCAGAGGTTGGTCGCAAACGTTTTGGCGCAACCATAAGGACTCGTGGGGCGAAAAGGAGTCTCTTCGTTTTGAGGGGGATTTTGAGAGGCTCCAAAAACTTCAGAAGAGGCGGCATGATAAAATCGAATCGGATAATCGAGATCACGGCAGATTTCTAAAATACCGAGCGTTGAAATAGCAATTTCCTGATAAGTCGACTGGGGGATTTCAAAGCTATACCCGACATGGCTTTGTCCCGCGAGATGGTAAAATTCAGAGGGGCGGACCTGATTAAAAATTCGTCGAATGGCACACGAATCCGCCAGATCACTGTAGTGGAGCTTCGCATGCGGGGTGTAAGCACGGAGTCGATTGACGTTGGAAGTTTTGCGGACAATCCCATGAACTTCATATCCTTTTTCAAAAAGGAGTTCGGTGAGATAACTTCCATCCTGTCCGGTGATCCCGGTGATGAGAGCGACTTTTCGAGTTGTAGCAACGTTCGGAGGCATGATTTCTAATAAGAATAAACTGATTTAAGTCGGTTTTTAAGCGGGTGCGAGGAAAAAAGAATGAAAGGTAATTTCTTCACTGTGAATACCTGCATTTATTTATTCTTTCTCTTGGTCATCGGTCCTTTTCTTTGCTCTAATTTTGGTTACGAATGAAAATTCTCGTCTGGGGAATCAACTATGCGCCGGAGGTTACGGGGATTGCGCCTTATAATCAGGGACTTTGCGAGTTCTTGGTAGAAAAGGGTCATGAAGTTCATATGTTGACGACGTTTCCCTACTATCCGGAGTGGAAGAAGCGACCCGGCGACGACGAAATTTTATATCAGACGGAGATTCAAAAAGGAGTTCAAGTCCATCGGTGCTGGCACTATGTTCCTCCTCAGCCTTCTCCCTTTCAGCGAATTGTGCATGAGGCGAGTTTTGTCTGTAATGCTTTTATTCGGGGACTCTTTATTGATAAGATCGATCGCATCGTTCTCATTTCTCCTCCCCTCCCTCTCGGGATTGCAGGATGGATTCTCTCCCTTTGGCGAGGAGTCCCCTTTGTTTATCATATCCAGGATTTACAACCAGATGCGGGAATCCACATGGGACTGATTCAGTCCCCCCTTCTTCAGCGATTTCTCTATGCCTGTGAACGCTTAATTTATTCCAAAGCAGCAAAGATTACGGTGATCAGCTACGCGATGAAGTCGATGATTGAAGCGAAAGGACATCCGAAGGAAAAAATCGAACTCTTTCCGAATTGGTATCATCGCCTTGTGCCTGCATCGAAAGAAGGAAGCCGGAGTGAAAGTGAAGTCTCTTCTGAAGAAGCTTTTTCTTTTAAAAAGAGCCTTTCGATTCCGTCGACGCCTCTTTTATTAGTTTATTCCGGAAATTTCGGGAAAAAACAGGGACTTGAAATTTTAGTGGAGACCGCTTCTCGTGTTTCCCCGGAGAGAGCTCACTGGATTTTTTGTGGCGATGGGGCCGCAAAAGCGGAGTTAGTTCAACGAGTCCAAGAGCTCAAACTCAATCATGTTCACTTTTTGCCCCTTCAAGAGATATCGAAGTATCGTCGGTTATTGGAAGAGTCTGATCTTTGTTTGGTTTCGCAAATCGGAGGGACGGGAAAGTTTTTCTTTCCGAGCAAACTCTTAAGCATTCTCTCGCATGGAAAACCGGTTTTAACGGTGGCCGATGAAGATTCAGAATTGGCACATGCAATGACGCATGGATTTGGGATCAATCATCCGACGCATGATCCGGATCAGATCGCAGCATCCATTGAAAAACTGTTTCATGATCGCTCTCAACTTCAAACGATGGGAGAAAAAGGGCGGGCGTATGTGGCGCAGTTTGACAAGACGAAGATCCTGAGTGAGTTTGAGGAGCTTCTTCAGAAAATCGAGAGTTGAGAGAGGCTCACTTTTTTCAGAGGTGGATTAAATCGCACACATGAAATCTTTTTTTCACTCACTACTTCTTTTTGTCAAAAAAGTCAGGGTACGGCTTTTTTTTCGGAAACGTTTTGTGCTTCCTCCTGCGGTGGTGGTTATTCTTTTGTTGGCCTGGATTCAAAATCCCGTTCATGTGATTGAGGCGATTACCCGATTTTTACCTTTTAAACTCACGGTGAAAAGCGCGCAGTGGACCTCTTTCTCTTCGATCCATGTGAGTGGGGAGATTAAGCTCGGGGATTTCGCCCGAATTCGCTCCATGGATATGGATTGGAATTGGTTCGATCTGATGATTCATGGCGAGATCGATTCTGTGGAAATGGATGGACCGCAGTTGTGGACGGAGAGACTTAAGGAAGCGTTTCCTGATAAAAAAGAGCCCGGCAAAAAATCGGACCTCATACAGCTTTCGATTCATAAAATCAAGATTCAGCATGGGTATCTTTTCTTGGAAAATCTCATTCCTAAAGTCACCTTAAATATTCCCTTGGGTCGAGTAACGCCGCTTTACATTGAAAACTTTCAAATCGGTAATCCGGATAGCGATGCGGCTCAACAAATTCAACATACCATTTCCAGCAAGATCATTCTTTATGCTCCGCTCAATGTGACCTCGCCTGTTTTAAGTTTTGAGGAAATCCAGCTCGATTTTACCTTTCAGGAATTGGCGCATCATACGATTCGAAAATTGATGCTTAAACAGCCGACAATCTTTGTGGGGCCTGATCTTTTCTGGTTTATTGATCAATTTAAAGCAAACCAACAAAAGGGAGAGACAACACCTTGGACCATTCAAAATCTCGATATTGAGATGGCCGGGATTACGGTGAATGGATTTGGAGATCCGGGCGTAGAGATTCCCATTCACATGGATAAAAAACTCACGAATGTTCGAACAGATCAATTGGGAGAAGTCTTTCGAAAAAATCAGTTCCCTGTCGATTCCGGCGATCGATTTTATCCCGCTTACGGCTTAAAGATTTATCAATTTGGAGGGCGCGTTGAATTTGGTTTGCCCGTCACGGAAGAAAACGCAGCGAATCAGGTTATTACGTTGAAAGCGAGTTCCATGGAGTGGAAGAAACTCGTGATTACCGAACCTTGGGTCTCCGTTACTTTTGATTCGCGGGGTATTTTCGGGAAAATAGGCGGCAAAGCGTACAAAGGTTATTTAGTCGGTCAGTGTTCAATCTTTTTTAAAGAAGGGTTCCCCTGGAGTGCCTCTCTCCATGGAAATGGATTAAACCTAGAAGACCCTGTTTCGAAGTTCGCTGAAGATCATTTTCGAATCACGGGAACGATGAATATGGATGTCCAAGTGACGGCGAAATCGACCGTCTTTGAGAAATCGACCGCCAAAATAGCACTCATTGGGGGAGGGAAAATGGTGATCCCCTCGATTGATGATGTCATCAAAAAGCTGCCTGCCTCGTGGAGCCCCTTAAAAAAGCAACTGACCACCACCGGATTGTTCGACTATACCTCCGGGACTTGGGATTTGATGTACGACCCTGTGAAGAGCCAATCGGTTTTGGAGCTCATCGGTAAACAGGGGCGCCGTCGATTTCAGGTCGATTGGACGCAGGAATAAAAGACATTTGGCTCGCACGACGACACAACGACACAACAAAATGCAGTTTTATTTTTTAAAAACAAAAGTCCCATGTTTTTCCTTTCTTCGCGTCGTTGTGTCGTCGTGCGAGCCAAATGCCTTTTATTCCCTGTTTTTTGGGCTAAAAATTTGGGTTGAACTTTCTCGGGGTTTCCGTCAGTGTGCCTCTCCCTTTCAAGGAATGGCTCGGTAGCTCAGTCGGTAGAGCAGAGGACTGAAAATCCTTGTGTCGGCGGTTCGATTCCGCCCCGAGCCACATTTCTTCACTCCTATTTTATTTTTCACTCAATTTCTTCTATGAAAAAAAGCCGTTATCTTGTCCTGACTTTGATCGGAAAAGACCGTTCCGGGGTCGTCGCTGCCTTTACCCAAACTCTTTTCCAGCATGGAGCCAATATTGAATCATTGGAGGAGCAGGTGGTCGGAGGTCGTTTTAGTATGAATCTTCTCGCCTTTTGGCCCGAAACGAAATCGCCCAAAGAAGAGCTTCGGACCGAACTGAAACGATTGGCCCATCAATTCCAAATGGACCTTACCCTGCGAGATATGAAACCCCGTGGAGAGAAACGGGCAGCTGTTTTAGTGACCAAGGAGACTCATTGTGCTGAACGATTACTCCAAGAAGCGAAAGCGGGAAAAATGGAGATCGGAGTGATGATTGGGAATCATCCGGATCTAGAGCCTCTCGCTCGAAAATTTAAGATTCCCTTCATTCATCTCCCTTTTCAGGCTCGGGTGCAAGCGGAGCATAAATTATTAGAGTACCTTGAGGAGCATCAAATCGATTACATCGTTCTGGCTCGGTTTATGAAGATCCTTTCGCCGAATTTTGTTTGGCGGTGGAAGAATAAGATCATCAATATTCATCCTTCATTATTGCCCTCATTTCCGGGAGCTTCTCCCTATCGTCAGGCGTTTGAAAAAGGGGTCCGAGTGGTCGGCGTGACCGCCCATTTTGTGACTCCGGATCTCGATAATGGACCCATTATGGAACAGCTCTCTTTTTCTGTAAAACCAGGGGAATCCTTGGAGTCGATCATTCAACGAGGTCAGGCCATCGAAAGTGAATGTCTCTGGAAAGCGGTCCAACTCTTTTTAAAGCGGGACTTGGATGTTCACTGGGGAAAAGTCCATTTGGTTTGAGAGGGCACAGAGTCTCTGTCTGAGGGAGTGAGGAGATTATTCGCCTCCACTATTGGTATCTCTTAGAATCATTTAAAAGACATTACCTCACGCAACGGCGCAACGACGCGACGTGAGGTTTTCCTTAGTATTTACTCCCATCCTATTCTTAATTTAAAAAAGGAGGAGGATTGAACGTCGTGTCGTTGCGCCGTCGCGTGAGGTAATGTCTTTGGCTGTCGCTCATGCAATCTATCGAGCAGATCCTTCTATTTCTCATTTTCGACACCGAATTGTTACAAAAACTTTTTTGTGGAAATGGATGTTTCTCGATAGAATGCCGAGATGAAAGTCATTCTCTTCGCGTGTTTCTGTTTTTTAATGAATCCCCTTTTTGCGGGACCTGATGTCGAGACAGGGTCGTCATCGGGAGCAGACCATTTTTATGGTCGAGTGACGGCGGTGAATAGCAATGGGAATCGGCCCGGGGTGAGTTTTACTGCAGTGAATGATCAAGGGCAGATCAAAATGTTTTACATTTCATCCCTTAAAGATCTCGATCTCAATGACCGCGTCGAACTGACTTATAAAGCTTCCGAAAAATTTCCGTTGGAAGTGACGCGAATACGGTTTTTAAATCCTCAAAAATAATTTTTACAAGCAATCCCCATCCAGAGGATTGCTTCGAAAGCTTTGCGATCCGATCGACTATTTTTTGGCGGATTTGTAGGCTTTATCGATTGCGTTTTCGGCATGCTGTCCGTAGCCGCTAATAAATCCTTTTCGAAAATCCTGATACTCGGGAGAACTCGAGTTCGGGACATTCGATTTTAGATAGTCCACAAATTCATCCATCGAGGCGACGTCGTTGCGAAGATCCATTCCCCAGTCATGACCTCTTTTATAAAAACTCTTGGAAACAGGTGCGCTCTCTGGATTGGGAAGAGGCGCAGAAGAGGCTTGAGGGGCTGAATAGGTTTCAACCACGGGCGGTGGGGGTGGTGCAGCCGAGGTGACGACGACATTTTGCGGGGCGTTGGCGACCACATAGCCCGTCGGCTGTTGAAGATAGTAAACACCACGTGAATAATAATAAGGACGTCCTGAAATCCAGACTAAAGAATAGTCGGGCGGAAGGGTATCAATAACCACTCCAGGCGGGGGTGGCATAATCACATAGCCCCGATTGCAAGAACGGTAGTAAACTCCCTCACTATAATAATAAGGGGTATCATGCACGACAACCGTGGTATGTTCGTGAGGAAGCGTGGCGACGATGCCACCAAAAATGGCCCCTGCAGCAAAGGAAAGTCCAATTCCTGGTCCGGAGTGATAACCATGATGATAATCCCGGTGGTCGTCATGATGATAGTCACGGGCTTGGGTCAGAAGAGTCAGAGAGAGAAGTGCAGGAACAATCAGAATTTTAGAGTTAATTTTCATTGGGTTCGTTGATTAAACCCCACATGGGGCTTTAAAGTTGCGGAAATATTTCTAAATTTTTTAACGGAAGTCGTTAATTGAAAGTAAGTTACCAATTATTAAAAGCGAAGAAAATAAACTTCGACTGAATTCTAAGGTGGATTCATCGGACAAGAAGATCACCGTAAATTGATTTCTTGCAAGTCCTGTTTTGAAACTTTTTTCAAAAGATGGGGTTTATCTTTTGGAAGAGAGGTTCTCTGAGAGTGCTTCTCTCCTGATCGTGAAATCAGTAAAGCCCTACTAAAAATTAACTTAAAAGGATATCGACTATGAATACCACTCAACGTTCACTTTTAACCGTTTGCATCACGGGAACTCTTTTTTGTTCCTTCGTGACTTCAAGTTTTGCAGAAGGAGAGTGGGCTAAAGATCATCCGAGACGTGCAGAGGTGAATCGACGTTTAAAAAATCAAGACCGTCGGATTCATCAAGAAGTGAAAAATGGGGAAATTACAAAAGATCAGGCAAAGCAATTACATCAAGAGGATCATCAGATCCGCCAAGAAGAACGGGATATGGCGAAACAAAATGGAGGCCATATTACCAAAGAAGAGAAAAAAACATTGAATCAGCAGGAAAACGGAGTCAGTAAGCAAATCGGCAAATAAGAATTTTATCTCTCCTATTAATAAAAAAACCGCTTCAGAACGAAGCGGTTTTTTATGCTGCCTTAAACAAGCGTAGAAGGAATTTCTTTCGGTAAAGTGAAGTAGAAGACGGCCCCTTGATTTGGATTTCCTTCGGCCCAGGTTTTTCCTCCGTGTCTCATGACGATCCGTTGAACATTCGCGAGACCGATTCCGGTCCCTTCAAATTCCTCAATTCCATGAAGGCGTTGAAAGACACCAAAAAGCTTTTCAACATACTTCATATCAAACCCGACTCCATTGTCTTGGATATAAAACTCCCAGACATGCTCTTTTTCTCGAGCTCCGATTTGAATCAAAGTCTTCTCTTTATTTTTCGTATATTTGACGGCATTGGAAATTAAGTTAACCCATACTTGTCTGAAAAGAGTTTGATCGACGGAGAGCGTGGGGAGTGATTCGATCTTCCATTCGATTTGGCGTCCGTTAAATGAGGGAGCAAGAAGATCGAGCGTCTCCTGGATTAAAGCGTTCATCGAGGTCAGGGATTTGTTGATTCCACTATTACCGACTTGAGAAAAGGCGAGAAGATTTTCGATCAAGGAGGTCATTTGCTGAGTGGCGTGAGAAATCGCTTCAAGATCATGTCGAGCAGAAGGATTGAGAAGGGACTCCGTATCTTCCTTTAAAAGATTAATGTAACCCATGATATGTCGCAAAGGAGCGCGTAGATCATGTGAGACTGAATAACTAAAAGCTTCGAGTTCTTTATTCGCCACCGTGAGTTGTGATGTTTTGAGTTCGAGTTCTTTGTTGATTTTTTTCAGCGCCTCAGGACTCGGGAGTGCGAGCGCTTTGGGAATCAAATAGACCAAAAGGATTGCTGTCGGAACGGAAGCCATCGCGGTGATCGCTTTAATAATCCCCGAGACCCAATAAGTCGGATGCCAGACATTCCAAATCTCCATGAGATGGGTCGTTCCGCAGGCAATAATAAAGGTCGCAAAGCAGAGATAGATCCAATGGAAAGGGAGGTTTTTACGAAGACGGACGAAGTAGACAAGAGTGAGAGGGATCGAATAATACGCTAAAACAATTAAAGCATCCGAGATGACGTGAAGCCAAATGAGGCTCGGTTTCCAAAGATAGCAACAGCCGTGAGGCATAAAACTTTCGGAAGACAAAAATTCACGAATAGACATGAGGATTTTCTTTTAACAGATAAAATAAAAGAGGCGAATTCTTTTTCAAGCGATAGATTCCTTTAAATGATCCCCTATATAAAATTTTATGTGTAAAAAAATCGATAAATAAAAATTAACGAGAAAAATTAGCCCATCCGCTTCATACGAATGATTTTTTTCATCGCGTTATAGATCGTATACGAAGGGATGCGGAACCAATCTGTTTTTAATGGTTTTAAAGCTAAGATCCTAAACTGGAATAATTCAGCTTATTTTCTTTCACGGGAGGGCAGGCTCTCCCGAGCCGTCTCCTTCAAGATGCAGCGGCGGCTGGGGAGAGCTCGCCCCTTGTGTCTTGAAAGTGTGATATAATCTTCTTCTTGTGATTGCTT
>JAZKBH010000034.1:0-4260 GCA_040388725.1 Verrucomicrobiota bacterium
AGGCCTCGCATCGCTCCGCCCTCCCTTTCTATTCACCCAAAAGTTTTGTATTTTAGATCGTAAAACGATTCTTAGTGCACGATCTGGGATAAACTCTCCGCGTTCTATTCCTGATTTATTCTTCTTTAATAGGAGCTTCAGGAAGGGAATAAGATTGATTCAAAGAGAGAAGATAGGCGACAAGGGCTTTGGCGTCCGCCGTGGGGACAATTTCGTAGCCCTCTTCTAAGGAGTAGTTACTTGGTAGCTTTAAAGACTCTGTCGATGGCTGTCCGACGATTTTTCTTTTTTCATAAAGAAAGGCATAGGAAGGCATGATGGAGCCAGGAGAGACGCTTTGGGGAATAAAAAGGTGTTTATGATGCCATTCCTCAGATTTTTGACGCAAGGCTACATTGGAAAGATCGGGGCCGAGGCGATTGATTCCTGCAACCGAAGCGGGTTGATAAACAAAATCGCGGCTTACTGATCTCCGTTTGCCAAATCCCTTTAAATTATCGGAAGTGAATTGGTTTCTAACCTGCTGAGTATGGCAGGTGGCGCATCTGTTTTGTTCGTAAACATGGCTTCCTCGGATAGCGAGTCCTGAAAGAGCACGCGGAAGAAGATCTCCGCTTTCCGTATCTTCGTGAAGCGTTGGGCGCCCAAATTGAAAATAAGGCAAAAGGACAAGAAGGCTCCAGCCCAGAAGGAAACCAATAAGAACTTTAAAGAAAGTAGGGAGGGGTTTTGTTTTCATGACTTGATCGAGAGTTAAGATGCTGTGGGGTTAGCGAACATGGATGTTTTGGGGTCTGGCTTCCAGTTGAAGAGGAGCAGAGTAAATAGAAGAGAGATCATCAGCGTTCCTGAAAATTGAAAAACCAGAGAGAGACTTTGAATCCAAAGAAAGGGTTTGATCAGAATGACTGTATCCAGAAACGGAATATCGAGAACGGTATTCTGATACGTTTGAATGGCTCCCGCTGAGAAAAAACCAAGAGCGGTGAGTCCCGTAGAGAGGGAAGCGAGCCAGAAGTGAGTCTGAATGAGGCTTGGAGAAGCCCATACTCGGTGAAGTTGAATGGGAGACTGATTATAAATCCACGCAAAAAGAATCATGATCAGAAATCCAAAAAGGAAAAGAGTTTGAAGCGCATTTGAAAGCGAAGTGAACTGGACCCATTGATCAATGGTTTGAAATGAGAGCACAGCCTTTAAAATAGTGAGAAGTATGAGTGAGAGGGCTGAAAAAGAAAAAAACGCGAAGGAGATTTCGCATTTTAAAGTGGCGAACGACGGTTTCACATGAAGATAGACAGAACGCAGGATAATGAAGATCGAAAATGAGGAAAAGACCGATCCCACGGTATCGAGAGCGCGGAGCCAGGCAGGAATAAAAGTCAGAGGGCTCCCTGTAAGATCACTGGAGATGAGAAAATTGGAGAAGGTATAAGTCCAAAAAGCGATACGAAGGGAACGAGGATCGCGAAGGGGTTTTTGGGTGGCTTGTTGAATGTAGTCGAGAAATGCCGAAATCCCGAGAGGAAAAAGAAAGAGGGAAGTGAAATGGTGTGAAAACCAGGAGAGCATCCAGGCGCCATAAGCTCCTTTAAGGAATCCATTCAAGGAGAGAGTCACGATCGTGGTGAGGGATAAAGGAAGTATCCAGAAGGAAAGTGAGGAAAACAGGAGAGAGGGGGTCAAGCTTTCGATTCTCAAAAGGGTTTTCCAAAGAAGGGGGGTGAGGAGGAGTATTCCAAATGAAAAAAGAAGAAGTGAAAACAAAGGGAAGATGGATGTCCCATGCTCCGTGTTTCCGGATAAAATTTCTATAATTCCAATCAATATTGCTAAATTTATGAAACAAATCGAAATTTTTATAATCGTTTTATATCTTTCAAGATATTGTCCTGCGGAAACAATTTGACTAAATCCGATCCATAAAAGCCCTTCGGTGATGGCTCCGAAAAGACAAAGTTGAGCGGCATGATGAATTCTTCCGTAATTACTCCAGGAGTGATCATTAAATGTTTCGGGAGCATGAAGTTTTATCGATTCTACGAGGAGAAAAAGGGTTGAAAAGAGTAGCCAGAAAAGGAAGTGAGAGCCGAGAAACGAGTTTAAAAAATAGTTTTCTGACGAAATCTTATCATTTAAAGGCAATATTTCTAAATTATGCGTGCTGTGACTCTGCTTCATGGAGGGACCATAATCCTTTAGTGGGTGTATCGTCAAATTAAAAGCGTAATATAAATGTGATAGTCTATAAATTTATAGACATATAAGAAAACATGAAATCTGTGATAATTCTGAATTTCTCTTTGTTTGTTTTTTAAAGTCTGTTAACAATGGAGATATGAACGTTATTGTGCTCACTGTCTTTATCGGGCTCGTTCTGGTCTTTCTTTTTCTTTTTCTTTTTTTACAGCACGTTTCAAAAACGGGATGCTTTTCTCCGGATCGGGAATCTCTTTTGCCATTAGAGCCGGATGGTGGATCACAAGATGTTTCGGGAAAGAAGAGAAGGTCGTAACGTCGGGTGGGCTGAAATTAAAAGAGAAATAGGGATCAAAGATAAGAAGATGAAAACCGAAAAAACAACGATTGTATTTGATGATGATATTGTCCGGAAATTTTTAGTCATTACGGTGGTCTGGGCAATTGTCGGAATGGGACTCGGAGTTCTTATTGCTTCTCAGATGGCCTTTTGGCAGATGAATTTTAACATCCCTTGGACCAGCTTTGGTCGTCTTCGTCCTCTTCACACGAATGCCGTCATTTTTGCTTTTGTCGGCAATATGATGTTTGCAGGAATTTATTATTCACTTCAGCGTCTTTGTAAGACGAGGCTCGCTTCTGATTTCCTCTCCCGGTTTCACTTCTGGGGATGGCAATTTATTATTGTCTGCGCTGCAATTTCTCTTCCTCTCGGTCTTACTCGTGGAAAGGAATATGCGGAGTTGATTTGGCCAATTGATATCATGGTGGTGGTTGTTTGGGTGGTTTTTGCGGTGAACTTCTTTTGGACTTTGGCCATTCGTCGTGAAAAGACCCTTTATGTCGCGATCTGGTTTTACATTGCGACGATTTTAACGGTGGCGATGCTTTATATTGTCAATCACCTCCAAATTCCAACGAGTTTGCTCCATGGTTATCCTATTTTTGGAGGGGTTCAGGATGCCCTGGTTCAGTGGTGGTATGGACATAATGCGGTCGCCTTCTTTTTGACGACTCCGATTTTGGGGATCATGTACTATTTCATGCCCAAGGCGGCCGAGAGGCCGGTTTACTCCTATCGACTCTCAATCGTTCACTTTTGGTCTTTGGTTTTTATTTATATTTGGGCGGGGCCTCACCATTTGTTAAATACGGCGTTACCGTCCTGGCTACAGTCGTTGGGAATGGTATTTAGCTTAATGTTATGGGCTCCTTCATGGGGAGGAATGTTGAACGGATTACTCACGCTTCGAGGCGCATGGGATAAATTACGGACAGATCCTGTCATCAAGTTTTTTGTCGCCGCCATTACTTTTTATGGAATGGCCACATTCGAAGGACCTTTGCTGGCGATTAAATCCGTAAATGCGCTTTCTCACTACACAGATTGGACAATCGGACACGTTCATAGTGGAACGCTAGGTTGGAATGGCTTCATGGCGGCAGGAATGATCTATTGGCTCACTCCTCGTTTGTGGAATACAAAGCTCTATTCCATTAAACTTGCAGATTTCCGGATGGGAATGATTGGAATTCTTTTTTATGTGGCATCGATGTGGGTTTCTGGAATTACCCAAGGCCTCATGCTCAATGCGGTGACTGCGGATGGAGTTCTTAAAAATCCAAACTTTTTGGATTCGGTAAATGCGATTCGTCCGATGATGCATTTGCGAATGCTGGGAGGGATGCTCTATCTCTTTGGATTCATTCTACTCGCTTATAATATCTTTAAGACGATTGCCTCAGGAAATCCCGTGAATGGAACAATCGAGGTCGTGGAAGAGGAAGGCCATGCCGCTCGGGCGGGAATCGGTTTCTGGGGAATCTTCTCAAATCCTCCGGTCATGTACGCGCTCTGTATCATTGTTTTTACAATGATGTTCGGGGTGGGGCCGGACACTCTGAAGATTTTCGCGCTGGTGATGTTGATCTTCACACTCATTGCCGGTTATCTCCACATGGAGTTAAGCGGAAGCAGTTGGGGAAATTGGTATGATCGTTTGCTGGAAAATGCGATGCCGTTTTCCGTACTTACATTTATTGCGGTGGCGATTGGAGGAT
>JAZKBH010000034.1:4270-6595 GCA_040388725.1 Verrucomicrobiota bacterium
GAGGATCGATCGAAATCATTCCGACACTGGTGATGCACAATAAAAATCACATTGAGGGCTATCGACAAATTCCTTATACGCCACTGGAGTTGGCAGGGCGTGAGATTTATATTCGCGAGGGATGTTATAATTGTCATTCCCAGATGGTTCGGCCTTTTGTGAGTGAATTAATGCGATATGGATCTTATTCCAAGATTGGGGAGTCGATTTACGATCACCCGTTCCAGTGGGGATCGAAACGGACAGGGCCAGACTTGCATCGAGTGGGGAGTAAGTATCCGAATCTCTGGCATTTTCAGCACCTTCAAAACCCAAGATCAACTTCGGTCGGTTCGAACATGCCTAATTATGGATGGTTGGTCACAGATAAGACCGATTTTGAGTCATTGGAGTCCAAGATCAAGGTGATGATCAAACTCGGGGTTCCATATCCTGAGAGAACAATGGATCAGATTCGCTTAGAAGCCTCATCCCAAGGGCAGTTAATTAGTGATGATTTAAAGAAGAGTGGAATTGAAGTCGCTTCCGATCGTGAGATTGTGGCGTTGATTTCTTACCTTCAGCAACTTGGAAAATCGGAAAAGATTGGCCCTGACGGTCAACCTGTCACTCAACCGTAAAATTATGTTTAAACGATTACATTGGGATATGGGAATGGATTGGATTCCAAAAGTGGCATTCGTCGTCTTTTTCGTCATTTTTATCGGCGTTGTCATTTATGCGATCCGAATGTCCAAAAAAGAGGTCGATCGTCTCGGGAGTCTCCCTTTGGATGACGAAAAAATTCATGAAGGAAAGAAAAGTGTATGAGTGAGTCAATGATCAAACCAACTCCCGATGAGGATCCACTTCGTCGGCATTCGTTCGATGGAATTCAAGAATATGACAAACGTCTGCCCAATTGGTGGCTTTGGACGTTCTACATCATGGTGCTTTTCGGATTTGCTTACTGGTTTTGGTATCATTGGCCGACCGTCGGAGGAACAATTGATCAAGGAGCCGAAGCCGAGCAGGAATTGAATCGAATTCAAATGGCCGCTCTTGCCAACGGAGGCGGTGAAATGACGGATGATCAGCTTTGGAAGATGAGCCAAGATGAACCGACGGTTACTGCAGGGAAAGCGCTTTTTATGGCAAACTGTGTCGCTTGTCATGGCGCAGAACTCAAGGGAGGAATCGGGCCTAATCTCGTTGATACCACCTGGATTCATGGCGGCCTACCTACTCAGGTGGTTCATACGATTACCAATGGGGTTCTCGAAAAAGGAATGCCGCAATGGGGAAAGGTCTTGGGTCGGAAAAGAATTTTGGAGGTCGCCGCGTTTGTGATGAATCATCACACGAAGGACGAACCTCGGGATGAACCCAAATAAGAACTCATGGGAAATTTACTGAAAAAGCCGAGCCGAGAGAGTGTTACAACAATTAATGACGATGGATCGAGGCGATTTGTTTATCCTGCGGATGTTTCTGGGATCTTTACGCTTTTGAGAAGAATTGTCGGCTATAGTTTAATCGCCTTGTACGCCGCTCTTCCGTGGATTCCGATCAATGGAAATCCAGCCGTTTTTCTAGATCTTAAAGAGAATCAATTTCATCTCTTTGGATTGACGTTTGTCGGGCAGGATATTTGGCTCGGTTTTTTCGTCGTTTCGGGGGTCGTATTTTCGCTTTATTATGTCACGGCACTGCTCGGAAGGGTTTGGTGCGGCTGGGCGTGTCCTCAGACGGTTTTTTTGGATCACGTGGTTCGAAGAATCGAGAGGTTCGTCGAGGGCACTGCAGTGGAGAGACGGACCTTAGCCTCGGAACCGTGGAATCCCCGAAAAATCCGCCTTTATGCGATCAAACACATTCTCTATTTCATCTTAGCGTTTGTGATTGCCCATGTTTTCCTCTCTTACTTTATTTCGCTTCCGAAACTTTATCGAATGATGTTGGTAAATCCTTGGGAGAATGGGACTTATTTTTTACAAGCAATGTTTGTAACCGGAGTACTCTATTTTAATTTTGCCTGGTTTCGCGAGCAATTCTGTATTGTCCTTTGTCCCTACGGTCGTTTTCAATCGGCGTTGATTGATGATCATTCAGTGATTATTGGTTATGACGAAAAGCGAGGGGAACCCCGGGGAAAAGTCGGAACGGAAGGCGCAGGAGATTGTATTGATTGTCTTCGATGTGTGCAGGTTTGTCCGACGGGAATCGACATTCGTCAAGGGCTTCAAATCGAATGTATTGGATGTTCCAATTGCGTTGATGCCTGTAATGAGGTGATGAAAAAAATCGATCGGCCCCCAGGATTAATTCGTTACGACTCTCTTCAAG
>JAZKBH010000034.1:6605-7580 GCA_040388725.1 Verrucomicrobiota bacterium
TAAAAAGATTAAAAACAAAAATCATTCGCCCTCGGTTAATCTTATACACACTTTTTTTGTTTGTTGGAATCGGAGCGATGTCGTGGGCCATCTCTGGAGTACGGCCTGTGACTCTCAGTGCGCTTCGAATGGTGGGCGCTTCTTATTATCTGGATGCTGAAAAAGGAACGATTCGGAATCAGTATATGGTTCGAGTCATCAATAAGAAAAATGAAAGTGTAAGATGTCACTTGGAAGTGCAGGCACACGAACATCCGATTACAGTGAGCGGGATTGATCAGGAAATTAAAATTCCTCCTCTAGGTGAGGAGATGAGGCCGGTAGTGGTGACGCTCCCTCAAAGTCATTTCAAGGGGCGATTTTCGATCAAGGTCGAGGTGAAGTCTGAGGTGAAAGGTTTTTCTGTTTCGAAAGTCGTCCCTTTTGTGGGACCCGGAGCAGGAGAGGACGAGTAAGGAGATTTTATGAAAGAATGGATTAAAGATCGACCTTGGATTTGGATTATACTGTGGTTCATGGTGGTTTTTGCCGTCTGGGGATGGTTCATTCCCTACAGCCATAGAATTCAAATGACTCCCGTTCCTGTGGAATCCGAAACGAATCATGAATGAGTGGGGATTATTGGTAGGGTCTGTCGTTGCGGGTTTTATCACCAGCTTTCACTGCGTGGGAATGTGCGCTCCTCTCTCGTGCTCTCTTTTAAAGTCAACTTCCTCCCGTGAAAATGGAGCTACCTTAATTCAGTATCATGCAGGACGAATGATTTCTTATGGAATCATCGGAGCTTTGGGTGGGGGACTCGGTTCTATTTTTTTTCAGGGAATTCCTCTTCAACCGATTAAAATCGTCGCCTGGTTTTTTGTGGGGGTCTATTTTTTAATGGCATGGGGATGGGAGTTTAAGACCACCCCTGGCTCATGGGGATTTTCTATCTCGCGCTGGTTTTATCCTTGGATGCTCCGATTTAAAAACAGA
>JAZKBH010000035.1:0-2628 GCA_040388725.1 Verrucomicrobiota bacterium
AACGTCAATTGGACGACATCAATCGCCAAAAAGTTTTCCTCGAGGATATCAAACGAAAACAAATTCAACTCGATGACGGTCTTCGCATGGTCTCCGAGAATCTCAACCGAGGTCTCGTCGTTCTCGAAGGACAAGAACATCAACTTCGTAAAGAAATTGAGCAGGTTGAATTTGTTCGTCACGCCTTTGAAGAGCAGATCCATTTAGTGCGCCAAATTAATCCTCATCAATGGAATTCTAAAAATCCTTCCGATGAGTTAACTCGCGCCCTTGCGATTCTTGACCAAGCTCGCGTGGTTTACGAACAATCCCGATCGAAGATTGATGCCTTACGCTCGATCCACGAAAACTCTCCGGAAAATGACGGGTCTGCTTCCTCCGGTGGATCATTTATGGATAAGGTCGCTATGGGGTTCGCCTTCAGTCTTCCCCTTCTTATCGCCCTCGGTCTTTTGATTTTAGTGATGCTCTTTAAATAGACGCATCCCGTTTTCCGACCCAATCAAAAATCATCAATGATGCTCAGGCGTATGTTCTGCGCTTCCATGTTCTTTCTCATGAGAGACAAATTCATGGGATTCTGAAACATGCTTTTCAGCCTCTTTTCCATGGGATACGGGCGCCTCTCCCGCTGAAGCACTTGAACTGATCGACTTCAATGAAACCTGAACAGACTTTCCCCCCTCTTCCATTTTAATTTCCAAAGAGACTTTCTCGCCTGTTTTAAAATCCTTCCCACTTAACGCAAACCACGGTTGTCCCATGGCATCGGAAACTAAATAAGCCTTGCCCCGAGGAGAGGAAGTCACCTGCTTCACGACCACATCAAAAGAAACGGCAGAAGGAGACGATGAACCTTCATGACTCGATTGCTTGAGAACATCCACCTCTTGGCTTTTAATGGAAAGCTTTTGCTCTAAATCGGAGACCCAATACCCTTTTAAAATCGCCCCGCCATAATAAAGGGCGGCTCCAATTCCTCCCAAAAAGATCACCCACTTTAAGTACCCAAAAACACGTTCTTTAGTCGACTCATGTGAGAATTCGATATCATCTAAATAAGGATCTTCTTGAAGCGGATCATGAAAACCCTTCGGTTCGGAAGCCTTCGCGGGTCCATCGGCAGGAGGAGGAGGGGTATGACTCGACATAAAGGTATCCCTACTATCGGTTATTTCTCTGAAAAACTAAAGTTTTAATATTAAAGGCTTAATTTACTTACCGGTTTTTCCTTCCTTTTTCTTCCTTTAGAAGCAAAAGCCTCAAAGGGGGGAATTGACGAACATCAAGGTTGACCCTATTCTAAAAAGTCATGGCCAGCTCTGAAACACTGACGTTTGAAAACGCTCGAATCGCTCAAGCACTCTATTTGAACGACCCCCAAACTCTCCAACGCGTCGAAACCGCTTTTGAGGTTAAAATCACATCGCGTGATGCCTGGCTCAAAATCGAAGGATCAAAAGACGGGATTCAAAAAGCATCCCTCGTCTTTAATCAACTTCATGAAGCCCATAAAAAAGGCTCTCCGATCCGCAAACACGAATTTAATTTTGCCCTTCAATCCGCTGAAAAGGCAACGGGAGTTTCTCTTACGGATCTTCATAGCAAACGAATCGATTTTTCAGCTAAAAAAGGATTTATTCTTCCGAAGACGCTTCATCAAAAAGAGTACATTGAAGCGATCCAAAAAAACGATCTCGTCTTTGGTGTGGGCCCCGCGGGAACAGGGAAAACTTATCTCGCCATGGCCGTTGCCGTCGCCGCTTTAAAAGCAGAAAAAATCACCAAAATTGTCCTCACCCGTCCTGCCGTTGAAGCGGGTGAAGCCCTCGGCTTCCTTCCAGGCGATTTTAAGGAAAAAATCGCCCCCTACCTCCGTCCTCTTTACGACGCCCTCGATCGTATGCTCGAGCCAGAGGAAATTCAGCGCTACATGGAAAAGTCCGTCATCGAAATTGCTCCCCTCGCCTATATGCGCGGACGTACCCTCAGCAATAGCTTTATCATTCTCGACGAAAGCCAAAATACGACGACCGAACAAATGTTCATGTTCTTGACTCGCCTCGGACAAGATTCGAAATGCGTTGTCACGGGCGATCCGACTCAAATCGATCTTCCTCACTCTCGTAAATCCGGTCTTATCGAAGCCGTTCAAGCCTTAAGCGAAACCGAAGGAGTTGTCTTTTGTAAGTTCGACGAAATGGATGTCGTCCGCCACGAACTTGTCCAACGGATCATCACCTCTTACCGCGCTCATCGCGGAGGGAAGATGACCAGTTTGACCCTTTAATATTCTATGCCCTTCAACTGGTTCCATCGACAAAAGCTTGTCAAAAAAGGCCTCGCTTGTGACAAAACACGTCATAGCGGTCAAAAAGCGGATTGGGTTCAAATCATGGAGGATCATCCTCTGGTTCGAATCCTGATTTTCTTTCTTTTTGCCGGATTTTTATCTCTCCTCTCTTTGACGACCTCCCGACCTCTTCATCAAGAGGTTTATATCCTTCTCAGTATTGTCTTCGGGTACTCGGTTCTCATTCTCCATCTGGATCTTCCTGATGTTTGGAAATCGAACTCCAAGATCCTCCTCGTCTATCTCTGTATCAGTATTAATATTCTCATCACCCG
>JAZKBH010000036.1:0-4316 GCA_040388725.1 Verrucomicrobiota bacterium
TGAAAAATCCCGCATGATACCAAAGTTTGAAGAGCTGATCTTTGGGATCCCACCAAAGACCGTCATTGAAAGGAGTAGCGCAGGTTTGTTCTCCATTTTTTAATTCAAGAGGAGTCTCTGGTTTTAAAATGGGATTCCCTTCATAGCGCGTCGCATAATGGAATTGTCGTTTGAGATCGGATTTTTCAATGAGAAAATCATCCACGAAAAGCTGACGTCCGATATCGATGGGAATAACTGCGGGAGGTTGGACGAGATAAGGAAGAGGATGAATTTTCCCATCGGGTTTTTGATTCGGGGGCCATTCTTTCGGGAGTTGGATTCCATTATAAAGAATTTCCCCGGCTGGGAACTCTGCCAATACGGTTCCGGAGAGAAGATTTGCCGCCATAAAAGAAGAGATCAAAAAGAGAGAGATCTTGAAGGGGGAAGAAGGTAATTTATACATCATAGATTTTAATGGGTTTTATTTTTTAATGGGAGGCTATTGTCCTCCCACCGTATCAATTAGACCATTGAATTCGGGTCCTCCGGCCGCCACGTATCCATAACTGGCTCCTGAAAGATCCGGACTTACCCAGAAGGCATAAAGCTCTCCATTTTTCAGAGAAAAACGGAACTTCACACGTTTTCCAGAGAGCGAGCTGAGGTCTTCAATTCCTTTCCACGTCAAACGTTGCCGGGTTTTGTCCCCTGTGAAAGAAATCGAGTTCTCGAGCGAAAAGGGAGCAATCACTTTTCCTTCTTCATCCAGAACCTCTGCACGAAGTTCGCCCTTAGGGGCCATAAGATTTACAAAAAGATGTTTTCCTCGGAATGTGATCGGCCTTGTGGTGAGCGTTCCGCTCTTTTCATTGGCATCCATGGAAGCAAATCCATCGCGACGGAGAAAAGCGAGTCCGGTAGCGCACTCTGCAAATGTCATAGGACCGGCAGGCCCCATGTCCGAGCTTCCGCTGTAGTAAAACCAAAGCCGATCTCCCATGACGGTACAGATTCCTGTTCCCCCGTGCAGAAATCCACGGTCCCAGTCTCCTTCTTTTCGTGTACACGGGATAAAGGGAGTTCGATCGGTCCGATCCCAGAAAAATCCATCTCGAGAATAAGCCATGTGAAGATCTGTTCGCTGGGTGATTTTCAATCGATCCCAGACTCGTCCCGACGAGGGGCCGCGTAAAATTTCAAACATGCCGATCATCAGACTTTCATAGGCGACGGCATTCATGGTGAAGAGCTGTGTGGGATTCCCATAAGCCTGCTTTTCAGAAGCCAACATCTCTTCGAATTTTTTCCCCGATTTTTCGGCTTCTGCACGAATCTCATCAACAGGAATTCGAGCCATCATATCGGGATCGGGGAGATCGAGGGGATCAGTGCCGGTCCATTCGTATTCTTCCGAGGTATCGATATTCCTTCCCTTCTCATCGAGCGGAGTCCATTGAATTGCCTTTTCGAAATCCGTATGCTCGCGGTAGTTGCGTGCCTTGCCATTTCGTTTGGCATGTTCATCCCGGATACTGATGACCCATTTTTTTCGGAACGGATTATAAAAAATCGTCGGAATATCTCCTCCCGAAGGAAGAAAGCCGAGGAGATTCCAATGAATACCATCCGCCGACGCATAGGCCTGTCCCTTTTCCTCTTGTTTTACATGATCCTCATAAATGACCATCTTGTAACGCTGGGATAAGTCCTGAGTAAAGGGATCGAAACTAATGGAATTTCCATGTCGCACAGGTTTCGGTCTTTTCGGAAAAGCGCGATTATTTCCTTTCTCGAGATCCGTTTCCAAGCGACTCCAATGAATTCCGTCTTCACTGGTGGCGATCAGCGTGCCGTCGCGTCTTCCTCCCTGATACCACATGCGGAATCTCTTCTCTTTCGGTTCATAGCAGAATCCATCGCTGAAAAGAGAGACCGTCGGATGGGGAAGACCTTTGTCCATTTCTCCGGTCACGCCTTTTTCCGTGGGGGTCTCCGCTTTGAAGATCGGATTTCCTTCGTATTTTGTGGGATAATGGAAGTGCCGTTGAAGATCCGTTTTCTCGATGAGAAAGTCGTCTACAAAGAGCTGTCGACCGACATCAATGGGAATGACGGCGGGAGGATGTTGAAGATACGGGGGGATGGGAGCGATTTGATTGCCGGCAATTTGAAGTCGGGGAGGCCAGGCGACGGGGAGTTGAATGCCATTGTAAAGCAATTCACCGTTCGTTTCACTGGTCAGAGAGATGAGCTCAAGGGCAAGTATGAACAAGAGATAAAGTATTTTTGTCTTTTGTTTTTTCATGCGTAGGTTTGAACTCGATATTTTCTCCGCAGATTGACCTGCGGTCTTTAGAGTAGACTAAAAGAAAAACAAAATAATACTTGGGGAATCAGGCGATTTTGATTGGGTTATTTGTCGAGGGAGGAGGAGGCAGTCTAATGAGTTGTTTTTTTCAAAACTGGAAAACAAAAAAGAGATCCCAAGGCGAGCATGAATTCCCAAAAGCAGGAAGGCTCAGGAATCGCGGCCGGAGTAAAAACGGCCGAAACATTGGTGATGGTTGCAGCATCATTCGTAGTTCCTTGGTCGCGGAAAGAGATGGCGTCAAAGGTCAGGCTTTGAGGGAGAGATCCGGTAAAGTTCGTAATACTTGAGCTCGTGGTGACGACCCAAGTGCCGCTAAAGCTATTGGTTCCATCTCCATAGGAGAGCGTGTAGTTGCCATCTGAAATTTTAGTGATTGAAAAAGTGAGAGTAGCGGAAGTGAAGGCAGAAGCGGCTAGGTCTCCTCCCGCGACGACGCGAGCCAATCCTCCTGATTCGTTTCCCGTGGCCAAGGTACTATTGGGATTTAAGGCGTCGGGAGCTATGGAAGTTCGATATCCCAACATCGTTCCATTTGAAAGAGCGGTTGTTCCATTAACCAAGACGGAGGCATAAACGGAAAAGTTATCGGTACCACCTTTAACGGTATCTGCGCCGTAGGAGGTGAAACCAAAACTGAAGTGTTCTCCTCCCGCAGTCGTGGCTGTTGCCACAGTAGACGATTGAGTGGTGTATTGCACTTGAAGGGAGAGAGTGATGCGATCGCCCGTGTTTACGAGGGTCTGACGTGTAAAGGGAGCGCTGATCGCGCCAAAACTATTACTGACTCCCGTGGAGGTTAAAGTTCCTGTCCCCGATCCACCGAGGGTTCCGCCTTGAGCAGTCCAGGTGGTCGTATTTGAAATCAGTTGTGAATAGGCGGTTGAAATCAAAATTGTCAGACTTAAAAACCAGGGGCAGACCTTTGAGAGAAATCTTCTATATTTTAAAGAGAGAAGACGATTGTCCTGAAAAAATATAGAGTTCATATGAATATTATTCTCCAATATCATTCTTTATCAAAATCGTTTTCTCTTCAAAAATGGGTCGTTGCTTTAGAAAAAAGGACATGCACTGGGGTCAGTCCAACGTTTAACGTTTTTATTGACGAGTCGTGGATAAGTCTCCCACTGGAAAAGGATGGCAAGAAAGCGACGGATATTAAGGGAAGGGATGATGTATCACGTGATGGCACGTGGGAACGAGCGCAAGAGTATCTTTACGGGGAAAGAAGATCGGGAGTTGTTTTTAGGGGTCCTGGATGAGGGTTTGGTGAAATATGAAGCGATCTGTCACGCGTGGTGTTTGATGGGTAATCATTATCATTTGATGATTGAAACCCTGTTGCCGAATTTATCGGAGTTGATGAGATGGATCGGAACGACGTATACGGTGCGCTATAATCGCAAGAGGGGTCGTGTGGGACATTTGTTTCAAGGTAGATACCGTGCGGAGGTGGTGGACTCGGAGAGTTATACGAAGCGACTGATTCTCTACATTCACATGAATCCCGTCCGTCGGAAGAAGGGGGTGAAGAAATCGACAAAGTCCTATGTCGGGGGATGGCAAGAGATGGAGGAATACGAGTGGAGCAGTCACCACGGATATGCGGGAAAGAAAGTGGAGTTACGTCCTGGCTTTGATCTTTCACGGAGGAAGTATTGGAGGGGAGGGAAAGATTATCAAAGGGAGGTGGAATGGGAATTAAGGAATCGAAAGAATTTAGATTTAAGGGAAGAAGCGAGAATGGGATTGGTGATCGGGGGAGACGGATTTTCCAAAACGTTGGAGACACACTTGGCACAGCAGGGAGAAAAGGAGAGAAGCCTCTCACGTGGACTGGAGTTATTCCGAAGGAGAGAAGAGATCAAGGCGTTATGGGAAAAGGAAAGGGAGAAGAAATGGCAGATCTGGATACGTCACGAGTATGGAAAAGAGAGCAAGGCAAGTCTGGCTCGGGAGT
>JAZKBH010000036.1:4326-8441 GCA_040388725.1 Verrucomicrobiota bacterium
AAGACGAGTAGCGGGATTCAAACGGTCATCAAGTTGATTCAAGAAAAGAACAGGAATAGAGACCTTTTGACGCGCGCGAAACTTAAAAAATACGATAAAAAACGTTAAACGTTGGACTGACCCCATTCAGATTTATTCTCTGTGGTGAAGACGGTATTTTCTTTTTTTCTAAGTTGACATCCATACGACAGGTTGGCGCTGCCCCTCCTATAATTTGGCTACAATTTTAATGAAAACGCTCTCATCGGTTCTTTCATCAAAAGAAGGATTTAAGTCGATCGTGACCCCCATTTAGTGGAGTTGGGATGTTCGCTTGCGGTTGATGGCGATTCCTAGAATCAGGAAGAGACCAAGACCGAGGGCCATTGAGGAAGGCTCCGGCACTGCAGCGGATAAGCTGACGATGTTTCCATCAAAAACCGGAAGGGACGAATTAGGATTCACATTCGTTGCGAACTCGATCGAGGAATTTGCCGATGAAAAATTGAAAGTGGGAATGGTTCCCGCCGTCGTGTTTGCGAGTTCAAAATTAAACGCCATGTTTTGGAATGAAAACCGGTTCGTTAAATTGAGATCCAGCGTTAACAGAAGATTTCCTCCTCCTACCGTGACGGATGATCCTGAAATGGAGATGCCCAATCCCGAAAGAGCATTTCCTCCCGAGTAAAAGGTCAGATCAGAAAGGCTTACTGTGCCCGCATCAAAGCTGGTCGTTCCCGTGTAGGTGAACTGGAGGTTGAGACTCATGGTTAGATCTTCTGCCTGAGTATCCGTCGTGATTTGAATCTCCTTTCCCGTGGGCGCGGAGAAGGAGAGTAAAAATGAATCGTTGGATCCTGCGAAACTTCCCGTAATCGGGGGAAATGAAAAAGAGAGGTCATTGGTCCATGCTTCCAATTGTCCGTTCGGCACATCCGCGGGAGTATCTGTTTTGGTGGGAGCGATATTGTCGGCGGAGCCATTTACGGCGATGACGGATCCTTGGGTGGGCATGGCGACGCCGATGAGGATCGTGATGAGTAGCAGGGGAAGAGTATTTTTCATATAAGGGACCTATTGAAAGTTAGCCTCAATTTCTATATCTCCTGACCCATCAACGGTAAACCAAGTGGAAATTTTTGAAGCGTCATACACCGCATTGTCGTGGCTGATTTTTCCGGTGATCGATCCTTTTCGGACGATCCATCCCTGAAATGTTTTGCCGGAAGGGGTTCGATCGACGGAAATAACAATGCTGCTTCCCACCGCATAAAGCCCGCTTCCTCCTCCATTGATCACCGTCACGTTCGCTTTATTGGAAGTCCCAGAGCCCATTTGATTCCAGATCGATTCCACAAAGTTAAGAAGAGCCTGGCTATAAGGGAGATCTCCGGGGGTTGAGCCTGCCAAATCAATGGGAGGAACATACCAAGAAAGTGTGGGGAAGCTCGTATAGTAGGAAGAGGAGGCGAAATAATTTCTCCACGCTTCCGTACTCCATGCCGTAAAGACTAATCCTTTTGCGAGGGCCGTCTTAAAAAGATTATAAATCGCTGCTGGATTGTGAATGTTCGACGGATTGCTTGAAGTATAGGAGGTGTAAGTGATGACGGCGGGTCCATTTGCTCCTTCAATATTTTTTGTGTCATTGATCAGTTCTGTAATGACCGTGCAGGTATCGCCATAAGGAGTCCCTTCAGGATCGATAATGGCCGCCCCAAATTCTCCACGAGAGGCATAGCTTTTATAGTTAGAAAATCCGCCATACATGGCCATTCCGCTTCCGGCGGAGACCCCGGTCATGATGATGCGGCTCGGGTCAATATTCCAATTTTTCGCGTTTTTTTGGATGAAGCGATAAGCGCCTTCGGCATTCGGCATCGTGTCTCGTTCATCTTTTTCAGCCAGGGCGGTAGGGATGTCGACATAGCTAGACCTGTTTGAGACATAAGGATAATTGACTGAAATGACGGTATATCCCCGAGGATACCAGGTACTCAAAACGCCCGAATAGACGCTCTCTTTTTCACCGGCCCAATAGCTTCCGCCGTAGAAATAAACGATGGCGGGGCGGGGTGTCGAGGCGGGATAAGCCCAGACGTCCAGAGTTTGTCGGATGGGATCATTGGCCCGTGCATAGTTAGGTAGATATCGGATATCGTTAAAGTATCGGGTTCCTTTTGCGTTGATTAAAGAAACTCCATTTTCAACGACGTAGGAAGGGTGTCCATCGTAAGTGCCGTCTGGTTGGTTGGGATCAAAGACATGCTTGACCGGAAGATTGTCTGGATTCAGTGAGGAAACATAACTCAGGTTCTGATAGGTAGGGATTGGGCCGAAAACAAACTCGAAAATGTAAGATCCGCTGACTTTCGAATGAGAAAAGATATTATTTGAAAAACTTCTGGAGTTGACACTTAACTCCCGAATATCCGAACCGTTTTCAATCACTTGCCCGACCTGATAGCCTGGGTTTGGTTCTGCATAAAATTGTATGTTTGAATTCTTCAAAAAGTAGAGAGTCGTGCCGCTTCGAATATAATCGCCCTTTTGATCGGACCGCACTTTTCCGGGTCCCGAGAAGTTGATCGTCACCGGAACGTAATTGGAACTGCTCCCGGAGCCGATAGTGAGAGTGACCGTTTTGATTTCCATGTTTCCATCGGCATTGAGAGCGAGGACTTGGAGGCGGTTTTCACCGAGAGTGGCGACCGCCATATTGTTCACGAAAATAACTTTGTTGCCTCCTCCATAGGTAGGAGCATCCAAATAAGCCGCTACGATCATGCTCCCCGGTGAAACGGAAATAACAGGAGAGACTCCTTGGGCGTAACTGTAGGTTTTCCCATTTTCCAGAGAAGCCGACCCCACTTTGATTTGGATGACGGAAGAACTCACGGTACTGGGATTGGTATTGACTTGGAATTGAATGCTTTTCGTTGCGGTATTTCCAGCGCGATCGGTCGCTGTGGCTTCCAAGATATAAGTGCCCGTAAGAGAAATAGGAGTGCCGATTGTGTAGGCTGTCTCAATCGCACCAAGACCATTGGTAATCTTAAGTTTCGAAGTGACCGTGACTCCGACCCGATCATCCGTTGCCACAACCTGGGGAGTGACGCTTTGATAAAGGCCTCCATCGGTGACTCCATAAAATGAAACCTCGGGGGGTGTCGTGTCTAAGCCCGTTGTTTTGGGGGCGGCGGAAAGGGTGGCACTTTTGAAAACAGCTCCCTTTGCGCCACCAATGCCGAAGGAACCCATCAAGGAAACATTGGCGGGAGTGTCCGTATAGGTGATGATTTCCTGCAAGGCATGCGTTTCTCCCGTTGCCGAGCCATTAAAAAAAACTCGAATCGAGCTGCCGGCGCAAATCACTTTGATTCGATAAGGAATGCCTTTGATAAAGGTGGTGGAATAGGCGGGTGCCGCCGAGATCGTCGATAAGGCGCCGTTTTTGATTCGATAAAGACGAACGTTATTCGATCCTCCGTTTAATCCCATGATCACGGCATATCCTTTGGAGAGAGCCATATTGGATCGAAAGACCAAACGGCCTTCTGTATAGCTGCTCCCTGTGTCGAGAAGAGAGATTTCGGATTCGTAAGTAAAATCGGTTCCCGTCTGTGAACTCATCCGGTATCCGTTGGATGCCCCATCCAGCCCAATAGCGCTTCCATCGGCTGTATCCACCCATGTTCCCGAGACTCGATACCATTTCCCCGTCATGTTCGTCGCAATTTCAGCTTGAAGCAAAAATGCGGAAAACAAAAATACCAAATCTAAAATCCAGGAGACGAAGGGAACGTTTTTTGTTTTCATAATATTATATAAAATAGGAAAAGAGAATTATCGGCGCATTTGCATTATTTATCATTCAAGATAATTTTGATTTTCTGTTTGTCAAAAGGCTTCAAGGTTTATGTCCGTTTTTTGATAGTCATGTCTTTTATTCTCGTCCGCATTTTTAAAAATATATACAAAACATAGAGGTGTGTTCTTAGAAAAAGGAGAAATGCTTTTCCGTTCGTCAAAAAAAGGGATGGAGGTTTCCACCGCTCCTTTTGAAGAAGCGGTAGCAAAGAAGTGTAAAGATCCCGATGCTTTGTTATGTTCGCACGGGGCGTGTCACTCCGGCT
>JAZKBH010000036.1:8451-15360 GCA_040388725.1 Verrucomicrobiota bacterium
TAACAATGCCGTGCGATGACGAGGGGATCGTAGTCCGGTTGTTCCATTTCTTTTCCGGCATCCATCCAGACAATGGTATGTCCTTTGTATGCGGACTGGAGTAAGTATTTATAATATTCGACGTAATCGACGTCCCCATCTCCAGGAATGCCGTGAATATAGCCGGAGCCATCCGGTTTTTTCTTCCAGTCCTGCAAGGTGATCACAGCGGTAAGCGGAAGGAGAAGTTCGAGAGACTTGCGCCATTCCTCCCCGAGCACTTGAAAGTGACCGTAGCAGTATTCCACCCGAATCCATGGGGATTGGATTTGATCCACCAGCCAGAATGTTTTTTCGGAACTGTCGCTGAGCTGGTTGACGTGGCCTTTGATCGCGATGATGGTATCCATCTCCTTCGCGACTTTCTCCCATTCGTGTAATCGATCGACGATCAGATTTTTGTTGGCTTCCCAGTCTCTGCTATTTGATCCGAGACGGGTGCCGATACAGGGCTTAATTCCTCCGACACTGGCGTTCACATCATGACCCAGTTGCGCATTTAAACGGATCAACTCCAGAGAATCTTTCAGTGTCTTTCCTTTTTCATCAAGGACGGGAATCCGATCGAACAACTTCGGGAGAGGCATTTTATATTGAAGAAGAGCTTCCCGTATTCTTTTTCGAGCTTCTGCATCGAGGTTTTTGGGGCGGTTCCAGGTGGTTGCGATTTCAATGGAATCGTAGCCCATTTCGGCAATGGCCCGGATCGCCTCCTCACCCGGCTTTTTATAAAAAGGAAAAGTACTATAGCCTAAGGGAATGGGATCGGATCCGGTATTCGCCTGAAGCCATTGCCGAGGAAGTGTCGTTGCCAGTGCGGCGAACGAAAGCTGTTTGAGAAAATTTCGGCGATGATACATAGGATGATGGGGTGGAGAATAAACGGTAACATCTCCTTTTCTCCTGCTCCGATAAAATTGGATAAAAAATGAGCCACCACATGTAATTTCGGGACATTATAGAAAATAATCGAATATAGTTTTTGAATGATCTGTAAAATGAGTTATTCGTAAGAGATCAATCTCGTGGGCTTAATGATATCCAACGGCAAACATGATCGTGAAGAGAACTTTGAATGTAAAGGGATGCGTGGCCCTGAAAGAGTCCTGCTTCCGTCATCTTTTGATCAACGGACAATTTCACGATCGATTTGTTTTTCTTTCAAAACCATTCAGCAAAATATTTTAAGGTTTAAATGAGTTCGACAAGTCACCTGTTTCAGAAAAATCTCTTCGCGGAGGTTTTTACGGATGCTCACTCGAAAGAGCTGGTCCGAAGTCCCAAACGTGTCAAAATGCCGCCCTCCGGTATTGTTGTATTTCAAAGTCAACATGCTCCCGGATTTTCGGGGGATATGAAGGACGAATATTCCAAATTTCATCTCATTATTTCCGGTCGTGCGGAGTGGGAAACGCCCGAGACCAAGTCGGTTGTCGGTCCCGATACCCTGATTCATATTCCTGCCCAGATGTCCCATCGACAGCGGGATTTTCCGGGCAACCCGGTCACGGTATATGTCATCCATTATCGAAATGATCTGCTGTCGAAGGAGATTCAAGATCAGTTGACCAAACAGGGAATGCTTCAACTTGACTTGCAGAGTGCGCTCATTAATCAGGCGAGACTGGGGCGCTCGATTTTTCAGGAAATGCTTTTTGAGCAAGCGTCGCAACAAGAGGGATGGGAAATGATCCTGATTTCCCGCTTGATGGATCTTTGCGTTTATACGCTTCGGACCACGCAACGGAAGGGGGGAGAGACGCTTGTTCTCGATTTGAACAGCGAAAGTGCCATTCGAGTGGCCCATTATGCGCTTCAGTTGAAAACCCGGTTTTATCAAAAACAATCTTTAGAAGAGGCCGCACGCGGTGTCGGATTGAGTCGTCGGCACTTCACGGAAGTGTTTCGTCGCGTGACGGGACAGACCTGGCTCAAATATAATATCGAGTTGCGACTCTCCTACAGTTTGAAGCTTTTAATGGAGACGGAAAAGTCGGTGACGGCCGTTGCCTTTGAAGCGGGATTTGATGACCTCTCCCATTTTCATCATTCTTTTAAAAATGCTTTCGGATCTTCCCCCTCGACCTATCGGACGAAACAACGCCTTAAAAACCGTTAAAAATTGCCCGAACGACCAAGTTTTTTTGAATTCGGTGGGGTAAGCTATTTCCATGCTGCTGACTCGATTGATTCATCCTGAAATTCTTTCTGAACTCGGAAGATCCGGTCATGGGACGCGAATTCTGATTGCGGACGGAAACTTTCCGTTCACCACGGAATCTCCGCGTGAAGCCCGGAAAGTTTATCTTAATCTCCGCCGCGGTCTTGTTCAGGCCATGGATGTTCTGGAGGTTATCGTTCATTCTGTTCCCATCGAGTCTGCAATTCTGATGGCTCCCCCTGACGGAGTTCCCGTGGAGATCCACGATGAATATAAGGCGATTTTAAATCCGGACGTGGCGATCCAAGCCGTCAAACGGCTGGATTTTTATCGGGAGGTCCGTTCTTCCTCGACCGCCTTGGTGATTGCGACCGGCGAGGGAAGACGGTTTGCCAATATTCTGCTGACGATAGGAGTGGTTCGATAAATTTATGAAAGCACTGGTTCTCAAGGATTATCATCATCTCGTTTTCGAAGAGGTTCCGACCCCGAAATTTTCGGACGACGAGGTTCTTGTCGCGGTAAAAGCTTGCGGAATTTGCGGGAGTGATGTGCATGGAATGGACGGGAGTACAGGGCGTCGTCGTCCCCCGTTGATCATGGGGCATGAAGCGGCGGGAGTGATCGCAGAGAAAGGGGCGAATGTGGCCGGATTCAAAGTGGGTGATCGCGTCACGTTTGATTCCACGATCTATTGCGGACATTGCCGATATTGTCGTGCCGGAAAAATCAATCTTTGCGACAACCGACGAGTGCTCGGGGTTTCGTGTGGGGATTACAAGCAAGACGGAGCCTTTGCCGAATACGTGGCTGTCCCGCAGCGTATTCTTTATCCTCTTCCCGAGTCGATTTCATTTGAGCATGCGGCGTTGATCGAACCTTTCTCGATTGCTTTTCATGCGGTTCGTCGTCTCCATCCGAATCTCAATGACACGGTGGCGGTGATCGGCGCCGGAATGATTGGCATCGCGCTTGTTCAAGCGCTTCGAGCTTCGGGCTGTGGTCGGATTATCGTTGTGGATGTAGCGGAGGAAAAACTCGCTCTTGCAAAAACACTGGGAGCCACGGATTCAATCAATTCACGGGATGGAAAAGCGCTGGATCATCTGTTGGCGTTGACCAACGGCGTGGGAGTCGACGCCGCGTTTGAAGCGGTCGGAGTCGCCGCAACGGTGGATCTTGCCCTCCGGGGTGTTTGCAAAGGAGGATCTGTCGCTCTCGTGGGAAATGTTGCGCCCGATATTTCATTTCCATTGCAGACGGCGGTCACGCGGGAACTCACGATTTATGGGTCTTGTGCTTCATCGGGCGAGTATCCCGCTTGTCTGGATCTCATGAGCCGGGGAGTCATTCATCCTGAACCCCTGTTAAGTGCCACCGCTCCTCTCTCGGAGGGAGCTTTGTGGTTTAAAAAACTTTATCAAAAAGAACCGGGTCTTCTCAAGGTGATCCTAACGGTTCCCTGAGTCGGATCGACGAGGAAATAATCATGACAACAGACACATTTGATCTCACGGGAAAGATTGCGATTGTGACGGGAGCCAGTCGAGGCCTCGGTCAGTATTTCGGCCGGGCACTCGCGAGAGCGGGAGCCGATTTGGTCATTACGGGTCGTGACGCCACGAGTCTTCACTCTTTTCAGGCAGAGATCGAATCCCTCGGACGTAAGGCCTTTCCGATTGCATTGGATGTCCGTGATCACGAGAGCATTCAAAAGATGGTCGAAGCGGCGATCGAGCATTATGGGAAAATCGATATCCTTGTGAACAATGCCGGTTGTAACGTACGAAAACCGGCGATCGACGTGACTTGGGATGACTGGAATCTGATCTTGGAGACCAATTTACGGGGAACTTTTTTCGTCTCTCAGGCGGTCGCCCGTCACATGATTCCAAAAGGCTACGGTCGCATCATTAATATCGGATCGGTGACATGCGTTTCAGGTTATGCCGGGCTTGGACCCTATGGAGCAAGTCGGGGAGGAGTCAAACAATTGACGATGAGTCTTGCGGATGATTGGGGAGTCCATGGGATTACCGTGAACTGTCTTGCTCCGGGGTGGTTCAAGACAAAACAAAACGCGGTGATGTATGAAAATGCGGAGTGGCTCGAGTATCTGTGTGATCGAATTCCCCTCAAGCGACCCGGTCGTCCCGATGATCTGGACGGATCTGTCGTTTTTCTCGCTTCCGATGCGAGTGCTTATATCACGGGGCAGACTCTTTTGATTGATGGCGGAATTTCGACCGGAGCCACCCGAGCTCTTCCCAAGAAAGCTTAATCCATGATGAGCTCCTTTCCTTTATCGCTGAAGAAACAGAGCGGTGTTTCGACCGTCCCGGATCGCCATTGTGGTCATTCGTCTCTACGTCTTCCGATCTTAGGCATCGGTTGTTGGTCCTTTGGGGACGGAGAATATTGGGGGCCGACGGATCAAAGCGCAACGGACGCGGTGGTTCGTTATGCGGTTGATCATGGATGTTACTACTTTGATACGGCAGAAGCTTACAACAAAGGGGCGAGCGAAATTTCACTTGGACGCGCGATCAAAGGGATTTCTCGAGATCAGGTGATCATCGGGACAAAAATCAGTCCCTCGAATACAGAACCGAAAACATTAGTGCAGCATTGTGAGGAAAGTTTACGTCGGCTTCAAACCGACTATATTGATCTCTATATGGTTCATTGGCCGATCACTCCCCATGCCATACATCACTTTACCTCAGAGGCGATTCCAACTCCATCTGTTCACGACGCCTTTCAGACGCTCCAGCAACTTCAAAGGGAGGGGAAAATACGATTTATCGGCGTCAGTAATTTTGGACGAGATAAAATGGAGGAAGCACTTGCCACTGGAGCACAGATTGTCCTGAACGAACTTCCCTACAGTTTACTTACCCGAGCGATTGAATGGGATATTCTTCCGTATTGTCGCGAAAAAGGGATTGGAGTTCTCGGCTATATGGCGTTGATGCAGGGAGTTTTAGCTGGAATTTATCGAACACTCGACGATGTCCCTCTCTGGCAACGGCGTACGCGGCATTTCGATTCTCGTCGTTCGCCGGAATGCCGACATGGGATGACGGGTCACGAGAAGGAATTAATCCGGACGCTGGAGGATCTCTCCAAAATCGCGCAAAAATATGATGTGTCTATGGCAACGATGGCGCTACAATGGGCGATGGCGGGAAACGGAATCACGAGCTCTCTTTGCGGGGTTCGTTCGGTTGAAAAGCTTAAGCAAAACATTGCGGCCGCGTTGAACCCGATCGATCCTGAAATACGGGATGCCCTGAATAAGGCGACGGATTTGCTTCGTGCCGTCATGGGACCGGGATTTGATTACTACGAAAATTCCGAAAACGATCGCACAAAATGAACCCGTCGACCTCCGATTTTCCTCTCCTTCGAAAACGGTGGCTCATGATTGGCATGGCCTTCCTTGCCACGGTGATCGTTTATCTCGATCGCCAAGCGTTCTCTGTCGTCGCTCCTGAATTCAAAAAAGAGTTCGCGATGAGTGATGAGAAATACGGGCTAATCATCTCGGCCTTTATGCTCGCGTATACGGTGATGAACGGCATATCGGGCTCTGTTCTCGACCGTATCGGTGTCCGGCTCGGTTATTCCATCTGTATGATTTGGTGGGCGACGGCAGATCTGATCACGGCGCTGGTGGTGGGACCGATCAGCCTCGGAATCTGCCGTTTTTTAATTGGCGCAGGGGAGGCGGGGAATTGGCCGGCTTCCGTCAAGGTCGTCAGTGAGTGGTTTCCTGCGCGCGAGAGGGCTCTCGCTTCCGGTCTCTTTAATAGCGGTGGCGCGATCGGAGCGCTCATTGGTCCGCCTTTGGCGGCATGGATTGTGATTCATTGGGGATGGCCGAAGGCCTTTATTTTGGTCGGTATTCTCGGCTATCTGTGGGCGGGAGCATGGTGGTTGATCTATCGGACTCCCGATCATGTGAAGAAAGAAGTGCAGTCGAAACCTGCTCCTCCTTGGAGGCTTTTAAGGACGCGGTTTGTTGGATTTTTTACTTTCTCTAAATTTTTTATGGATCCCGTTTGGTATTTTTATGTCTTCTGGTTTCCCAAGTATTTAAGTGACGTTCATCATTTCACGATGGCTGACATTGCAACAACCGCCTGGATCCCTTTTCTCACGGCGGATATCGGAAATCTTGCCGGAGGGGCCTTCACCCAATGGCTAACGCGTTTTCAAGTTTCCATGGCGCTTGCCCGAAAAATCGCAGTCGGTTTTTTCGCACTTTTGATGACGGCCGCCATTCCGGCGATTTTAGTTCAAGACTCGTTTTGGGCGATCGGCTTTGTTTCCGTGGCAACATTTGGATATACCGGTTACACGGCGAACACATTGGCTTTTCCTGCGGATGTTTTCCCCAAAAACATGGTCGGTTCGGTTTGGGGGCTCGCAAGCATGGGATCGGGGATCGGGGGAATGCTCTTCAGCTGGCTCTCGGGATGGCTCATCGATCGGTATGGCTATCTGCCGGTTTTTATCGGATATGGGATCATGCCGGTTTTGGCGGTTTCGATTGTGCTCTTTTTTGTGGGGCCACTGCGACCGGATCCGGAGTTTTCAGAAAGAGGGGAACCGGGTGCCCATGAGGTCTGAAAGGGATTTGGTGGAGCTCTAGAGCATTTTTGATTTAGATTGTCGCCCATCCCAATATGATTTTAGCGGGAGGG
>JAZKBH010000037.1:0-2150 GCA_040388725.1 Verrucomicrobiota bacterium
AGAAAGTCGATCGATTACGCAGAAGAAATGGATAATTTTTAAATACGTTGATCATGACGAATGGCGTGATCGCGACCCGCGATCGCTTCAACGTCCTATAAATTCTGAGCGTAAGAGATAAACGAGCGATAATTCCTTAAAACGGAATAAAGAAATAACTTCGTCGCATGAATCTGACGATGAAGCAATGCCTGGCCGGGTGTTTCAAAAATCAATTCAAAGGGCTTAATTTCGACCTCAGGATGCGTTGATAAAATTCCAGGATAACAATCCTGAATCAACCCATCAAATGCTGTAAATCCATCGATCTCTGCAGCTCCGTTGACCGGCAAAGCTTGTCCTGCAGATTTTAACGCTGGCCGTAAAAGATCATGATAAAGAGCGGCCCCTTGAACAAATCCGTAGATCCCTTCGCTGGTATCATCCGCATGGAGAGAAATGATGCCGTGAAATTTTCTCGCTAAGATTTCTTTCTCCAAAATACGAATTTCATCAATGGCAGAACCTCTCCAGAATTCTCGGTTTAAATCTTTACCCAAATGATTCAGACGAATCCGTTTTTCAAATCCTGTGGGATTACAGACTGGATATCCAATAATTTCATATCCACGGGCATCTTGGTCGTTTTGAGCTAATTCCGCAAAGAACTCGAGAAGGGCATAGGCCCCTACCGGTTCATCTCCATGAATGGAACCAAAAATTCCAATTCGAAGAGGATCATCCGAAGCAGTATCGCGAAACTCAATTCGGGGAACTGAATAGAGTCTTCCTCCTTCCTCAAACTCCCCTGCTTCCGAACAACGAACTCGTCCTGTGCGTTCTTCAAGAGAACGCATTTGACTGAGAACTCCTTGTAGGGGTTCGAGAGAAAATGAAGGAGGCATGGCCGTCATAGAATCATTTATCGTTTAGAAATCAATGACTGACTTCTCTCTTGGCTTCGTCCGCAAGCGCCGTACTGAGGTAACGCTCTCCGGTGCTACAGCCAATTGTAACAATTAACTTCCCTGCATTTTCAGGTCGTTGCGCCACTTGAAGCGCCGCCCAAACATTGGCGCCCGTCGAAATCCCGACTAAAAGCCCTTCTTCTTTGGCCAAGCGTCGAGCGGTTTGAATCGCATCGTCATTACTCACGGTAATGACTTCATCGATCACATTTAAATTTAAATTTTTAGGAACAAACCCAGCACCCGTTCCTTGAATCTTATGAGGACCAGGACGCAAAGGTTCACCGTTTCGGGTTTGAGTGATAACCGGAGAGTCGAGCGGTTCCACGGCAATCGATTGAAAAGAGGCCTTACGGCTTTTAATCACTTCAGAGACCCCTGTAATCGTTCCACCTGTTCCAATGGCGGAGACAAGAATATCGATCTTTCCATCGGTCTGATTCCAAATTTCTTCGGCGGTTGTTTTTCGATGAATCTCAGGATTCGATGGATTTTGAAACTGATTGAGAATAATGGAGCCTTTGATTTCACGATTCAATTCTTCTGCCCGTTGAATCGCCCCCTTCATTCCCTCTTTGGCCGGGGTTAAATGAAGCTTAGCTCCCAATAAGGCGAGTAACGTACGACGCTCCACACTCATGCTTTCAGGCATCGTCAAAATTAATGAATACCCTTTCACTGCGGCGACAAAGGCCAATGCGATTCCAGTATTTCCGGAAGTTGGTTCAATAATGGTTGCCCCTGCAGTAAGCTGACCTGCTTTTTCAGCATCCTCAATCATCGCTAAACCAATTCGGTCTTTAACGCTGCCGAGAGGATTAAAAAATTCGGCTTTAACCGCAATGGTTGATGGAAGTCCTTGAGAGACCCGATTTAATTTGATCAAAGGGGTATTACCAATGCTGGAAAGAACATTTGAGAAAAGAGCCATATTTTTAAATAGATGAAGTCCCGGAGAATAAAGGATGCTTTAGATGTAAAGTCCTTACATCTCCGGGAATATTGTTTTATAAATTATCGGGCAATAATTTCGTCGAAGACCCCGCCGTCAGCAAAAAACTTCGGTTGAGCTTTTCCCCATCCTCCAAACGCTTCATCGATGGTGAAGAGATTGAGTTTTGGAAATTTATCTGCGAATTTTGCGGCTACCTTCGGATCCCGAGGTCGATAGTAGTTTTTAGCAGCAATGGTCTGTCCCTCTTC
>JAZKBH010000038.1:0-1935 GCA_040388725.1 Verrucomicrobiota bacterium
CGGGGATCTCAATGGATCAAATGGCTGAGTGCCGATTCGGATCGAAATTGGCAAGAAATCCTCCCTCCCTTGGTGGATTTAGAAAAGATGTTAGGAGAGACTTTAAACCTCGGAAAACTTCAAGGGATGACTTTACTCTCCGATGAGTTTCAATCGATCGGTTGCCCTAAAGGGGATGGTTTTGTTTTGACGAGTCAAGTCGTTGGCGGGGATCTGGAAGAAATTCAGCAACAACTTCAGGACGTGATTCAACCGAAGGGAATGACGTCATGACAGCAAATTCTGAGTTTGAAAAAGTCATGTATGTCATTGGGCAAAATACATCGGTGAATGTGGTTTTTTCTCTTTCGGATCATGGCCGTCTCGATTCGGTTTATCCTGAAAAAAATTCCAAACAGGTCTCCCAGTGGGCTGTTGTTTTGATGCCTTTACTTCAAAAGCTCATGGAGTTTTCGGGATTTCGTTTTACGAAAATCGACTATCGCCAAGGGGGATTATGGATTTGGTCCTTGGGGCCCAAACGTTTCTTACTGATCATCACTAAGCCCAATATTGAAGCGAAATCTTTTTTGACTCAAATCTCTCCTTTTATTCAGACGTTACATGAAAACAGCGTGGGGGATGGCGAGGAAGAGACGCTTTTAGGGCATGATTTACAGCAGCTTCTCTATGAAGCGTCCGATCATCTGAAGCAATATGCCCGTTCTGAGGATGGATTTTTCGGCGCATTACGAATCTCGGCATTTTTATATTTTGGAGTTCTAGGTGAGGAGTGGGTCGATCAAAGCTTTGAACAGCTTTGGCTCACATTGCCGATGAAGCAGAAAAAACCGATGGAAGATTTGATCAACGAAGTAAAAAAGAGAATTCCTCATCCTCTTAAAAGACTCACTTTTGAGCACGACGCCAAACTTTTAATGACCCAATTTACCCAGGAATAGGGGCCATTGAATGTCCAGTGTACCTCCTATTCAAAAAGAAAAAGGAACTCCTTTGGAGGGGATCGAAGGGATTGTTCAATCGATTCCGTTCGTTGCGCGTTTTCGACGTTTTTTGACCGGACTAGGAATTACGAGTTCGATCTTAATGCTTTTCCCGCTTTTCATTGCTATTTTATGGATGCGGTATTTTGGTCTTCCCACTCAAGCCAAGCATTATGTTCAAAAGGAGTTAGAGCAACAGGGACTACAAGTTGATTTTGAACGTCTTCTCCTCGATCCCTCCGGAGGATTATTAGCGGATCGATTAACTGTTTATCGGGGTGGGGAAAAGGAACAGGTTTGGATACAGGTCGATCGAGTACGCATTGGAATCGCATGGTTTTCATGGTGGAGAGGCGAGCCTTTGATTCAAAGTGCCTCGATTCGAAATGCCTCGATTCAGCTCCCACTAGGACCCCATGAGTCGATTGGTTTGGAAGAAACGAGTGCGGATATTCTTTTTAAAAAGGGAAGAATTGAGGTCATGGATGCCACGTCCAGAGTTGTGAACTTTCAATTACAACTCAAGGGAGTTATTGAGTTGAATGGTCGGGCTCCCGCTCGCCCTGCGACCGAGGATGATATTCTTTATCGGGAAAATCTGTGGAAGTCATTTAAGACCTATGCGGCAGAATTCGAGGGAGAGAAACCGATTCAACTGACATTAAATTTTAAAACCCCGACCCTTCATCCGGAACTTTC
The DNA here is from genome assembly GCA_040388725.1 of Verrucomicrobiota bacterium. GTDB lineage: Bacteria > Verrucomicrobiota > Verrucomicrobiia > Methylacidiphilales > CAMAQI01 > CAMAQI01. Next base: position 1,683 of record JAZKBH010000038.1, read on the forward strand.
AGAAGCGACGCTTTATATGAATGCGAAACGGTGTCGTTGGCGTGGAGTACAAGTGGAGGAAATGGGACTCATGACTCGATTGGAGCAGAGTAGGCTTATTTTAGAGGATCTTCATATTCACCTTGCACGAGGAGAATGTTTAGCCAAAGGAGATTGGTATTTGGATGAGAAACGTTCTTCCGTGGAGTTTCAATCGACCTTAGATCTTTCCGCTCTTGCCACCGCTTTCCCTGGTCGAATCGGAGATGCGCTG
>JAZKBH010000039.1:0-10884 GCA_040388725.1 Verrucomicrobiota bacterium
GCGGGACCGGATACGCCACGAGCAAGGATGGCCTAAAATGGGAGCGCCCTGAGCTCGATATCGTGAAAGGAACCAATCGCCTTCTTCCCGTAGAAGGTCACGGGGAACGGGATGGGACAGCCATCTGGCTGGATCACAACGCCGCAGATCCCCTGCAGCGTTTCAAAATGTTTCTCTTCGAACGCCCTCAAGAAAAATTCGGCGGAATGGCTCTCACCTCTCCGGATGGAATCCATTGGACCATCCAGGCCAAGACCTCCCTCATCGATGGAAAACCGGTTGGAGATAGCACGACCATTTTTTACAATCCGTTCCGAAAAAAGTGGGTTTACTGCATCCGAACCGGAATGGCGGGACGGGGCCGCAGTTACCGCGAATGCGACGACTTTGTCGCCGGAGCCACTTGGGAAGCGAAAGAGGTCGTCCCTCTGGCTATTGCCGATGAACTCGATCTTCCCGATCCGGGCGTTCAGGCGATGAAGCCTAAGACTCCGGAAGAGATTCAAAAAATGGCGACTCTCATGAAGAAAACTCCTGAAGAAATCATCAAGAGAATCCCATCGGATTATATGGATAGACCCCATCTCTATAATTTGGATGCGGTCCCTTACGAAAGCATCATGCTCGGCATCGTCGGAATTTTAGTGGGACCCAATTCTTCTCCTGCCGACGCCCTGAAAATGCCCAAACTGATCGATTTAAAACTCGCCTACAGTCGAGATGGCTTTAGCTGGGATCGACCCGATCATACCCCTTTTCTCGCCGCCACCCGAAAAGAAGGCGATTGGGATCGTGCTTACCTTCATACCGCAACATCCATCTGCGCCATCGTCGAAGATCGACTCTATTTTTATTATGGGGGCTGGTCGGGGATCAGTCCGAAACGAGGAACCGATCTTTATTCAGGAGGAGCGACCGGAGTAGCCTTCTTGCGCAGGGATGGCTTTGTCTCACTGAATGCCGAAGAACCTGTGGGTTCGATCACCACTCGTCCGGTCACCTTCAAGGGCAAATATCTCTTCACCAATATCAATGCTCCGAAAGGAGAACTCCGCGTCGAGGTTCTTGACGAGAACAATGCCGTGATCGCCCCTTTTTCTGCGGAGAACTGCGTTCCTTTCACCGGAGATAAAACACGGACGAAAATCACATGGAAAGATTCTGCTGACCTCAGCGCTCTTTCAGGCAAGAAAGTAAAATTCCGTTTTTTACTTAAAAATGGAGAACTTTATGCCTTCTGGGTAAGCCCAGATTTAAGCGGTGCGAGCTATGGTTATGTCGCTGCAGGCGGACCGGGCTTCGTGGGACCGATTGATAATGTGGGAGGAAAACGGGAATGATAAATAAAACGGAACACGCATTTCCACATTCAAATTCCCTGCTCCTGCTTTTTCTTAAAATATGAACATTGAAAGTATAAACATGATTAAAGTTGCATCTATAAATTTATTCGGAACACCTATTTTTCCTGGCGGGGAAAAGCATCGTACTCCATCCCATCCTTTGAGAATAAATCCAGCCGACTTTTTTTGCTCTGGAATGGTCAAAATACTGTTCCGGGAACTTTTTTAAATAAGAAGGCTTGAATGCGTTTTCATCCCATAGGGTTAATCCTCCTCCTCTCTCTGAGTGTTCTCCATGCGGCTCAACCCGCTAAAAAACCCGCGCCGGAACCGACTGACACTTCCAACGAAGTCTTTCTTGTTTCCTTGGACAATAATGTTCTGACCCTTGAAAAAAGAGGTCAACAAATCGTTTATCAAGTCACCAATGAAACGGTTTTTAATGTCGGAGGAAGAGAAACTTTTCCTAAAAAACTTTTAAAACCAGGTCTTGGCATCCAACTGCCCCCGCGTGAACCGGGAAGCACTCTTTCCGAAGTCTCCGTGACCGCTATCTTTAAACGGGATAAAAAAAATGCAAAAGACTCAGCAGATGCAGCGGCAGATCCCTCTTCACCCAAAAAAGATCCTTTTACCTATTTCACCGCCTTTGACGAAGAGGCGATCTCCCTTGAAATCGGGGGAAGAATCCAACTCCAGCGTGTCGACGAATTTACGGCCTATACCGTGGGCGTGCAAACGGTCACGAAAGACTATCTCAAGAAAGGAATGAAGATCACTCCTTCGAGTACTCTTCCTTGGAGCTACATCTCGAGTATCAACATCTCCCCTATTTTTAAGCCTACAAACCCCAACGATCCCAAAGTCACGGAAGAGACCTCAGATACCCTCAATTGGTATTTTGTCTCACTCGACGATCGATTGCTGACATTGGAAAACAGTGATCTCTGGTATTTTTACCTGCTAGGACCCGAGCCTCATTTCCGCATGGGAAAAGAGGAGATCCCCCGGAAAATCCTCGCTCCCGGAATGAAAGTTTTGGAACCTTCAGGCGAGGCCGGCGCAGTCCTCACCGAGGTGAGCATTATACCCATCTTCAAAATGGATCCATCATTGAAATCCCCTTCACCGGAGAGTATCGATCTGGCGACCGAATCCGAGTGGACCTTTGACTCTCTCAGTGATGATGGGTTGCTTTTTGTGAATAAGGATGGAATCCAACAGCTCTGCCGTGTCGACGAAAAAACTCTCTTCGAAATGGAAGGGTCGAAAATTAAAAAAGAATACCTGAAAAAAGGAATGCATGTGACGCTCTCAAATATCGACCCCTGGTCCCTGCAAACATCGGTCAAACTCATCACGTCGATGAAGAAAATAAAGCCGAGCACCACAAAATTATCGACCAGCCCCGCGAAGCCAAAGTGAGATCGTCATCCGACTAAAATCACCATGACGACCACAATAAAAACAACGCCGGCATGAACTCGCCCCTCACAGAGCGCGTGACCACAATCCATCCTCCTTCGAAGTAATCCGCTTAGATCGTTACTCGTTATGCCCTCTTTTGAAAGTCGCGAGATGTGATGACTCCAAAAAATAAATCGCCCCTAAAAAAAGCCCCTTCCTCTCGCTACCAAAAATATTTTTCGTCCGAAAGAATCATCCAATCCCGAACCCTCTACTTTTTAATTTCCGGGCTTTTTCTCTTTACCATCTTTTGCCTTGTCCAAAATCTGCCAATTTTTGAATATCACTTTTCTCCTAGCGACTTTGTCGCCTCCTCCCTCTACTCTCCCTCATCCGACACAACGACTTCTTCTTCGCTCGAAACCACTCCCCTGATTGAAATCCCTCCTTCAGAGGTCGAAGTCCGTATTCCCACTTCAACGGGATCACTTGAGACGAATGCGCAAAAGGTTTCCTCTCTCATCACCTCTCCCTCTCTCTCTTCAGTCTTCTCATCGACGGAGCAAACAACATCCCCTTCGTCCTTCAAAGGGCTGATGGAAATGGCAAAATCAAACGAAAAGAATCCTCTTCCCTCCCTTCCTGGAGGAACCTCCCCTCCTATCAATCGAATCACGGGAGAGCAAAAGGTAAGTATTGGAAATCGATCCATCCCTTTTCCAAAAGGAGGAAGGGCCCTCTACGGGGATATGTACCTTCGAAATCCAGCTCTCCTTTCCGGAGGGGTGAGTCGGGTAATCCGTCAGATCTTAGGAGGAGTCGAGATCCGTTACTCGTATTTAAAAATGATTCGCGATCCCTCCTTTAACCGCGCTTTTATCGAAGCAGGAGGATTGCAGGGAGCCAATGACCAGGGATACGAAATGGATGAAGGCTATCGCTACGAAGTTCGTGGTCCTCGACTCGATGCTTTCAAACGTCAACCCCATCCAGACGCTCCCTGCCTCCTTTTTGGTCAAGCCGCTCTCAGGCTTATGACAGAGAAAAAAATCGATCTCATTATTCACATCGGAAAATTTGGGATGGTTCGGGAAGACGGTCCGTTCGGAGAATACGATGGCTACGGGGCGACTCCAATCTTTGAAATGGCTCGAAAAGAAAAAATACCGATTTTTGTTTTTCTGACGGATGGCAAGGGAATGAAAAACTTTTCCGAAATCGTCTCTTCAGAAAACCCGTGGGGTCCACCGAGGAGTTTTGTCGACTCCATACGCTCCACCGGAGGAGATGTGATCGATATTACGGGACGGAGTTGGCATCAGAATCTCGATCGTCTCCTCAATCAGGCCCCATCGGAAGAGAAACGGCTCCAGATCAGGCAACACTATTGTTTTTATCTCGACGATGCCGACCAACACCAGTGGTGGATCCAGCAAGGCTTTTGAATTCAACCCAATTTGCCAATGCTGGAATGGCATCGTCAAAACATTGGCTTTTCGGGCATAGAGACCCCCATTATAAAATCAGCGACTTGTCACTGGAATATTCCTTCTTCCATTCATCCTGATCTGAGATTTCTTCAAAAATCCCTTCTATTTTGGGGACGACTCAACAACTTTCAGTATATTGCGTCATACTTCACATTGACTTTTACACGAAAATTGAAGCGATGATGTGCTTTATATAACCCTTAAACAAATGTCATTGCCCACTAAAGAAGACGATCTCCCCTCTGCCTTTCTCTTTTCAAAAATTAGAGGTATTGAAAATACGGCTTGAGTTAATTTGCGACGCCTTTCGGAGTCGCTTCGTCTATTTTATTGGACTCGCTCATCTCATTTTTTTCATTTCAAACTGCTTTCCCGACAATGCCTCTTTCGCAGGAACACCCCAAAATGGAGAGGGAGTATAGTTCCAATCTAAAATAAGGATAGGAGTAGCTGCAGGATGTAAACACCACCCCGTCCAGTTGAGTTTGTATTTTTGAATAAACCCAAGCATGTCAGGTACCCATGTATAAGGATCCTCCTGATCGCTATGGGGAATGAAATCCATCTTGTGAATATCGGCTCCAACCTCGCCGACAAAAATCGGATATTTTTCTGCCGTTGGCAGAATAAGCTGAGCCCAGTTTTTGTGCCAATTATAGACGTGCCATGAGTACATGATTCCATTCCCGCTCTTATCCTCCAAAGCAAATCCCTTCGTGATCCCCGTCAGATCATTGGACCAAGTCAATCCTGCCACAACCACAATATTACGAGCCCCTGTTTCTCGAACCGTATTCAGAAGCCCTTGCATACCCACCGATTGAAATCCTTTGTTTTTTCGTTTTTCCTCTTCCGACAGAAACGCGGATTCATCATTTCTTTTGTGCTTCTCCCCAACAAAACCTCCATCACGCCATACCTCCCACGTGATTCCGAAAGGCTCGTTAAACAAATCGAAGAGGACAGCCGGATGGTTCTTATAACGCATCGCCGCATCTTGCCAAAACTCGACATCTTCTTTCTTAGGCGCACGAAAGTGATGGAGATCCAAAACGACATACGATCCTCGGTTCGCCACGAGGGTTATAATTTGATCCACTTTTTCTCGATATTCTTTTCCTCCATCTTTTTGAAAAAGACTCCGCCCAAACCAAAAATCTCCTTTTACAGGAAGTCGAACGACGTTGGACTTCCAATCCTCGACCGCAACAACTGCAGATTTAATCATTTGAGTATCTTGAGCCACAGATTCTAAGCCCCCCGCATTGACCCCTTGAAGCCAAACTTCTTTTTTATCACTATTCAATAATCGATTTCCTTGGATGTGAAGTTCCTTGGGCCACTTCTCAAATTTTGCCTCTTCAGGCAATACATAACGATCCTTTTCTCTCTTATCCGACTCCTTATTCTCTAAATAGAGAGGAGCAGGGTCCGTTGCCGTTAAAGTGATATCATCAATATCAAATGTTCCCTCTGACACTTGAAAGAGAGCAGGCATCAAACTTAAAGAGAGTGCGTCTTCAGGAATCAAAAATTTGAAACTCCGTTTTTCCCATCCTTTTGTATCTTTTGTTGTGTAGGGTGCCGATGGCTTCTGATTCATTTTTATGCCATCCTCATCCCTGAACTCCACGATGATTCGCGCATCAAACCAGGGCATCTTTCCTATTTTAAGTCCCGTCACTCTCTCCCGCCAACTGAGTTCCATCGCCTTAATTCCTGAGGGAATATTAAACGATCGATAGATTGCCACCATTTTATCCGACTCCGAAGATCTCATCCGTAAAAAATGATTTCCCTCTTCAACCTTCCCACTCACTCCCGGACTCAATGTCCCCCAATCCTCAGGCCCATTTCCGTTTTTATTCGTCACTTCAAAACTTTGATTCGAGATAAGAGATCCACGATTGCCTAGCATAAACGTCGATGCCCCCGAACGAATCGAAGCCACTTGTGCTAAAAAATTCCGAATGGGAACGGGATCAGCGGGCTGTACGGCAAGATCATCCACATCAAAAGTCCCTGAAAGAACTTGAAAAAGTCCAATCTCTAAGCGTAATGCCGAAGTTCCCTCGGGAACTAAAAACATCCCCGAGCGTTCCCTCCATCCATCTGTATCACTTCGGGAATAAAGCCTATTTTCTCCTGATGGTGAGTGGTTTTTCTTTGCTCCTACGAATTCCACTTTAATTCGGGCATCGCCCCCTTCCACTCTTCCCGGCTTTAGACCTGTGACTCTTTCTCTCCAGGAAAGTTTTAAAGCTAAAACACCCTTGGGAATTACAATTTCACGAGTAAACGTGGAGCTATTCCCCGGTACAGAACATTTAAGTCGAATGAAATGGTTTCCGTCTTCTTGCATCCAAATCGCCTCCTCCCCTTGTCCAGGTCGATACCCCTCCGGCCATTGTTCATGATGATGTGCGAGCTCTAAATTTGAATTGCTAGAGGACAAAGGCGATTGTTCAGCACTTAGAATTTGCCACAAACATAAAAATACGAGCAGCGTGATTGTTTTTTCCATAACGAACATTTTGTCTTTAAGAGGGCCTTGGGGCTGGCAAGGCGGTTCCTTCATTTTTTATGATATCAATGCCTCTATCCCCTCACATGGGGTAAAGACCCCATAGCGCCCTCTCCCCTTTCTCCTCATATTCTTTCTATTCATGAATTCAGAAAAACTCCTCATCGCCGGAAATCAGCACGCTCTCGAGGAGGATCTCATGCCGAACGCTACAGGGATTAAGCAGGGAGAAATTACGACAGAACTCTCCATGCATCGCTCCCCTCCTGATTTCCCTGAAGTTCGACACGAAGAGAATCTTCTCAAAACGGGTGCCTTACAGAACGCTATTTTTAATAGCGCTAATTTTTCAAGCATTGCCACCGATGAAAAGGGCGTCATCCAAATTTTCAATGTCGGCGCCGAGCGAATGCTCGGTTATGTGGCCGCCGAGGTCGTCAACAAGATCACACCAGCTGCTATTTCCGATCCACAGGAAGTGATTGCCCGTGCCAAAGCTTTGAGTCTTGAGTTAGAAACCACGATTTCCCCTGGATTTGAAGCTTTGGTCTTCAAAGCCTCTCGCGGAATAGAAGACGTTTACGAGCTGACCTACATTCGTAAAGATGGCAGCCGTTTTCCGGCGGTCGTCTCGGTGACCGCATTACGAGCCGATCACGGAGGAATCATCGGCTACCTTCTAATCGGGACCGATAATACGGCACGAAAACAGGCGGAAGCCGCTCTCTTAAAAGCAGGGGCTTTGCAAAGTGCTATTTTTAACAGTGCAAACTTTTCCAGTATCGCGACCGACGAAAAAGGAGTTATCCAAATTTTCAATGTCGGCGCCGAACGTATGCTTGGCTATCTCGCAGCAGAGGTCGTCAATAAAATCACTCCAGCGGATATCTCGGATCCTCAGGAGGTCATCGTACGTGCGAAAGCCTTGAGCCAAGAACTAGAAACCATGATTGCCCCAGGATTCGAAGCCTTAGTCTTTAAGGCCTCTCGCGGAATTGAGGATATTTACGAACTCACTTATATTCGGAAGGATGGCAGCCGTTTTCCTGCGGTTGTCTCAGTCACCGCATTACGAGCAGATCATGATGGAATCATCGGATATCTCTTAATCGGAACAGATAATACCGCGCGAAAGCAAGTGGAAGAAGAGCAGAAGAAACTCGATCAGCGCTTGCGAGATCAGCAATTCTACACGCGCTCTCTGATCGAATCGAATATCGACGCTCTGATGACCACGGATCCCGCCGGTATCATTACCGATGTGAATAAACAGATGGAGGCCCTGACCGATTGTACCCGCGACGAACTCATCGGTGCCCCTTTCAAGAATTATTTTACGGATCCCGATCGGGCGGAAGCGGGGATCAAACGAGTGCTCAGCGAAAAAAAGGTGACCGACTACGAACTAACGGTCTGCGCCCGAGATGGCGAGAAAACAGAAGTTTCCTATAACGCCACCACTTTCTACGATCGAGATCGAAAGCTCCAGGGAGTCTTCGCCGCCGCGCGAGATGTCACGGAACGGAAACGCTTTGAATGGGCGCTTCAGGAAACGAACTCTAAATTGGTCAGTGCGAAGCTTGCCGCAGAAAAAGCCAACCTCGCCAAAACGGATTTTCTTTCGGGCATGAGCCATGAACTTCGAAGTCCTCTCAACGCGATCCTGGGCTTTGCTCAATTGATGGAATCTGCCGATCCTTCCCCTTCGCCCTCCCAAAAGGAAAGTATCGCTCAAATTCTCCAGGCCGGATGGTATCTCTTAAAGTTGATCAATGAAATCCTCGATCTTGCCGGAATCGAATCGGGCATGGTGACCATGTCCATGGAAGCCGTCTCCTTGGGCGAGATCATGTCCGAATGCCAAGCCATGATGGAACCTCAAGCCAAACAGAGGAACATTCGCATGACTTTTCCCGAATTTGAGGTCCCTCTCTATGTGAATGCCGATCGGACTCGCTTAAAGCAAATCGTGATCAATCTCCTTTCCAATGCGATCAAATACAACAAAAAGAATGGAACCGTCGTCGTGGAATGCATCGTGAAGAGTCCCGAACGAATCCGATTCTGTGTGAGAGATACGGGCAAAGGTTTATCTTCTGAAAAACTCGCCCAACTCTTCCAACCGTTCAATCGTCTTGGTCAAGAAGGGGGCGGAGTCGCGGGAACAGGAATTGGCTTAGTCGTTTCCCAACGATTGGCCGAATTGATGGAGGGGATCATCGACGTGGAAAGCGAGGTCGGGACAGGAAGTGTTTTCTGTTGTGAACTCAATTCCGCAGAAGCACCTCAAGTGATCGCTCAACCCGGAGAAACGGAATCCTCAACTCGTTCTCCCTTACTGATCGGCGCAACGAAAAATACTTTGCTTTATATTGAAGATAACCCTGCGAATATGAAACTGATCGAGCAACTCCTTGGGCGTTATCCGGACATGCACCTTATCACCGCGATCAATGGACCCTTAGGCATCGAGCTCGCCCGCTCGACTTTACCCGCAGTCATTCTGATGGATATCAACCTCTCGGGCATGAGCGGCACTGAAGCTTTGGCCATCCTCCAAGAAGATCCTCTGACCATGCACATCCCCGTCGTGGCACTCAGTGCAAATGCGATGCCGCGAGATATAGCGCGAGGAATGGATGCGGGATTTTTCCGTTATCTGACCAAGCCCATTAAAGTCAAAGAGTTCATCAATACCCTTCATGACGCTCTGGAATACGCTGAAACTCATCCTCAATGATTCGTTCTTCAGATATTCTGAACGCCAGCATTTTAATTGTTGATGACGAAGAAGCCAATGTATCCCTCCTCTGTCAGATGTTGAAGGGAGCCGGATATACAAACATTACATCGACCAGGAATTCCTGTGAAGTCTTCGAGTTGCATCGTCTGAACCGCTATGCCCTGATTCTACTTGATCTTCAAATGCCGGACATCGATGGATTTCAAGTGATGGAAATGCTCAAGAGCATTCAGGTGAACGGATATCTTCCTGTTTTGGCGATCACCGCCCAACCCCTTCATAAACTGAAAGCTCTCAAAGCCGGCGCCCGGGATTTCGTGAGTAAACCGTTCGATTTCACGGAGATATTGATGCGAGTGCGCAATATGCTTGAAGTTCATCGTTTGAATGAAGTCCTAGAGCAACGTGTCATCGAAAGAACATCGCAATTGCAAACAGCCAACTCGGAACTCGCGGCATTCAGTTATTCTGTTTCTCATGACTTACGGGCTCCGCTACGACATGTCGCCAGCTTTGTAGAACTACTCCAGGAAGAGCTCGGCTTACCTCTCTCTCCCAATATCCTTCATTATATGACAACGATCGCAGAGTCCGCAAACCGGATGGGTGAGTTGATTGACGACCTGCTCGCCTTCTCTCATCTCGGACAATCGGCGATGCGAAAGACAGAGGTCAATCTCGATCAATTAGTTCACGAGACGATAGGAGATTTTGAAGACGCGACGATGAAACGGAGCATCAGCTGGAAAATTCATCCCCTGCCATCGGTTCAGGCCGACCGCGCCCTTTTACGCCTCGCGATCGTCAATCTCATTTCGAATGCCGTGAAATTCACAGGGACTCGCGCAGAGACCATCATTGAGATTGGTTACATTCCAAGTGAGGAGAACCGCGAGACAGTGATTTTTATTCGAGATAACGGCGTAGGCTTTGACTCACGCTATGCCGAAAAACTTTTCGGTGTCTTTCAACGTCTGCACACGCTGAAGGAATTTGAAGGGACGGGGATCGGACTTGCAAACGTCCAACGCATCATTCATCGACATGGTGGCCGGGTATGGGGAGAAGGCATAGTCGATCGTGGGGCAACGTTTTATTTTTCGATCCCCCAAGAACCCCTCGTGGTTTGAACGAATTTCCTTTTATTTCCCCACGGGAGGGACGAGCGATGCGAAAAGGCTCGTGAAGCGAGTTATCTTCTATACCCGGAGGCAGTAACTATTTTAGCTCACCGGGGAGAAAGCGGAGCAATCCGGAACGTCACCAAACCGAGGATTGTTCCCCCGCCTCCCAGCGAACTAAAATAGTCACTGCCTCCGGCATGGAAATGTAACCCGTTTCACGGGCCTTTTCGCATCGCTCGTCCCTCCCATGATG
>JAZKBH010000040.1:0-1284 GCA_040388725.1 Verrucomicrobiota bacterium
GGTTTGACGAGTAAATCCGCGCTCTACGTCCCGGATCGTCTCAACTTCCTTTATTCCTACTCCCGAAACACTTGTAAGCCGCCCACAGAGGTCTTTGAGCCGGTTTTCAAAGGGAATACGAAGAAGATGGTCAAAGCGACCCAAGTTTACGAAGAACTCAAACGAGCAGCCAATGTCGTCGATTACGATGATCTTCTCGTCCTCTGGGTTCATCGGATGAAAAACGATCCCGAATATACCGCCAAACTTCGAGAACGTTGGAAATACGTCCTCGTCGATGAAATGCAGGATAATAATCGTCTGAATGAAGCGGTATTGGATGCGTTGAATCCCCCCTATCTGATGGGTGTTGGAGATGCCAATCAATCGATCTACGGATTTCGCGGTTCCGATGTCCGCATTATTTCGGAGTTTGGGGCTAAAAACGAAAATACGAAAATCTTAAAACTCGAAAACAATTATCGAAGCGGCCAAAAGATTCTCGATCTCGCCAATATCATCGTCTCCAAAACCGAATGTCCGCTGACGCTCACCAGCAGTCAAGATGAACCGGGACGAATCGAGTACAATACTTTTGTTAATCCCCAACAAGAAGCCCTCGCGATTACCGAATGGATCAAAAAGCATGTGGAAGCGGGAAAACATCACTCCCATCTCGCCATTCTTGCCCGTTCTTCCCGTCACCTCGATCCGGTTGAAATCGCTTTAATTTCCAAACGGATCTTTTTTAAAAAATATGGCGGACAAACCCTCGCGGATTCCGCCGAGGTGAAAGACTTTATCAGTTTTCTCCGTGTTGCGCACAATCCCTTGGATAAGATTGCCCTCCTTCGCGCCCTCATGCTCTTTCCCGGCATCGGCGAAGGAACGGCAGCCAAAACGATCGCGGCGCATCAGGGCGAGCAATTTAACACCGAAGAATGGCCTGTCAGCGCTAAGGAATTGATCGAATGGGTCACCGAAATTCAAAGGATTAAAAAAATCGGAGACCAAGGAATCTATCTCTACGACAAAATTCGTCCCCTCATTCAGAGCAATTACCCGAAAGATTGCGACGAACGAAATAATACCATTCATAACTTAGTCGAAGCGATGAAAGGCTCTCCCGATACCTCACTCGCTGAATTTTTGGATGGATTTATTTTAAGCCGATCCAGCAATGACTTTCATCCCGACGATGCCGTCGTTATCTCGACCGTCCACTCCGCGAAAGGACTCGAATGGGAAGGCGTTTGGCTTGTCGGCTGTGGAGCGACTCAAATCCCTCATCCTCGAACCTTGAAT
>JAZKBH010000040.1:1294-7532 GCA_040388725.1 Verrucomicrobiota bacterium
TGAATGATAAAGCAGGACAGGAAGAAGAACGTCGTCTTTTTTACGTCGCCGTCACCCGAGCCAAGCAGCATTTAGTGATCTCTTATCCGGGAATCACGGACCGCAAACAAAACCAAGGCCCGTCTCCCTTTATTCCCGAAAACAGTCCGTGGCGTTTTGCTTAAAGCAATTTGGAATTAATTGATGCCATGGATCGGGAGGGGAGAGCGTCTGCGCGTCCAACATTTAAAGGGTCAAAAGAGTTTTGAACCCTCCCTAAAAAATTAAAATCTTACTGACATCTTCAATCCTGAAGGATGCCAGACTCAAGCGTCGTCCTTACAGGATGAATACGTTCGAAAGTCGGCTGATTTGCTGGACTCGCGAAGCTCATCCCTCCCGAAGAAAAAATTCCTATAAATCACTCCTAAAAAAAGGAAGAAAATCAAAAATAAAGACTAAAAGAGCAATCGGATTATACCGAAAAGCTTTGACCGCAGGAACAATGCGCTGTGGCATTGGGATTCGTCACTTGAAATCCGCCTTTCTGAAGGTCATCGCTATAATCGAGCATGGACCCACTCACGTATAATGCGCTCTTGGGATCCACAATTAAACGAACTCCATTGGTCTCTACCATGATATCCCGAGTGGTTGGAGCATCGACAATGGTCATATCGTATTGAAGACCTGAACAACCTCCACCAATCACAGATAAACGGAGTCCATTCAAAGGTTTAGGATCTTGCGAAAGGAGCGTCTTTAAACGATTCGAAGCGGAATCTGAGGCACGAATCAGTTTTTCGTTTCCAATTTTACAAGGGGCTAATTCCGAAGTCATAACCCCAAACTACCCCCCGATCGGTCTCCGTCAAGCGATGGAAGGCCATGATAGTATCCAAATTGAAATTAGGACTCTTCATCCACTATACGGTCGTCATGGCTGGGAGGACTAGAGATGACGAGGAATTCGGCATCATGACTAAAACGATTGAAAACTCGATGGGAAACAGAAGGAGCAATTTCGATTCCTTGACGGGGTGTTAAGTCTATTTCTTTACCATTAATCTCAAAAGAGAGGATTCCCGCAAGGACATAAAAAAACTGTCGTGCTATTTGATGATGATGACGGATCTCAGAACCACCCGGTGGAATTCTCTCCTCAATAATGCTCAATGTATCTGCTGTCAGCAAACACCATCCATCACATCCATTTCCCCAGATATAGTGTGATGCGGTTTGTTTTTCGATCATCTCAATCCTCACTGACTAGAGAAGTAAAAGCACTCCTGTCATTTGACAGTCGATGAAGTGGAACACCCCAGGAACTAGGATCCTAAAACGCTTTTCACGACATTGAAAAGCGGTTGGCTCCAAAAGCCAATCACCACAATGATGAGAGAGAGCAAAACCAATAAAAACTTTGTTCTCCGACAAATGACGATCGGCGATGAGTCAGACGGATTGGACCAATACATGGCGCGAACGATTCCAAGATAGTAGTAAAGACCTGCGACGGCGGAAACAATGCCGACTCCAAAGAGGGCATAGTGTTCCGATTGCCAAAGTGCCATGAAGATCGTGAATTTCCCCATGAAACCGATCAAAGGAGGAATTCCAGCGAGAGAGATCAATCCCAGAGCCATCGCAGCAGCAATCCAAGGGGAACGCTGCGAGAGACCGGAATAATTCGAAAGATGATCGGAATCCTGATTTTTTCCCAAGGCCGACATCGCAATGAAAACGGTCATTGCGGAAACGAGATACGCGGTGAGATAAACGAAGACCGCCGCTTGGCCTTGTCGGGAATTCGAAATTAGACCCGCCAGAATAAAACCGGCATGTCCAATTCCCGAATAGGCGAGCATTCGTTTTAAGTTTCTTTGAGGAATCGCGGCAAAGTTACCTAAAATCATCGATGCACCGCTTAAAGCACTTAATGCGGAGATCCAATAGCTCGCAACTTCTTCGCCTGCAAAAGGCCCGGAGAGAAGACGGAGTAAAAGAACAAAGCCTGCTGCCTTTGAACCCACGGCCAAAAATGAAGTCACAGGAAGCGGAGCTCCTTGATAAACATCGGGCGCCCAAATGTGAAAGGGAACGACCGAAACTTTAAAGAGAAGTCCGACTAAAACGAGCGCCAAACCGAAAATCATTTCGGGTTTCAATTCTTGCGAGCGAAGCGCCAAATTAATGGCATCAAAATGAGTGGAACCAGAGATCCCAAAGAGATAAGCCGAACCCATGATCAAAAAGGTGGAGGAGACCGCTCCCATGATCAAATACTTGACCCCAGCTTCCAAGGACGTCGTCTGGCTGCGATGATAAGCCACCAAGACATAAAAAGAGACCGTTACCAATTCTAAAGCAACAAAAAGAAGAATGAGGTCCTGTACTGAGGCCAGGAGAAGCATTCCTGCCGTTGCAAAGAGCGTAATAATGTAAAACTCGGCTTTCCCCGCTTCAATTTTCAAGTGAAGCAGTTGTGTGGAACAAACCACGAGGATCGCAACGATCAAAAAGAAGGCTTTAAAATATTTGGCTTCCGCATCCCACAAGTAAAGGCCACTCCAAAGCGAGCTTGAGGTAGAAGCATCGAGTTGAATGACATAAACTAAAAGTGCGACGAGCGAAAAAAGCGTTACTTTTCCGACGAGCTTGGGATTCGGATTCGAAATCGCATCCCAAAGAAGCAACACGCTTCCCACAAGCGTGAGAAAGAACTCCGGCGTCCAAAAAACTGATGATAGATTCATTTAGCGTCCTCCCACATTCAAAATCAATTCTACACAAGGCCGAACCATTTTTATCACAGATTGAGGACAAACCCCGATCCAAAGACTGGAGGCAATGAGAAGTAAATAAGGAAACCGAACAGACCAACAAGCCGCATCCGTCATCTTCGAGGTCACTTCGCTCACCTCGCCAAAACAAATCGAGCGAAAAGCGCGCAATTGATAAACCGCAGAAATCACCACTCCCCAGACACAAAGGGTCGTAATCCAAGGATGAGCTTTAAAGGACCCAAAGAAGATGACGACTTCCCCAGCGAAATTTGCCAATCCCGGAAGACCAATGGTAGCCATCGATCCGACGAGAAGGAGAATCGCAATGAAAGGAGCCTTCGTATACATCCCTCCAAAGGAAGCAATGCGAGTTTCACCGGTTTGTGATTGAATTTCACCTGCAAGAGCAAAGAGCAAAGCCGCACTGATGCCGTGAGCGACCATCAAGATCACAAAACCTGAAAGCGCAAGGGGATCACGACTTGCAAGGGCGAGGAAGAGATAGCCCATGTGCATGACACTCGAGTAACCGAGCATCAAGGGGAATTCCTTCTGGGCCAGAGTGACATATCCGACATAAAGGACATTTCCGACGATGAGAACCAATAAGACAGGCTCCCAGAACTTTGCGCCTACTTCCAAGGAAGGAATGAGAAGACGAAGTAAACCATAAAGACCAAATTTCTTTAAGACACCCGCATGAAGCATGGCAGCTGCCGAAGGAGCAGATGCATATCCCGTAGGCGCCCAGGAGTGGAAGGGAAAGATCGAAATTAAAATTCCAAAACCGATCATTAAAAGCGGATAGATCACTTTTTGATATCCATCATCAATCACATGAATCTGTTGGAGCGCTTCCAAATCAAAAGAGCGCGTATCCAAAGGCTGAGTCATCACGAGACCGACGATTCCCGCCAAAAGGATCAAACTCCCTAAAGCCAAATAAAGAGTCATCTGAATACTTGCGAACTGACGATTTTGTCCTCCCCAAATTCCGATCAAGAGGAAGGTTGGGATGAGGGCAAACTCATGAAAAATGTAGATAAAGAAAAGATCACGGGAGACAAAAGCACCGAGTCCACCCAATGAGATCAAGAGGACATAGATAAAGAATTCACGAGCTCGTTTAACATTGGCTGAAGAAACCCAGGCGGACGCCAAGCTGACGAGGGTCGTTAAAAAAACCATCATCAAACTGATTCCGTCGACACCAAGATGAAAGTTAATACGAGCAACTCCGGGCCAATCGACCCAAGGACATTTCATTGTCCAATGATAAGCACTCCCTCCCTCAAATTGAAAAAGGAGTCCCAGAGTAATTCCAAAATTAATGACAAAGGCAGCCACCGTGAGGCGTTTCGGACAAACTTGCGGAAGCAAGATGATCGCTAAAATCGCAGCAACAGGAACAAGAAGGAGAAGAAGTAATGGATTCATATTTTTACTTGTTTAGAACCCCTTCAACATCCAATAGACCAGTCCTACGACTCCGGCCCCGAAGAAGAAGGAATAACATTGGAGGCTTCCGGATTGAATCAAACGGAGAACTTCTCCTGTCAGATTCACGACTAATGAAGTTCCTCGTACACAGAAAAATCCAATGACCCATTGATCCACGAAATCCATCGCAATCGCAAACCATTGTTGTAAGCGAAGAAGCACTCCATCGTAAAATTCATCGACGTAAAACTTCCGGGCAAGCGCTTTGCAATACATCGGTTCTGATCCTTGATCTTTATAGCGAATGATCGCGAATAGATAACCAAAAGCCATCGCTGCCAATGAAATCAACATGACGGTATTAGATGATTCATGGTCGTGTTCATGAACCGGTCCGAGGCTCGATAAAACTCCAAAGGAAGGATAACCAGAAATCACAGTGAAGATGGCTAAGATAATCAAAGGAAGCGTCATGATCCAAGGAGACTCATGCGCTTTGGCGGCTTCCGATGAACGCGCATCACCGAAGAAAGCAACGACAACCAAACGCATCATATAAAAGGAGGTCAAAAAGGCGGTTAATGAAGCAAAAACCATAGCAGGACCACTTCGATGGTAAGCCAAATTTAAAATTTCTTCCTTACTGAAAAAACCAGAAGTGAAAGGACATCCGCTCAATGCCAAAACGCCGAGTAAAAATGTCCAAAAGGTAATCGGTAGCTTTTTCCAGAGTCCTCCCATTTTCCAAATATCTTGTTCATGGTGAACCGCATGAATCACCGATCCCGCACCCAGGAACAACATCGCCTTGAAGAAAGCGTGGGTCGTCAGATGAAACATCGAAGCCCCAGGAAAAATAACTCCAGGAGAGGTCAATCCAACAGCCATCACCATATAACCCAATTGAGAAAGAGTCGAATAAGCCAAGATCCGCTTAATATCATTTTGCTGAGTGGCAATGAGCGCCGCAAAAAATGCGGTCACGACACCGACGGTCATAATGACCATCAAGGTTTGAGAAGAGATCGAAAGCACAATAAAGAGACGGCAAAGCATATAAACACCCGCAGCCACCATGGTCGCCGCGTGGATCAAAGCGGATACGGGGGTCGGACCTTCCATCGCATCTGGCAACCAGACATGCAAAGGAACCATCGCGGATTTACCCATACAACCACAAAACAAGAGAACGCCCATTGCCGTTACTAACGTCACATTGATGTAAGGAATTCTTTCGCCGATATGCGATTGAATCGCAACAACCGCCTCACCACCGAAGACAACGGTTCCTGCCATCGTCCAATACAGAATGATCCCCAATAAAAATCCGAAGTCACCGACACGATTGACCAAAAAGGCTTTCTTCGCTGCATCCGCGGCGCTTGGTTTTTGAAACCAGAAACCGATCAAAAGATAAGAACTTAAACCGACCAACTCCCAAAAGATAAACATTTGAACTAAATTAGTCGCAACGACGATTCCAATCATCGAGAACATGAAAATAGAAAGTTTACCGAAAAACCGGGAGACACTTTCGTCTTCATGCATGTAACCGATGGAAAAGAGATGCACCATCAAGCCGACTCCAGTCACGACCAAGAGCATGAGCTTGGAAAGAGGATCGAGCAAAATGCCGATTTCAGCTTTGAATCCAGGAAGATCAATCCAAGTCAACGATTCCGGAGCCGTCAATGCCCCGGTGTTAAACCCAATCGCAACCCCTAGACTGATAAGACAGGCAGAGACCGAAATCACCTGCGAAAGACTCTTGGATCGATGAAAACCGAAGAGAATTAGAATCGCTGAGACCAAAGGAGCAAGAAGAATAAGCCAAGAGATCATAGGATTGTTTCTTAAAATTTAAGTTCTTTCAGAGATTCCGTCTTCGCATTTCCTTTAGTTCTGAAAATCGCGACAATTAAAGCAAGTCCTACTGCAACTTCAGCGGCCGCCACGGTGATGGTAAAAAAAACAAAGATCTGACCATCAATATGGTGTGTAAAACGACTAAAGGCGACCAAAGTCAAATTCGC
>JAZKBH010000041.1:0-7232 GCA_040388725.1 Verrucomicrobiota bacterium
ATCGAGAATATCGTCGACGACTTGAAAGGCGAGGCCGAGGTTCTTTCCAAAATCGGTGAGAGCTTTGAGTTGTGCGGGAGTTGCATTCGCCGCCATCGCTCCCATACGAATGGAAGAGGTGATCAAGGCAGCTGTTTTACGTTCGTGGATCCAGCGGAGTTGGCTGAAATTTGCTTTTTTCCCTTCGGCTTCGATATCTCCCACTTGTCCTGCAATCAACATGAGACTTCCTGAGGCGAATGAAAGTTCCTTAATGAAATCCGCAATGGAATAGCGGGAAGTCGGTTTGGTATGGGCGGTGATTTCAAAAGCGATAGTAAGAAGTGCATCTCCAGCAAGAACGGCAATGCCATCCCCGTAGACTTTATGATTCGTTGGCTTTCCACGGCGAAAATCATCATTGTCCATGCAAGGGAGATCATCATGAACAAGGGAATAGGTATGGATACATTCGACGGCACAGGCACTGGGAATGGCGTTGATATGTTTGCCTGTGATAACGTCTGCTGCGGCGAGAGCAAGAATAGGACGGAGACGTTTGCCTCCTGCAAATAAACTGTACCTCATCGACTGATGCATGGTCGAAGGCTTGACGCTTGCTTTTGGAAGAAAGACGTTGAGGGCTTTTTCGACCTCTTTTTGACGTGCGGACCAGTAGGATTTGAGATTCATAATTTCTGTGGGGCGATACTGGAGAAAATTTCGAGTGAAGGCAACTCCAGAGCTTTAAAGAAGAAAATCAAAACCACAGAACACTCAGAATACACAGAATTTAAAAACCAAATGAATTTTGGTTCGGAGTTCCGTGTGTTCTGCGTATTCTGTGGTAAATCGTTCTTCGCAATTATTTCGACGCTGCGACAATTTGTCGGAGGACGTAGGGAAGAATTCCACCATGTTGGTAGTATTCGACTTCAATCGGCGTATCGATGCGACAAACGATCGGTACTTGTTCGACTTTTCCATTGGCTCGTGTGATTTCGAGCGTCAATTTTTGACGGGGTTTGACCGCAGGAGTGAGTCCTTTAATACTGAAAGTCTCGGTTCCATCGAGTCCGAGAGTTTGAGCACTGGTTCCTTCTTCGAAACAACAAGGAAGAACGCCCATTCCAACGAGATTACTGCGGTGGATCCGTTCAAAGCTCTGAGAGACCACTGCTTTTACGCCGAGGAGACGAGTTCCTTTCGCTGCCCAATCCCGGGAGCTTCCAGTTCCATATTCTTGTCCGGCAATAATGATCAAAGGCGTTTTTGCGGCTTGATACTTCATCGATGCATCATAGATCGGAACGGTTTCACCATTGTACTTCGTCACGCCACCCTCGACACCGGGAACCATCAAATTTTTGATTCGAACGTTGGCAAAAGTTCCGCGGGTCATGATCCGATCATTTCCACGTCGTGAACCGTAACTGTTGAAGTCATCTTTCTCAACGCCATTCTCTTGAAGGAAGAGTCCCGCAGGAGAAGAGGCTTTGATCGATCCCGCAGGGGAGATGTGATCGGTGGTGACGGAATCACCAAAGATTCCGAGAGGCTTTGCATTGAGAATTTCAGTGATCGTTCCCGATTCCATTCCGAAATTCACGAAGAAAGGAGGCTCTTGAATGTAAGTGCTCTTTTCGTTCCAGGTATAAACTTCACCGACGGTCGACGGAATTTGATTCCATGCCGGATTTTGTTCCGAGAAGTCTTTGTAGAGGGAACGGAAAACTTCGGGCTGAATCGACTTCTGCATGAGATCTTTGATCTCTTGAAGGGAAGGCCAGAGTTCTTTGAGGTAAACGGGTTTACCTTGGGAATCGGTTCCGAGCGATTCTTCGGAAAGATTAATATCCACGCGACCTGCCAATGCAAAAGCGACGACCAACGGAGGCGACATCAAGAAGTTCGCTTTAATATTTTGGTGAACACGCGCTTCAAAGTTACGATTACCGGAAAGCACGCTGGCGGCAACGAGATCGTTTTTCACGACAGCATCTTCAATCGAAGGATCGAGAGGACCGGAATTACCGATACAAGTGGTACAACCGTAACCGATGATTTGGAATCCGAGTTGATCGAGATAAGGTTGAAGGCCTGTTTTATTGAGATAGTCAGAGACGACACGGGATCCAGGAGCCAATGATGTTTTCACTGCTGGGCTCGATTTGAGTCCGCGCTCCACCGCCTTTTTCGCGACGAGTCCCGCAGCAAGCATGACGGAAGGATTCGACGTATTGGTACAGCTCGTGATCGCAGCGATCAAAACGCTTCCGTTTTGAACAGTCATCGATGCGCCGTTGTGAGTCACTTCGGCTTTGATTTTAAGATCGGCTGCTGTTTTTCCGAAACCATTTTCCTTTACTGGTTTTTCAAAAGCGGTGAGGAAGTTGGACTTCAGAGCAGGGAGGTTGATTCGATCTTGAGGACGTTTTGGACCTGCCACACTCGGAGAGATATCCGCAAGATTGAGCTCCAGCACCGCTGTGTATTCAATTCCGCTTTCTTTGGTCGGAATACCCCAGAGGCCTTGTGCTTTATAATAGCCTTCAAAGGCATTGAGGAGCTCTTCGGTACGTCCGGTCATTCGGAGATAATTGACCGATTCTTCATCAATTGGGAAGAAGCCCATCGTGGCTCCGTATTCAGGGGCCATGTTGGCGACCGTCGCGCGATCGGTGAGAGGAAGTGAGGCTGCGCCTGGGCCGAAGAATTCAACGAATTTACCGACCACTTTAAACTTGCGAAGCATCTCCGTCACGTGGAGGGCTAAATCAGTCGCGGTCACGCCTTCTCTGAGACTGCCGGTCATATGAACACCGACGACTTCAGGCGTTAAAAAGGCAATCGGTTGTCCGAGCATTCCTGCTTCAGCTTCAATACCACCGACGCCCCAACCGACAATTCCGAGTCCGTTGATCATGGTCGTGTGTGAATCAGTTCCAACCAGGGTGTCGGGATAAAGAATATCGCCTGCGCTGAGAACGCCTTTGGCTAAGTATTCCAAATTGACTTGGTGAACAATACCGATTCCAGGAGGAACGACTTTAAAGGTTTCAAAAGCTTGTTGGCCCCATTTCAAGAATTCGTAGCGTTCACGATTCCGTTGGAATTCGAGATCGAGATTTTTTTGGAAGGAATCAGCGGTCCCCGCAAAATCGACTTGAACCGAGTGATCGACGACGAGATCAACGGGAACAAGAGGTTCAATGAGCTTAGGGCTCTTGTTCATGCGTTTGACCGCGCTACGCATAGCAGCGAGATCGACCAGAAGAGGAACGCCGGTGAAATCTTGGAGAACGATACGGGCAACGACGAATGGAATTTCATCAGGAGCGGGGGCTTTCGCATTCCAGTTCACGAGGTTTTTGACATCTTGTTCAGCCACACGCTTACCGTCACAATTACGGAGAAGGGATTCGAGGACGATTCGGATCGAAACAGGAAGTTTAGAGACTTTGCCGACACCCGATTTCTCAAGTTGGGGAAGAGAGTGAAATTTGTAGGATTTACCGTCTTTCGCGGTAAACGATTGGAGAGTATTGAAGGAATTTAAGCTCATGGGGCTTTAACGTATGAAAGAAATCGAACGAGTTCAATCGTAAAATTAGTGATACTTATTTTAACTTCAATCAAGAGGTAAAGCGGGAGGGTTTTAGAGAAATAAAAGGATCTTTGTAGGGAATGTTCATTTTTGTGGAAAGGATAGACACAGAACCCTTGATACGGACTCAATCTCCTGCAATATACCGAGATGTTTTCTCCGAGTGATCTATTGAAGTCTTTAGGGATTGTGTTGGTATGTGTTCTCTCTTTTTCCTGTTCTCCTCGAAAAACGGAAGCGGAGGCTCATTCATTTTTTCCGTTGGTTCCTGAAAAGGGGTTGTATGTGGGGGCTTACGTCGATTTCGGGGAGGGAGAGGCTGAGGTCACTCTCGAAGCCGTCGAGAAATTTCAAGAAATGGTGGGAAAGTCTCAGGCGATTATCGCTTCCGGAAGTTTTTGGGGGGATCAATCTTTTCCACAGAAAAATTGTGCCATTATTGATGCCTACGGCGCCGTTCCCTTACTTTACTGGTCGCCTTGGGATAAGCCCTATATGGAAGATCGAGGGGTCGATCGATTTTCTTTAAAGTCGATTTTAGAAGGGAAATGGGATGCCTATATTGATCAATGGAGCGCAGGGGCAATTCATTATGGAAAGCCGCTCTATGTGGCCTGGGGTTTAGAGATGAATGGAACTTGGTTTCCGTGGTCCGGCTATTTTTATGGAGGAGGCAAAGTGATCGGTCCGAAGCAATGGGAAGGTCCGGAACTTTATAAAAAAACCTATCGCTATGTGGTCGATCGTGTTCGTAAAAATGGAGTCAAAAATATTCAATGGGTTTTTCATTCGATGAACTATCCATACCCGGATGAAGAATGGAATCAGATGGCCGCGTACTATCCCGGCTCGGATTACGTCGACTGGCTTGCGTTAAGTGTTTACGGAAAACAATTTAAAGGGGATGTTTGGAAGTCATTTCGAGATTTGGCGGAATATCCTTATAACAAAATTTGTCAATTAGACCCTGTTAAGCCCGTGATGTTGGCGGAGTGGGGGGTCGGGGAGTATCCTGAAAGTGGGAGCAAAGGATTGTTCATCGAAAATGCGTTTAAAATTATGAAAACATTCCCGCGCTTAAAGGCGGCCGTTTTTTGGCATGAGCGATGGGAAAACTCCGACGGGACCTTTAGTAATCTTCGGGTGAATTCGAGTCCAGAGGCCTTGGAGTCTTTTCAGAAAGGGATTGCTGATCCGTATTATTTAGATCGGCCTCTGTTTACTCCCTCAAAATAGTAGTCTATTTACGCATTTGAATCGGTTTTAGCTGTAAATCGAATCACGAAAATGGGAAGTCTTTATGGGTTCCATCGGCTTGTCTCATAGGAGTTAACGGAAGTAAAATACAGTATTTGCATCGATATCAGGATGGAGAGGATTCTGGAAATTGAATGCGAAAGCGGTTTCTACTTATCGGAGTTCGAAAACATGATAAATGAACCCAGATCTTGCATGAAGACTCGTTTTACGACCTAAAATACAAAACTTTTTGGTGAATAGAAAGGGAGGGCCAAGCGATGCGAAAAGGCTCGTGAAACGAGAAGCCTGTTTGCGATGGAATCGGAAGTCATTTTGGCTCGCCGGGAGGAGGGGGAGCAACCCATGCTTCTGTTCCCTCTCAAAATCAAGGCCGCTCCCGCATGTGCGGGATTGGCCCTCCCCATTTTAATTCCCAATGCAAGATTTGGGATGAAAAAAAGTTGAATTTCATCCTCTTCATCCTGACATCGATGCTCAATTTTTCTTCATTTCTTCGGCTTTTCACTGTGGCTTTGTCGAAGGATCACTCCATGAGGAAGCATCAAGGTCTAAGAACTCTTTCCATTACACCCCAAAATGATTTTTAGAGGGAATTTATCGTGCTAGCTCTGATATCTCATCCCATAAGGATTGAACGCCGAAATTCCTAAAAATTCAGCGTTTATAGCTCAATCCTTTTTCTCTTTTTCTTCTAAAGTAAATTTAAAGGAAAGAGTCTATCGGCTCTTTTAAGAATTTATGAAACGAAGAAAAAGTCAGATGAAAGTAGCGGTGTTCTTTGTTTTTCTGTTTTTTTTAATAGAGTTTGCTCAAACGGAGTCATCTCCCTCCATGGAAGCCCCGATCAAAGTCGCCTGTATTGGAGATAGCATTACCGCGGGATATGGCGTTGCGATTGCGGAATATGATTCTTATCCGATGCAATTGAATCGAATGTTAGGAGAAAAATGGGAGGTTCGAAACTTTGGGATCAATGGGGCGACATTGTTAAATTCTGGAGATAATCCTTACCAAAAACAGAATGCTCTCGCATCGGCATTACGATTCCTTCCTCAAAAAGTGATCATCATGCTCGGAACGAATGATACGAAGCTTCAAAATTGGAAGTTTAAGGAACAGTTTGTAACGGACTACAAAGAGCTCATCGGAAAACTGAGGGCACTTCCGACCTCTCCCGAGATTTTTGTCTGTTATCCCGTTCCCTTTGTTGGAAAAAGTAATGGGGGAATTAATGAAAGCGGCGTTCAAGAAGTGATCGGCTTGGTGAATCAATTAGCCCAAGAAGAGAATGTGAAGATTATTGATATGCACAAAGTATTTCAGGGGAAGGAAGCGCTTCTTCCGGATTCAATTCATCCCAATACAGAGGGAACAACTCTGCTCGCGAAAACAGCTTTTCAGGCTTTGACAGGAAAGGAATTCGAAGGGGAAATTCCGAAGGAAAATAGATCTCAATGGAATAAGTCGCTTCGTTTAGATTTTGCTGTGGATGGACGAGCTTGTACCTTAGTCGTTCCCAATAAACCCGCGAAAGGAAATCCTTGGATTTGGCGCACGGAATTTTTTGGGGCTTTTCCGGAGGCGGATGTGGCGTTGTTGGGAAAAGGATATTACGTCGCGTACATGAACCTCGAAAACATGTACGGAGCGCCTGTTGCAATTGCGCATATGGATCGATTTTATGAGGAAATGACTCAAAAGAGGGGGCTCGCTCCTAAAGTGGTCGTTGAAGGCTTTAGTCGAGGCGGTTTGTTTGCCTTTAATTGGGCAGCACAGAATCCTCTCTTTGTTCAGTGTCTTTATGTGGATGCTCCCGTCTGTGATTTTAAAAGTTGGCCCGCGGGAAAAGGAAAAGGGAAGGGTTCGCCTAAGGATTGGGAACGATGTAAGGTGGTTTACCATTTATCTGAAGAAGAGGCGATGGCTTATTCCTTAAATCCGATCGATCGCTTAAAGTCATTGGCGGATGCTCATATGGAGATACTTAGTGTTTGTGGGGATGCAGACGATGTGGTTCCGATGGAGGAAAATACGAATATCGTTTTAGCGCGTTATCTTACCATGGGCGGGGTGATGAAAGTGATCACAAAACCGGGGGTAGGGCATCATCCTCATAGTTTAGTCGATCCCACTCCGATTGTTAATTTTATCGTTGCTCATGAATAAGAGTTCCGTGAGTGGATGAACGTACGTGATTTATTTTTAAATATCTCA
Source organism: Verrucomicrobiota bacterium (assembly GCA_040388725.1). Taxonomy (GTDB): domain Bacteria; phylum Verrucomicrobiota; class Verrucomicrobiia; order Methylacidiphilales; family CAMAQI01; genus CAMAQI01. Next base: position 7,061 of record JAZKBH010000041.1, read on the forward strand.
AAAGTGAAGATCTCTTAGCCTTTCATTTTACGTGATTTGCGTAAAAAAATGGGATTGCGCTTCACCGAAACCCTGATAAGCATTTTTTCCTGTGATTCGTTATATCATATTCACTTTGTGCATTTTAGGCATAGGATCTCTTTGGGCTCAAGAGGCTGAAAAGAGGGCTCCT
>JAZKBH010000041.1:7242-9832 GCA_040388725.1 Verrucomicrobiota bacterium
ATCTCAACGTGGTCATTCACTACGGAGAGGACATTCTTTACGCCGATAAAGTTTCCTTAGATCGTAAAACAAAAGTCGTGATGGCGAGTGGAAATGTTCGAGTTTACACGACGGGAAAAGTTTATCGGGGAGAGACTTTAATTTACAATTTTGAAACCAAAAAACTGGAGTCTTCCGACTTTCGGATGTCTTATCTTCCTGTTTTTATGGGAGCCAATAAAATTACGACCCCCGAGCCGAATCATTACAGTTTATCTCAAGGCTATTTTACGACTGAAAACCGAGAAGACCCTGGATTCCATTTTAAAGCATCAACGGTGGAAATTTATAACGATGATGAAGTCGTTTTAAAAAATGTAGTTTTATATGTGGGAAAAATTCCCGTGCTTTGGGTTCCTGTCTTTGTTCAATCTTTGGATGATGATCGGACGAACTTTGTTGTGACGGGAGGAAGTAATTCTCGTTGGGGTGCTTTTGGTAAGGCGACCTACAATATGTATTTTGATAAAAACTTAAAAGGAACCCTTCATTTTGATGCTCGCGAAAAGCGGGGCTTAGCGGGTGGTGTAGACCTTCAATATAAACCGAATAGTCAGAGTGAAGGTTTATTTAAAAGTTATTGGGCTGAAGACAATGATCACAATGCCAATTTTTCAGGGGCTCCTCGCGAAGGAGTGACAACGACTCGTTATCGTTTTGCGCTTCAACAAATGACGAATTATAAAGATGGGTTAAGTTTGGCTTTAAAACAGGAATTATGGAGTGATCCTCATGTGACCGAAGATTTTTTTGAAAATGAATTCCGTCAAGATAGGCAGCCGCTTAATTATGCAAATGCGGTTCAATACAACGAAAACTTTACTGTCTCTGCATTGCTCGTGGATCGTTTGAATGGCTTTTTTGAAACAACGGAACGACTTCCTGAATTAAAAATCGAAACGAAACGTATTAAGCTTTATGATAATTTGGAGTATCAAAGTGAGTACAGTGTGGCGAGTTTTAAACGTCAATTTGATAGACCAGAAGTGGTTTATCCCTTGAATTATGGGGCCTACCGTTGGGATACGCTTCAACAGCTTTTGTATCCTCGACAATATTTCAACTGGCTTTCTGTAACGCCTCGCGCGGGATTTCGTGAAACTGCGTGGTCGGATGATAATCAGGCGACGGTGGGTGATAGTCATACGCATGGGGTAACTCGTCTTTGGGCATTTGCCGGAACGGAGGCTTCGTTCAAAGTCTCACGGACATGGCTTGATATCAAAAATTCGAGCTTAGGAATTGATGGAATTCGCCATGTCATGGAACCGTTTGTAAATCTGCAAATCGCACAGCGTGAAGGGGTGAGTCCCGATAAGCTTCGGGGATTTGATACACGTCTTCCTTCAGAGCGGTTACAGCCCATTAATCCGGATCAAAATAACTCAATCGACTCGTTGGATAACCAAGCAATTGTTCGTCACGGAATTCGAAATAAAATTCAGACGAAACGAGATGGTGCGAATTGGGATTTAGCAGATTGGGCGGTCTATGCGGATTTGGATATGGCGCATAATAACGATATCGATGCCGAAGCTTCCGCGAGAGACAATCTTTACTCCAACGTTTATAGTGACTTGAAAATTCGTCCGCTCTCTTGGTTAACGTACGATTCATTTTCATCCTTTGATGTGAATGGAAATAGTTACACTCTTTCAGATAATTCCCTGACTTGGCAAATGACGCGTTCGCTTGAGACCAAGGCTGGGGTTCGGGTTTTGAGTAATAGTACGCTCTATCCCGATAGTAATCTTCTTTATTGGTCTAATTTCTATCGTCTCAATGAACATTGGCAGTTTGAAAATATGCTGACGTTCGAAGCGAATGATGGAAAGCTCGAGGAACAGAGCTATCGAATTTATCGAGATCTCTCCTCGTGGCAATTGGCTCTGACTATAGCGGATCGGGATAATCGCGGAGGTCAGGACGAAAAATTGGTCTATTTTACACTAACCCTTAAGGCTTTCCCTTCCCAAAAGCTTTCCTTGGACGCGAATTAAAAATGAAGATAGCGATTGTTGGAACAGGCTATGTCGGCCTGGTCAGTGGTACTTGTTTTGCTGAAGTGGGACACGAAGTCATTTGCGTTGATAATGACAAGAAAAAGGTCGCGACTCTTCGTGCGGGTCAAATTCCGATTTATGAACCAGGGTTAGAAGATTTAATTAAGAAGAACGTTGCTGCAGGACGTTTAAAATTTACGGATTCCATTAAAGAGGGTGTTGAGCAATCCTTAGTCGTTTTTATTGCAGTTCCTACGCCTCCTCAACCCGATGGAAGTGTTGATTTAACTTACATCGAAAAAGTCGCACGCGAAATTGCTGCCGTCATGACGGAGTATCGCGTCGTGGTCGACAAAAGCACTGTTCCTGTCAAAACAGGCGACCGCGTCACACAAACGATTGCGCGTTATACTCAAGGGAAAGTCGAGTTTGATGTCGTCAGTAATCCTGAGTTTTTAAGAGAAGGATCTGCGGTTGCTGATTTAATGAATCCTGACCGTGTCGTGGTGGGATCGGATTCCGAGCGTGCAACGAAGATCATGACCGAA
>JAZKBH010000042.1:0-2838 GCA_040388725.1 Verrucomicrobiota bacterium
TGGAGCGCCGCCGGCTCGGCGGCATGGATCAGGGGTGGATTTGAAGGACGAGGAAAGACAAAAACATCTCCTTCGCCCATGCCGCTGAGCCAGCGGCGCTCCATTTTTTAAATTCCTAATGCAATAAATGTCTTTAAATTCTTTAAGGCTTTTGAGGCGCCGGTTTATGTCGATCTCGGATCGACTGAATGGTTCGAAGAATTATTTCCTCTTCATCGGGAAAGATCGGTTGAAGTTGACTTAAAACACGAATCGATTCGGCATCGCCTTGGCTCGATAAATAATGAAATAGTTCTACCTGCAACGTGCTCCCTGGATTTTGGCTTAATAAAGGAAGTGAATCATGAATAGCGGCTGGGGATTGAATGGCCGTCAGCGCTTTCAAAGCCTCAATTTTAATTTTTTCAGGGCTTTTCGATGAGATAATGCGCTCCGTCAATTCACGCTCGAGCGTTGGATAAGGGAAGCGATCCGGATAATGGGAACGTAAGAAGGCTTTGGCCTGCATCTGGATCGGAATCAAGGCAACATTTTTTTGCTTTTCCAATTTTAAATTGACTCGTTCAAAAATGGTCTGAATCGTTTGAGTTTCTGTCGTGAGCGTTGGATCTTCTTTTGATTTTGAAAGATCCGTGAGGTGAGCAATCAAAACATTTCCGAGAGAGATGTAGGACTGAGTTTGGATCAGAAGGGGAATATGAGGATCCCCGATATTGGGTTCCAATCCTTGTGCGAGTGTCACCCGTGCTTCAGGAGATTGATTGAGAAGATTGGTAGAGGTCGAGAACCATTGAAATTTTTCAAGAAGCGAAAAAGAGTTGTATCCTTTCCATTGAAGATTCAGACAGGAAAGAAGGGGCTCAATCTGATGAAAAGGGGAATGAGGAGGAATGGATTCCAGAAACTTGATTCGATCTTGAAAAGTTCCCGTCTTAAACGTTTCAGTCCGGAGTGCTTTTTGAACAAGGACTTCGGGTGAGTCCATTTTTACAGAAGCAGCAGGGGGGGCGGGATGAAGGAGAGGTTTATTAAGTTTCCAGACCAGATAGCCGAGATAGGCCACGATCAGGCAATTAATGACGGAGACGAGGATGATTTTATTTCGTTTCATAAAGAAGCGGGACGCATTCCAAAAGGAATTAATAAAAAAAACAATCTTTTTACTCGTTTCCGAAAAATGAAAGAGTTGATCGATCAAAATTCCAGCGAGGATTCCTCCCAAGTGGGCGGTATGGGCAATGAATCCCCACCAGCCCATCCGCCAGAAAACGATTTCAAAACCGAGGGCGATGAAAAGAAAGGTTCTTCCGCTTAAAACAATACTTCCCCATCGAAAGGATTCATTTCGACGTTGATGGTTCAAGGTATCAACCGCAAAAAGTGCGCAGACCCCCGCACTGCATCCCATCAGACGCCATTTCGGATAAGTCCCAATTCCCGGAAGAATTTTCCAGAGCAGTCCTCCGGCGATAACTCCTCCCACAAAAATCAGAAGCGTTTTCCATGGGCCATTCTCTTTTTCCACATCACGGCCGAGATAGAAAATGCCGATCCCATTGAGAAGAACGTGCCACGGGGCGAGGGTCGAATGAAGCCAGCCATACAAAAGAAGTCGTTCCGGTTGAGCGAGAAGATTTCCCCAGGCGAGACAGAGATAACGATCGAGAATCGGGTCGCGATGATAAAAGTAGACTCCTCCGATCTGGAAAAGAAATGTGACAAGGACTGAGAGTAAAATCCAAAGATAAACCACCGACGTTTATTTCACGGATTAGTCTCCCTCACAATCGAAAAATGTTCAGAGATAAAAAATGACAATAAAGAGGGACCTTTTATTGTCTGAATTTTGCAGGATGAGTTTAAAAATGGAGGGCTGCTGGCTCAGCGGCATGGGCAAAGGAGGGGGATTTTTATCTTTTCTCCTGCCTCTTATCTATTCCTCCTTTCATCGGGAGGGGCAAACCAATTTCTAAAAACCGGAACATGAATCGTTTGGCGTGGGGAACACAACCACTCGCGAGTTCATTACAACAAAATGGAGTTGAACAATTCATTGATGAAAATAATTTATATTAATTCTTGCCTCTCTCGTTTGTTCTGATGATGGCGTCATGACGCCAGTGATAGATCTCTCTGTGTCATAAGAGCCTATTTAAATTACCGCTATCGCTATTTAATCTATATAAGAGAATTTTTGGAATCTAATTCAAAAAGCTTGTTTAATATTAAAGTGCTCCCTAGTCCAAGAGCCATCTATGAAAGTACACATCAAAGAGGGAGTAATACTCCTTATCTTATCTGCGGGGATACTTCAGGCGAGTGAGCCAAAAACAGGAACGCTAATCCAATTTGGAGCCCTCGGGGTCTGGGTTGTTTTTTCCTCGTTCAAGGTCATGAAGAGCCTCTTCAAAAATAAGAAGAAATAACTCCCGAAAAATGCATTTGTTCTCACACAACGGCGCATCCGCCTTCGCCTCATCACTACGGCGAGACACGCCGATGCCACGTCCAGAAAAAGGAACTCTTTCCGAGTTCACTCGGATGAAAAATGATGAAAAAATTCACTCTTGCGAGCTCGGTCGTAAAGATGGATTTTCTCATCATTTTCAATCCCGAAATATTTCGGGATTAGTCTTCTTTTTGATTTTTCGTGCCTTCCTGCTTTCCTTATTTAAAAACGTCTTTTTGACTTTAAGCTCTCTGCGTTCCTCAGCGCCCTCTGCGGTTAAAAATGGTTTTGGTATTTATGGCATTCTTCTCTTCTTGGCGGTAAATTCTTCTTTTGCCTTTTCCCAAACCGCCTCTCTTCCCTACACCACCGGCTTTGAATCTGCCGAC
>JAZKBH010000043.1:0-9074 GCA_040388725.1 Verrucomicrobiota bacterium
CTGCTAAACGTAAACCAAATGCTGCATTCATGAAACCCGTGCAACCTGATGAGGTTTTGTCCGAAGTCGTAGGCTCCAAGCCCCTTCCTCGCACAGAACTCACCAAGAAGCTCTGGGTCTATATCAAGAAGAACGAACTTCAAGATAAGAAGGAAAGAACCATGATCAACGCCGACGATAAGTTGAAGGCTGTGTTCAATGGTAAAAAGAAAGTCAGCATGTTTGAGATGACGAAACTTGTTTCGCAACATCTTGACTAATTAGCCTTTTTTTTTCAGAAAAACCCCGAGGTTCAAACCTCGGGGTTTTTTTGTCTCTTTTTCAAAACAGAAAATAAAATCGCGTGTAACTGAGAAGTGAGTTATTTTTTAAAAAAGCGAATTCATGAGCGTGTCGTCAAAAAGAAAAGCTTTTAGGATTTTGAATTCGATCCTTGCCAGGCGATTTTATCGATAGCTTCAATCACGGTTTCATAAATTACATGGTATTTTAGAAATCCAGGCTTATCCGCTATGGGATTGGATGCGGGATTCATCATGATAATCTCGGTGTGGCGGAAGGAGGCGAAGGAGGACAATCATTTCTCCATCGATCGTCCGACGACATGGACCGAGTCAATGAAGAACTTGTACGCTTATCGATCTTCTCATGGCTGAAAAACTATCATTCTAGGTCAACATTCTTAACAGGATCCTCTCAAGAATACCTCGATTAATACAGAACAAATATCTGAAGAAGTGCGGTTTAGCTCCTCGGAAAAACTTTTTCCTATAGTTCAGGAACGAGATGAGCTGAAGGCTAACCTACTATTCCTTCTTTCATTTAAAGGTCAAACAATTTCGATCACCATATAATGACATTATGTCCTAATGACATAATATCGCTTTTATAACCTATACGTTATCAATAGGTTATAATTTATTTTCTTTATTATTTATTCTTATCGGGAATAAAGAAAAAGATGGGGAATAATAAAAAGTGGGATGAAGTAATCGAAAAATGTTGTCAATTTTTAACCGTCGAAAAGGGGCTGGCACCGCTCTCAGTTTTGAAATATCGGCAGTGTTTAAATACGTTCAGGGATTGGTGTTTGAAAATTCGTCGAGCACCAGATTTCGTTGCTACAGAACGCGTGCATCAATTTTTGAGCGAAAAATCAACGTATCATCCTTCAGCGACTCTCAAGGGTTATGTGGTGGCTTTGAAACATCTTTTCAAGATTCTTCGAGAAGAGGGAGTCATCGAATTGGATCCCTGCGAGCATTTAGAGATCCCCCAGGTGGGCCGCTCCCTTCCTGAGGTCTTATCTATTGGGGAAATTAACCTTCTGATGAACCACTCTTTTGATAAAACACCTATAGGAGTGAGAGATCGAGCCCTGGTCGAGCTTTTATACGCTACGGGCGGTAGAGTTCAGGAGATCATGAATTTGAAGATGGAGAGCTATCTGAAGGGAGATAACCTTCTGAGAATTATGGGAAAAGGGCAGAGAGAAAGAATTCAGCCTATTGGGAGAAAGGCAATAATCGCCCTAGACGCCTATCTTTCTGACGCACGGCTCCAGCTCCTTAAAGGCAATCTAACGGAGAGAATATTTCTTAACAAGCACGGCAGGCCAATGAGTAGGTATATTGCCTGGAAAATAATTCGGGATCTTGGAAAATCCGTGGGGATTAAAAAACGCCTGTATCCTCACTTACTCAGGCACTCCTTTGCGACGCACCTTTTTGAGAACGGTGCAGACTTGCGAGTGGTTCAGGAACTTTTAGGTCACGCTTCATTATCGAATACCCAAATTTATACCCATGTTGATTCAACAAGGCTGAGGAAAATTCACACTGACTTTCACCCCAGGGCAAGAGATGCATATAATCAACTTACCTTGGAATTATGACATAATGACATAATGACACTTTAACTAATTTTATGGACCAAAATTCAAATAAAAAACGGGGTCTTGCATTTAAGGCTATGAGTCAAATATCACGAGGAAATAAAAATCCTCCTCTTGATTCTTGTTTATATTGGGGTGAACCGTGCCTTGAACCTCCCATCTTTTCTCATAGTCTAAGCAAGTGTTGGCTGAATCATCTTCAGGTTGATGGTCATTTAGTTAAGCTTGGAGTATTTCAGAAAAAAACAGATCAAGGAGATGCCACTCTTTTTTGTCCTGATGCAGTAGGTTGTGGTGAGGCTTCTGTATTTAAGGGTTTTTGTAATAAGCACGACACCGAGCTTTTCCGCGGCTTAGATAGGCTGGATGTAAATGCATCCCCTGAAATTTGTGTAAAACTCATCTATCGATCAGTATGCAAAGAGTTCATGGCTAAATATAGCGTAGTCGCCTCTTTTTTGAATAATCAGATTGTAAATGATCCAAAAACACATCCTTATTGTGGTGCTGAAATGATACGCTGCATGGAGCTATTGAAATATAAATATAAAATAGAAGATGCCATTCAGACAGGCGATTATTCTGACTTTTCGCATTTAGTATTCGATTTGAAAGAGCTTCCCTGGTTAATTGGAACAACAACTTTCTGTCCTCAAATAACAGCAAAAGGGAAATTTTTAATTCCTAATTTTGAGTGGTTAACCTTTACTATCCTTCCTAAAGAAACGAGTGGGCTTGCAATATTGAGTTGGAATAAATGGGCACATAAAAATCCTTCTCTTTTAGCTCAATCGTTATTACGATTCCCTGTTTATTTAATGGAAATGGCACTTCCCCGACTGCTTTTGCAGACCAGTGACAATGTCGTGTTTTCTCCTAAAAAATGGTTTGGGCTATCAGAATTCTCAAAAAATGTTCTTATCGAAATGCACAAAGACGGAGTTGTTAATAGTGAAAAACCATTTGAAAAGGAGGCATTAATGCCGAATTCTAAAACTGATTATGAATGGGCGTTGAATCTCGCGGGTACAAAAATATTATGACATAATGTCATTATGTCATTTTATCGACGAAATCCCCGTCCTTTTTGTGTTTCAGATGGATTGGTCCATTTAATTTCGGAGGATTCAGGACGCTTAATAACGGAAGAGTATTCTTCGCAGGAAAGAGCATTCGATCGATGTCTTAAGGCTGGCATTGTAAACTCTTTTTCAATTTGCTGAAAAGCTGCTGGGATATAAAGATTTTGGTCGAAAAGTGGGAGTATTTTTTTGACCGCCTTTTGAAAGGATCCGCATTCCCGTGTAGTGAATCGTATCTCCTTTTCCTTTTCCAGAAGAATTTTCCGGATTTGATTGGTTTGATATTCGACTGGAAACATTTGGATGGCCCACGTGGGCTGATACTCACTTACTCGATCAACTATTCCCTTTTTAAGGTGCATGAGGAATGTGTGGGGTTTATCTCGCCGGTTGTTATCAAAAACGAAAAAATGGTCTGGAATAGATTTAGCCGCGACAATATTTTCCATGACTCGCGGATATCTGGATGAAATCTTATCTGGAGGGACATCATGGCCGCCTTTTTGGCTTCTCTGAATTACACGATGTTGAGCGAGGTCAGACGAGGGGAGATTAATGAAAATTAAGGTTACGACAAAGCCTGCGTCCTGTGCCTCTTTAATGAGATCCACTTTAGAGTGATGGGAGAAAACAGTTTCTGAGACAAAACTCTTCTTCTCCTGCAAATGGTGCGTTCTGAGTTGTTCGGCCAGCTTTTGAGCTTGAAGTGATATTTCGTCGCTGTGAGTGGCGTTTTTAGGGTCGAGAGTGGCCGCTATATGATCGGCATTAATAAAAGGAAGTCCCAATGGCTTCAGTCGATCCTCATAAAAGGTCGATTTTCCTGCGCCGTTGATCCCCGCGAGAAGAAAGAATTTTGGTTTTGCCTTCAATCAGTAAGATTGATCTTAACTGATCTGCTTCTCTGGAACAAACTTTCTATTTTTTAATTTCCCAGTCCAAGCAGTTCCGTCGGGTCGGTATTCAACCAAAGAGTTGAGATTTTCGTCCCATTCGCAAACAGCTTCTCCGGTCGCTTTGGGGTCAAAAGTTGTCTTTGTAGGGGTCATGATCGTTTTCAATGAAAGCTCCTCTTGTTCGGTTTCAGAAAGGTCTTCAAACTTCAACTGGCCGGTCTTAAATGCTCGCTCACGAGTTTTTTGAAACAAGTCGGGTTCTGCAATTCTTCCGAGTTTGGCCCAGTATTCGATTTGAGCGGGTACGCTGCGCTTGGCAACAGATCCAGATCGTTTTGCGGAACTGACTAACTCATCGCTTAATTTTACTGTTGTTCCCATGTAATAAAGATAACCTAAAGGTTGCAAAAGGCAACCTTTTAATTTAACGATATGACATAATGATATAATGTCATTATGTCGCCCATCCCTTACGGTAGGGTTATACCCCATTGCACTTATATATCTAAAGCCCTTACTTCTCCATCTAAAGAACCTGCCTCGATGTGTCGATCTCCTTCGCTGTCAGGTACAAAGTGGTTCATCAACAGAAAATGGAAAAATATGAAAATTAATATATTGAAAATGATCAAAATGGCATGTGCGATAATCCTCGTCGGCATGGGTCTTTCGGTGGAATCCCAAGCAAAGCCCGATTGGGCAAGCCGTGAATCGGGTGGGACGTATAGTTCGGATATCACCGAATTTAAGGCCACCAAAAAGAAATCAGATATCGAGTCCCTTAAACAAGGAGATTCCATCGCGATGATCTGCGCAAAATGTAAAAACGTCTCCGTGAAGGCGATCAGCAGCCCGGATAGCCGAGGTCATATCAGTTACACGCGAATTGGATCCGAGCATGCCTGCAAGGGATGTGGAGGAAAAATCCAAATTCGTCCTGGAACAAAAGAGACTGAAATTCTTCACGTCTGCAGTGTTTGTGGAAGTGATTCAGCATTTTGTTGTACCGCTAAAGGCAAAAAGACTTCCGGAATGTAATCCGGCTCTATTTTAATGCCGCTCCTTCAGAGAGGGAGCGGCTTTTTTAGTACCAGAGACGCACTCCAAACACAAAGCGAAGATCTTCAGTACGCTCTCTATTATTTCGTGAGAACTTAGCGGTTTCGTCAAACTGTTGTAACCACTCGACTCCCACATAAGGTGCAAATTCGCGCCTGATTTCATAACGCAACCGTAAGCCCAGCCCGACACTGTTAACCCCCTCTCCGACCCCGAATTTTTCGACTGATTGCACGGCAGCATCGAAATCCAGACGTGGCTGGAGAATGAGTCGCTGTGTGAGTAGAATGTCGTAAGTGGCTGTGAGGCTCGCAGAAACATCCCCTTCTTCGCTAATAAAAAGGGCCGGTTCGAGATCGAATCGATAGGGAGATAATCCTTGGAGACCAAGGACCGCAAAAGTCCTCCCCTGTTCCCCACCCGGCCCCCAAGCTTCATCCCGACGTACGCCTCCCTGGGCAAACCAAAATGGGGTGATGAGACGGCTGTAAAGCGCTTGCACTTCGGTCTCACCGGCGAGATCACGAGAGGTCTGTTGCTGGCCTTCCGTTTTCCACCAAAATTTATCATAATCACCTCCCACCCAACCTTGCATATCCCAAATGAAAAGATCGGCTCCCCGTCCCACGCCATATTCCAGTTTGTCCGCAACCGCATAGGAGTTGATATTTTGATCCATCACGGGGGGATGCCATCCGTTCTCGAGGTGCGGCGGAAGTCCATACGCAACCGGACTCGTTGCCTTCGGAATCGGTAGATCCATCAATCCCGGCATTCCCAAGGGAGGATTGGACGCTGCAGGGGAGGGAGGCATCGACATCCCTTCCATTTCATTCATCGGGGCGGTTTTTTGTTCTTCTGATTTCTTCCCCATCTCCATGCCTTCATGGGGAGTGGCAACCGGAGAGGGAGCCGATTTCGGCATCTCCATGCCTTTCATACTCTCTTCTTGTGCCGGTGCCTGTGGCGTCGCTATTGCGATGAGAAGAAAAAGAAAACCGAAATATTGAATGGTTTTTTTCATAAGGGGATCTTTTTATGAGACGGAAACGATTCGGAACATACCGGCCTCCATATGAAAGAGAATGTGGCAATGGAACGCCCACATGCCGAGTGCATCAGCAGTAAGATCTACTGAAAGCTTTTCACCGGGCTGAACACTGACGGTGTGTTTTCGAGGTCGATGAGACCCTGCACCGTTTTCCAGTTCGACAAACATGCCGTGAAGATGAAGGGGGTGGGCCATCATCGTGTCGTTAATAAAGGTCAGGCGCACCCGTTCGCCGAACTTCAATTGGAGCGGTGAAGAGGCCTCGGAAAATGTTTTGCCATCAAAACCCCAAATATAACGATCCATGTTGCCGGTGATGTGCATTTCAATTTCTCGTTCCGGCCTTCGTTGGTCGGGCCATGGAATCAAGCTTTTCAAATCAGCATAGACCAGGACGCGGTGTCCGGCGTTTTCCAGACCTGTGCCTGGCTCGTTCACACGGCGGCGGGGCATGATGGTGACCGAAGAATTTCCCGCCCCATGCTCGTCGGGACCGTGAGAAGCTCCTTGCATCTCCATGCCGGGCATCGAAGCGGACGGAGAAGGAGAAACCGCATCGGGCATGACCATTCCCTTCATGCTTCCCTCGGGGGGAGCTTGCGTCTTGAGGGCGGAGCTTGGAGATGGGGGTGTTTTGTCAGCGGGGGAGGTCATGCCCGGCATCTCTCCCATGCCCATATCGGCCATGGTTCGCAAGGGACGCGGCCGTCGAGCAGGAAGGGGAGCTGTCATCCCCGCTCGGAGAGCCAAGGTGCCGCGCGCAAATCCACTGCGATCCATTGCCTCAGCAAAAATAGTGTAGGCCTCCTCCTTTTTCGGCTCGATAATCACGTCATAAGTTTCCGCATTGGCGATCCGAAATTCCTCAACAGTGACAGGCTGAATGTTTTGTCCATCCGCTTGCACTACCGTCATGGATAGACCCGGAATACGAACATCGAAGTAAGTGCCGGCCCCGGCATTGATAAACCGCAAACGGATTTTCTCTCCCTTTTTAAATAACCCCGTCCAATTGCCATCAGGAGCCAGACCGTTCATCAGAAAAGTATAGACGACCCCGGTCACATCCGAGATGTCGGTCGGATCCATTCGCATGGCTCCCCATTCCATACGGTCAGAAATCGTGGAGGATAATCCGCGAGAGGAAACATCACTGAAAAAATCACCGAGAGTACGACGCTGATGGTTGTAATAGTTGCTTTGTTTTTTGAGGGTTGAATAAATTTTATGCGGATTGACGAAAGTCCAATCCGAGAGCATCACGACATATTCTCGGTCATAGGCAAATGGGTCGGGTTGAGTGGGATCAATGATGATCGGTCCATAGACCCCTTGTTGCTCTTGAAATCCTGAATGACTATGATACCAGTAGGTGCCACTTTGCTTGATCAGAAAGCGGTAAGTAAAAGTCTCTCCAGGCATAATTCCGGCGTAGCTCACCCCCGGAACCCCGTCCATTTTAGGAGGCAGGATGAGTCCGTGCCAATGAATAGAGCTATCCTCCTTTAAACTATTTTTTACTCGTAAAAGGGCTTGCTCTCCCTCGCGAAAACGCAAAAGTGGTGCGGGCACCGTGCCATTGATCCCTTGCGCGATTCCTGTTCTCCCACCGAAATTGAGTCGTACCGAGCCAATCTCGAGATCATATCTTCCGTTTCCTTGCGGCGCACCTTTTACAGGAACCGAAAGTCCTTCTTCTCCGCCTGCAAAGACGGGAATGAATGGTTGGAGAACAGTAAAGGCGGCACATCCGGCTGTGGCGTTAATAAAACGTCGACGATTCCAGGAATTCATAAAATTAAAGTAAACCGAAGGGAGGGCTTGTGAGAGATTAGAGATTTCCCTTGATGGATCCACAGGTCGCCATGCTTGATCCGTAATAAGGATTGGCGATCTTTTTAGAATCTTGAATCCATTCCGCTTTGGCCATCGGACATTCCGCAATAAAGAATTTGCCCGTATTGATCTTTTGTGCCTTTAAAGAGGAAATCAATTCCGCACTCAGCGAGGCAAAACCCTTGCGTGCATCCTCAATTTTTTCCTGCTTTGCCAAGGCTTTTGCCTGAGTGGCGAGAGATGTGGGGAACATTTTCATCGTATCCTTTTCGACGAGCTCTGAGATTTTAGTACTTGCCTCGCTAATGCCCTTCGTCGAATCAGCCGCCAATGCTTTTTGGATGAGCAGATATTGGGTCAAAATAGTGGGAGCCGGTTCCATCGGCATTGCAGTCATCGGCTTATCCATTTTCATAGAGGGATCCATAGGGGTTTGTGCAGGGGAGATCTGGATTCCCAAGCTGATGGTTGTGATGGCAAGTGCGGTGATTTTTATGATTCGTTTCATAGAGGTTGAGTTCCTGGGTTAAGGAGTAAAACGTAATCTGGAGGAAAGTCCCTCGCCATTTTTACGATTTACTCCGTATTTGTTGATTTTGATAGAATGTTGAATGAATTGTTTCTACGCCATACGGTATAACCCTACTAGGGGTCTCTTGGCCGTATTGGAGTACGATTTTTTTCAGCGGCTTTGCCATTGGTGTAGTTGTTCGGCCTCTGGAGGCCCCCAGGTTCCTGGGGCATACATCGGCAGATTTTCGTATGGCTGTCTGGCCCATACACCCAGAATCGGATCGGCCACTTTCCACGCCGCCTCCACCATGTCCGTCCGGTGGAAATGGGTCGCATCGCCGACGATGCAATCGTAGAGCAGTTTTTCGTAGCCCGTGGTGGGTGCGATTTTTCCAAATTGAGAATAGTCAAAGTCGAGCGTGACCGCCCGCGTACGAATGGTCGGTCCAGGCATCTTAGCTCGCATTTGCAAGGTGATCCCCTCTTCCGGCTGAATATGCATAATGAGCAGGTTGGGGCCGAGCGGAGAACATTCGGTGCCACCAAACAACGAGAGCGGAGGACTCTTGAAATGAACGACAATCTCCGTGACCCGTTGGGCAAGTCTTTTGCCCGTGCGCAAATAGAACGGCACTCCTGCCCATCGCCAATTGTCCACCCATAACTTGGCTGCTGCAAAGGGGTCGATCGTGGACTCCGGCGAGACCCCCGGTTCCTGACGATACCCGACGATGGCTTTGCCG
>JAZKBH010000044.1:0-9795 GCA_040388725.1 Verrucomicrobiota bacterium
CGCCCGAAGCGATGTCTCCTCAAATTACAGCACAACAAGGAGCCCTACTTAGAACATCGAGAATTTTTAAAAAAATCGCATTACTGACTACGTTAATGACTATTAGTTTTTTAGGTTACCAAATTTTTAACGAAGTCTCTTCGGACGCATGGAAAATGAAACCCGAACAAGCAAGGCAGATAAAAACTCAATACGATCAGTTTCTTCAAGAGTCTCAAGAATATAAAAACAAATATCAATCCCTGACCTCTTTTCCTCGATTTGATCAATTAGCCGAACCTCTTTTCGAAACAATTCAGGAAGGTGTAACGATTGAAGAGATTCGTTTTAATTCAAAGCCAATTGTCAAAAACCCCACGCAGAAAACCTTTGAAATTTTAGTACAAGGGATCATGCCAAAATCAGATCTGATCCAGCTTCGTTTATACGCTCAGCAATTAGAAGCCAAACTTCAGCAAAGCCTCACCGATTTTGTCGTCGTCGTAAATGATAGCGGACTCAGTGAGAGAAGCTCTGCTCATGATGCCGCTTTCCGTTTAAATATTAAAATAGAAAACAAATTACATGGATCCCTTTAAAAAATCCCTATTTCTCTTTGGCTTTCTGATCCCACTTGCTCTGACTTTAATTTTTTCAATGGGCATGATCACAATCCGTGGAGAAATTAAACGCGAGTTTAATCGAAAAAGAATTGTTTTTGATGAAATGAAAAGGGAAGAAATAGCCTTGAAAAAAGGAGAACAAGATCGCGCTATTTTAGTAACAGAACTCCCCAAATTACGAAGTTATTTTCAACCGATTAATATGATTCAAGCGACAGCTAAAATTGCCTCTGAGTGTTCAGATGAAAAAGGAATTAAGTTAGGTGACCTTAAAGAGTCAGGATCCGTATCCTCTACAAAATCATACTCTCATCAAATTAAGTTGTTAGCACGTTCTTCATCTTTAATAGACGTCCTAGGGGATGTCCAAATAACTTATCCCGCACTGCAACTCGATCAGTGGTCTCTTTCAGTTCAAAGCGATCAGAAAATACTCCTCTTTCAAGGAACATTGAATATAGCGGCCACTCCATGAGAAAGATTATTCCCATTCTAATTTTTGGAACTTTATTCCTCAAAGGCATTTCGACTCCTGAAATTGAATCAGTGCCCCCTCCGGCATCACTGATTGTCTTTCGACCTGCGGAGATCCGCAAACTTCCAGAGAATATTAAAACGGATTCGTTTGGACTTACTTCAAAAGGAAGTCTCGTTGCTAAAAAAGAAACTTCGCCGGAAAAGTCCGATAAATTTGAAATTACGTTAGCAAAAGTTACAGCCGGTCTTCATCTCTATGGACTTTCTGCAAACTTTGAAGCCTTGGTAAATTCTATCTTATGGAAAGTAAGATCTAAACTGATTGTACGCCATCAAAATCACGACTACATCTTAATTCTTCAAGAGGTAACTGAAAATCGAATTAAAATTGGTTGGCAAGAAGATGAGGCAACACACGAAATTGCACTCGCGACTCCATCGAATGACGTGATTTTAGAGCAACCCGAAGATGCACAACCTCAAAATACAGAATCGATGTTGGTACTTGATACCATTCAAACCATTCCACGAATTGAAACGAAAGAAAGAAAACGATGAAAAATTCATTCAAATATGTGCTTTTTAGCATTTTAATTGCAACCCCTTCCATTCATGCGCAGACCCATCATACCAGTAACGAAATTGACGTTATTTTTGATGACGTTCCCGTAAAGTCATCAGGCGCAGATACCACATTAAGAGGGAATGAAAATAAAAGTGCGTATCGAATTCAAAATATGCCATTAAATGATTTTGTTTTAGCGATGGCACAAAAAGGAGGGCTTTCCTATGTTGCCAATCCTAAAGTCACAGGAAGCGTGAGCGGTAGATTCAATCAAGACTCTCCCCTTGAAATGATCAAAGTTGCGGCACGTGCAAACGGCTATGCGGTTCAGGTAAACGAATCCTCTATCGAACTTTACAATGCCGACACACTCGCCGCACTTCCTCAACAAGTTTATACCCGACAACTTAAATACTTACGAGTTCCCGGAAAACCCGAAGATCAACAGAAAAAAATGCAAGAACTCTTCAAAGGATTTCTTTCATCGGATCGCTCTCAAATCCAATTTGATTCAAAAACCAATACTCTTGTGGTTCGTGATGTCGATTCCAACATCACACTTCTCGACTCCATGATTACAAAACTGGATGTCGATCGTCCCAACGTTCTCGTGAGAGTCACTGCTGTCGAAGTCGATGCAAATCCCCGAAGAATGTATGGAATCGATTGGAAAAATACTTTTGGAGAAGCGGGATTAGATCTCTCTGCAACGACTGTTAATTCTCTAGCCTCTTTGTTGACGACTCAATTTGTCGCAACTGCAGCAACTGCCCCTATGCCCTCGAGTCCAGATTACGCCCTCGTTCTCCAACCCGGACAAGTCAAAGGAGTCCTCCGAGCTTTAGAAAACAAAGGTCTTGCCGAAATTAGAGCTCAATTTTTTGTCTCTACGGAAGACAACGAATCGGGAATGACCACAGTTGCGAGACAAGAACCTATTCCCACCTTCAGCGCAAATCAACAAACAGGAGGATTCGATATTACAGGATTTCAATACAAACCGATTGGAGCGACACTTCAAGTGACTCCCCAATTATTACCTGACAATATTGTTCGTCTCGCAATAAAGCCCTCATTAAGTTCTTCAAATCAAACCCGAACATTTACATCCAATAATGGAGGTTTCAGTGCTTCAGTGCCCATTATCGAAGAAAGATCCACAGAAGTTACGGTTCGAGTTCCTCTAAATAAATCTCTAATGCTTGGAGGACTGCAACAACTTTTCGGAACAGATCAATCCAATAAAATTCCGATCTTAGGAGATATCCCACTCATTAAATTTTTCTTCTCGAGCCGTGATTATGAGAAACGAACACGAAATCTTATTCTCGTTGTCGAACCCGGTACCCTCGACCCGCAAAATCCACAAGGATTAGAAAACGAAGTTAATAAAATTAAAGATCAAATGAAATTTATTCCAAAAGACTTTAATAAACCAATATCCGATCTATCTGCTCAAGCCTCTGACTATAGCCCATTTTCAAGATAACTATGATCCATCGACTTCTCAAACGCAATCGACCTCCTTCTCATCAAGAAGCACCAGAGAGATCTGCTTTTTCACTTGGATTTTCATCGAGTCAATCGATGGATAATACCGTTGAAGAAATTATTCGAGAAGCCTCTAAAACGGAGGAAGAAACAACTCCATTTGACCTTCCACAACCACAACCGATCATAAATGATCCAAGATTCGAAATTCCTGACACCACGCCAAAGGATGGTGTTTTCGTTAAAAAAACAATTTCAAAGCAGAAAACTTTTAGAGGCCTGAGTAATCCATTAAAAGTACCAAGCTATTTGCAAAAAAATGTAGAATCAAAACCTGCATCTTCTCCAATCATAAAAAAAACGATCACTACGCAATCTCAGTCGTTAGATCATTTACCTCAAACCAGCTCTTTTCGTCTTCCCATTACTCAATCTCAATCGTCTATTCAACAAATTCGCCTTTCGATAGGAAAGGAACTTTTAAAGTCAGCAGCGGCATGCCAAATGATTTCGATTCAAGAAGCTCACTCTATGGGAGGAAAACTCGTACTTCCTCCGACAAGCCTCTTGATTCCCTTATTAGCGGATTTATTACATCGAAACCAAGATTCAGTTCAAAAAAACTTGCTTCAAAAAATAGGAAAATCCCCAGCTCCACTTGACTACTTTAGATCTCAAACTGGCAATCAATCTGTACAAAAATTTCGTTCACTTCTTATTCCCTATAAAATAGCACCTGTTTTTTATCGTGGTAATTCATTAACAGTACTCGCCGAGCATCCACTATTAATCCCATTAGCGAAAGCAATCTTACAGGAGCACCAATTTAATATCTCCTGGATCCATTGTATTCCTATTGAACTCCAAGAATTGGACGGTTTGGAATGAGTTACGTTGATACAATTCCTGCAATTCTTCGAGAACCTCTGACGATAAAAATTTCAGAAGCATTTGAAAAAAATGCTTCTGAAATTGAAAGAAATTTTGACCACCAACGCGAAGAAGATCTTCTCGGTGCAGTCGCCATTTATCATGATGCCCCATATATTGATCTTCAAGATTCGATGGTTGATCATGAACTGTGTAAAAAATTTAATCCTGGCGACCTTCATCACCACCGTTTTCTTCCTCTTTTTCAACAAGGAAAAACTCTTTGGTGTGCATCACCCAATCCATGGTTGATTCAAATCAAGGATGCGATTCAAAATACGCTTCAATCCCCCGAACTTCACATCTCATTTCTTACGATTTCAGACAATGATCTCAACAGCTGGATGAGACAGCAAGGCCTCATTGGTCAGGACTACGTTAAAACAGCTGAAACACTTCAGGTTAGTAAAGAAACTGCAGATCAAACAATTTCACTCACACCGGAAGCTAAACATGTTTGGGGACTGATTTCACAAATTTTTATCGATTGTATTAATAAGAATGCCACTGAACTTCATATTGAACCCGAAGGGGACCGAGTTCGTCTTCGCGCAGAAATTAATGGAACGTTACAAGATTTAGATTCTCTTCCCTCTAGTCTCTCTGGAACCATCGACCATATTTTATATTCAAAAACAAAAACGATGAAAGGAGATCGTTGGAGATTTCCTCAAAGTGGAAGCTTCACCTTTCCTTATCAAAACCGCCAAATTAATGTTAGAATTCAAACGGTAGGTCGAGATATTGGACTGACCTCTCAGTTAGTTCATACAACGGTTCGATTTCAGGACTCCCAAAGAAATAAACAAATTTCAATTGAATCCCTCCCCTTCGATTCAATGACTCAAACAATCATTCAAAATGCGGCGCAAGAACCAGGAGCGCTTTGTATAATTGCTGGTCCCACGGGAAGTGGAAAAACAACAACTTTAGGCGCTATCCTTAAATTTTTAGCCACTGATGATCGTATGATCTACGCCGTCGAGGATCCTGTTGAAAATATCTATCCAGGAGTTATTCACGTCTTAGCAGATCGAGATGCGGGAATCAATTTTAGTTCTGTCCTCAAAGCATTGCTCAGAAAAAAACCCCATGTCATTATGGTAGGTGAAATGAGAGAAAGAGAAACCGGTGAAGTTGTCATCGAAGGAGCTCTCACGGGTCATATCATGCTTACCACCGTTCACTGTGATTTTGCATGTGAAATTCCAGAACGTTTAACTTATTTAGGCATTCAACCTTTTCAAATCGCAAGTAAGTTGAAGCTTTGTTCTTCTCAAAGACTGATCAAAGAAATCTGTACCCATTGTTGCAATGAAGTTGAGCTTACCCCTCAATTGCAGAAAAAAAATCACTACTCATCTGCGTGGATTGGAAAAACAATGAAGTTTCATAATCCTCTCGGATGCAGTCGGTGTAATCACGGCTATCAATCTCGCCGTCCGATTATCGAAGTCATGCCCACGGATGAAAAACTAATTGATCTTATTTATGCGGGAGCCCGTCCAAGAGAACTTCAAAATTACGCGGTAGAATCACTTGGAATGAAAACATTAAAACAATCCGCGATTGCCCTTATCGAGCAAGGAATAACAGACTTTGATGGAGTAAAGTCTGGAATATCAATCGGATAAACCTATGCCACTCTATAAAGTCATTGGATTAAATTTTCAGGGTGAAAAAGTTGTCACTCAATTTTCCGCTGCAAATGAATCAGAACTTAAGGGATATGCTTCTTCTCAAAAAATTCAAGTCTTGCATCACCAAATATTAAGCGAACAAGGATCTTATTCGAAATCTAAAAATCAGAAACTAAAGCCAGCGCAAGTCGCGGTCTTCTGTGAAAGGCTTGCCCCTTTGTTAGAAATGAGAGTTCCTCTAAGCCAAGCACTCACATTTCTTTACGAAAAATCTCCTGACTCATTAATTCGAAGTATTTCCCAAGAGATTAAACAATCTCTCGAACATATGCCCTTTCCAGAAGCGATCGAATCATGTGGAAAATTTCCTCCCCTCGTTTCGGGCTCAATTAAAGCGGGAAATGACTCAGCACTTCTTCCTGAAGTCTTAAATATATTAGCTCGGTTTTATCGTGCTCAAGTGACCATGGTTTCATCCATTCGAAATGCCCTCGTACAACCCTCGTTTGCACTTGTCATTGTCGTTTGTTATATGATTTTTTCATTACTCTTCACCGTCCCTAATCTTGCAAAAATGATGGCCAGCATGAATGCGAAACCAAGTGGTATGATGGCCCTTCAAGTTTCTCAAATGCTTCGAGAATATTGGATCATCTCTCTCGCCGCTTTTTTAGTATTTCTTTATGGAATTTTTACCGACAATCCTTTTCGCCGTCAGCTTTGGGAAGGAGCGATCCAGCGATTTAATTTTTTACGGGAAGTCTTTTGGGGAATGAGACAAACCTCCCTCCTTTATGCAATGGCTATTCTTTTTAAGGCCAATGTTCCTCATTCCCAAGTGATCCACTATCTTGTCGATATCGCAAGAGATACTCCACTTGAAAATCAGCTCAAAAAGGCAGAAGAGCAATTTCACAAGGAAGCTAAACTTACACAAGCACTAGAACTTCATGTCGATCTCGATCCCGATATTATCTTTGCATTAAAAGCAGGGCACGAATCCTCTCAATTACCTGAGCAAACCGAAAAAATTGCGAAACTTTACGAGAAACAGGTTCTTCTCGCCTCTGAGTCTATTGCCAACAAAATTACTCCCATTATTATTCTCCTGACCGCCGGCCTTGCCGTTGGATCTTATCTCATGACCTTTGGAGCAACAATGTCTGTGACGATGAAGCTCATGAGAAATGGGTATTAGTTTATGAGATGGAGATTAAAATCTTCTCAAAGAGGACTTTCTCTTATTGAAACCGTGGTGGCTATGGTTGTAATGACGCTTGTCGCAGGCGCAATCACTCAATCGATGATCTCCATTGAAAGAACTCAATATCTCGCCGATCGTCGCTGCTCTTTAGTCTCTGAATGCGCAAGACAATCCGAAATCGCGAGAGGAATGCCATTGGCTCAAGTTTTTACCGAGCTCCCTAATTCTGGAGAAAAACTTCAACGAATAGCAACGACGGACGGTAAGCTCACTGGCATTATTGCCAACGATACCGAACGGGCATCCGTTTGGTGGACCCGTACCGAATCCATTCTTCCCATCACGGGAGAAAAAGTGGAAACGATTCAAGTTGATCTCTTTTATTCCCTCTGGGGAAACCAGGTCCAGCTCGGAACCACAAATCAAGTCCTAAGATTGATGGAGCGAGAAACACGACTTTCTGCTGAATAATCGTCTTGATTCTCTTAAATCTCCATGTGATATGGAGGGGAAATTATGAATAAAGCTGTCACTCTCAAACCAAACGAAGAAATTGACCTCCTTCCGGAACAACGCAAAAGCGACTCTCTCTGGGTTGTCTGTATTCGGAATGAAGAGACCAGTCAGGTGATTAAAGAATATACCTTTAAAACCGAAGAGATGGCGAATGACTTTATCGATCAGGTCATGGAAGATTCAGAGTAGTCTCTAAGTCGTTTTTACTCCCTTTTTCCGTGAATTGGATTTAGAAAAAGAGCTATTTTTAGATAGACTTTTTCTCCGCCCATTCGATTCCCAAACAAATACTGAATCAAGAGAGCGAAGGTTATTTCATTGTCCTTGGCCAGATCGAGGCTATTGACATCTCGATATGTCAAAAACTGCCCATCCTGTCGTTGCGATCGTCGGTCGACCGAACGTCGGGAAATCTGCGCTCTTTAACCGATTTGCAGGTCGGGATCTCTCCATTGTTCATGATCGTCCTGGAGTCACTCGGGATCGGCTCATCGTCTCCGCCCGTTGGGGAAGCTTCGAATTCACGCTCGTCGATACCGGTGGAATTGGTCTGGGCGACTCTGAAGGGTTTGCTTCGGCGATCGAACACGAAGTCGAGCTCGCTCTCGAAACCGCAACTCAAATTCTTTTTGTCGTCGATATCCGCGAAGGTCTAACCCATCTCGATAAAGAGATTGCACGCAAGCTTCGTAAATCTCAAAAACCGATTTACCTCCTCTTAAACAAAGCTGATACCGAAAAACATATGGCCTCTTCTTCCGAGTTTGAACAACTCGGTTTTGGAAAACCCTATCCTGTCTCGGCCATGCATGGCGTCGGCATCGAAGATATTAAATCTGAGCTCACGGAGCAATGGGTTGAGTCCGAACCCCTTCCCCCTTCACGCCCTACACGCGTCGCGATGATCGGCCGTCCGAATGTTGGAAAATCCTCTTTGATCAATGCGATCCTCAACGAAAACCGGAACATCGTGAGCGAAGTTCCCGGCACGACTCGTGACGCCGTCGACGTCCCCTTTGAATGGGATGGCAAAAAATACGTTCTGATTGATACCGCCGGTCTCCGTAAAAAAAGCCGGATTGATGATGCCCTCGAAGCCAAGATGAGTGGACGAACGGTTCACATGATCAATCGAGCCGACGTTTGTGTTCTTGTTCTTGAAACCCTTGCGGGAGTTCGTGAACAGGATAAAAAAATCGCAAGCCTAATCCAAAAATCCAAAGTCCCTTGCGTCATTGCCCTTAATAAATGGGATATCGCCATCGATCAAGGCGATGCCAATACCGATACCCGTTTAGAATTTACGCAAGCGATTCAACGCGCTCTTTTCTTCCTTCCTTTTGCCCCTGTTT
The DNA here is from genome assembly GCA_040388725.1 of Verrucomicrobiota bacterium. Classification (GTDB taxonomy): domain Bacteria; phylum Verrucomicrobiota; class Verrucomicrobiia; order Methylacidiphilales; family CAMAQI01; genus CAMAQI01. Next base: position 8,778 of record JAZKBH010000044.1, read on the forward strand.
ATTTTATCAGTGCCAAATCTCAATTTGGACTCCCTAAGCTTCTGGAAGGGGTTCATCGCATGGATCAGATGCGTCATATTAAATTTCAAACCGCTCGGCTCAATAAAGTCATTCATGACGCGCAAGAAAAACAAATCGCCCCGATCATCAAAGGGAAACGGTTCAAATGTTACTACGCCGCCCAACAGTTTTCAGAGGATCCACGATCGATTCCGACCCTTCTTCTCTTCGTCAATGACCCTGAGATGTTGATCGATTCCTATCAACGCTTTTTGGAAATTCAAATCCGCAAACATTTCCCCTTGGAAGGCTGTCCGATCGACTTTATCTATCGTAAACGCCCTCAAACGCATGTTGTTCGCAAACGCAAAGCCTTCACCTACGAAATGGCCAAGAAGGATCGTGCGAAACAGAAGAACACGCGACGATAAAAGAGAGTTTTTCACCGCCCAGGCGCCAAGTTCGCCAAGGAAAAACCAGTTTTTGATTGAATTCAAATACATCTCTGCTCTAAAAAAATAAGCTGCCTTTTCCTTGGCGAACTTGGCGCCTGGGCGGTAAAAACTGTTTTTGCCTTTATTTTCCGTTTGCACCCTTACGAACCGTCGTTAGTCTTCCCAGATGACCATTCGACGCTTCTTTTTACTTCTTCCGCTCCTCGCACTCATCAGCTGTGACAAAGATGATCCACGCTATGAGGCTGAAGATGAACGCAATCCATTTTTTGAAGAGGCTCAAAAAGCGGTTCATGATCGTGACTACGAGAAAGCGGTCAAATCCTACGAAGCCGCCCTTCGCAAAAATCCTAAAGCCGCTGCCGCTCATTATGAAATCGGAATGCTTTATAGCGAAAAACTCGGTGATCCGATCAAAACGATTTACCATCTCCAACGCTTTTTAGAAGAACGTCCGAATACGGATAAAGCAGAAATGGCCAAAGGTCATCTCGATAATGCGAAGATTACTTTCGCCGCGACGCTCCCTAACTCTCCTGTTCAAAACGCAGAACTCTTTGCTA
>JAZKBH010000045.1:0-1659 GCA_040388725.1 Verrucomicrobiota bacterium
TTTTTTCTTAAGTTGACGCCCATGCGCTCATGCGGGATCACATGGACCACGCCACCCAACGCCCCCGAGAAAGCCGATCGGTGGTGCAGGAGAGAGGGATGAATTTTCGTCAATCCCTCTCGACATCAAGGTAGGGTTTGCTATTCCCGTAGCTACTATGTCAACAACCTTTGATAATACTCCCATCGATCAACTCATTGCTAACACGATCCGCACTCTTAGTTTAGATGCGGTTGAAAAGGCCCATTCGGGTCATCCTGGTCTTCCGATGGGTTGCGCTGACTTTGCCACGGTTTTGTGGACAAAGTTCATGAGATACAATCCTGAGAATCCAAAATGGCATAATCGCGATCGTTTTGTCCTCTCCGCAGGTCACGGTTCAATGTTGGTTTATTCAGTTCTTCATTTGATTGGAATCAAGGAAGTGACGTTGGATCAGGTTAAAAATTTCCGCCAATGGCATTCATTGACTCCCGGACATCCTGAATCCCATGAAACTCCTGGTGTTGAAGTGACCACAGGACCTCTCGGTCAAGGAACGGGGAACTCCGTTGGTTTGGCGATGGCCCAAAAGTTTTATGCGGCGACTTTTAATGCCGATGGTTTTCCGATTTCCGATCACAAGACTTATACAATTGTCTCGGATGGTGATCTTCAAGAGGGGATTTCTCATGAAGCGGCCGCTTTGGCCGGTCACCTCGGTTTAGATAATTTGATTTGGTTCTATGATGACAATCATGTCAGCATCGAAGGAGATACCTCGATTTCTTATAGCGATGATGTTCCTTCCCGTTTTAAAGGATATCATTGGCATGTGATTTCGATTGATGGTCACGACTACAAACAAATTGAAGCCGCCCTCAAAGAAGCAGGGGAAACCAAAGGACGTCCGACCATCATTATTGGAAAGACTCAAATTGGAAAAGGTTCTCCGAAGTATCAAGGAACATCGCGCGCTCACTCGGATGCGTTTGGTCCTGAAGAAGTCGCGGCAACGAAGAAAAATTTAGGTTGGCCTGAAGATCAAAGCTTTTTAGTTCCTCAACGAGTCTATGACTTCTTCGCGGATTGGCGCAAAAAACAAGCTCAAAACGAATCCGATTGGAATCAACTCTTTGATAAATATGCCGCTTCGCATGCGGATAAAGCGCAACTCTTTAAGGATTTCTTAGCGAAGAAGCTTCCTGCAAATCTCAAGGAGCTCTTGCCAAAATTTGGACCTGAAAAGGCTTATGCTACTCGTAATTCCGGAGGCGAAGTGCTCAAAGCCTTGTTTGCCAATATTCCGAATCTCATTGGGGGTTCTGCGGATTTGGCTCCTTCCACCAAAACAATGGTGAAGGAATATGGTTCGTTCCAAAAGAACAACTACGCCGGACGTAATTTGCATTTTGGTATCCGTGAGCATGGAATGGGCGCAATCGTCGCAGGAATGGGTTACTACGGGGGTTTGATTCCTTACGGTTCGACCTTCTTTGTTTTCACCGACTATATGCGTCCTCCGATTCGTATTTCGGCATTGAGCGGATTGCAAGGGATCTATGTCATGACTCATGATTCGATCTTTGTCGGTGAAGATGGTCCGACTCACGAACCTGTTGAGCAATTGGCGACCGTTCGTGCGATTCCAAATTGTTGTGTGATTCGTCCTGGTGATGC
>JAZKBH010000045.1:1755-20930 GCA_040388725.1 Verrucomicrobiota bacterium
TTCAACACCGGAGATTATCCTCATTGGAACGGGTTCGGAGCTTCATCTTGTTTATGAAGCCGGTCAAAAGATTGCGGCTGAAGGAAAGTCCGTTCGTGTGGTTTCCCTTCCTTCCTGGGATATTTTTGAGGCACAACCTCAAAGCTATCGTGATGAGATTCTTCCTCCGGCGGTTACGAAGCGTCTCGCGGTCGAAGCCGGTATCACCATGGGTTGGGAACGCTATATTGGCGATCAAGGAAAGTTTATTGGTGTGAACCGATTTGGAGCGAGTGCTCCTGCGAAAAAGATTGCGGAATCATTCGGTTTGACGGTGGATAACGTTTATCAAACCGCCAAGTCGCTTCTGTAAAGATTTGCTACGTTAATAGTTGTTTTGGAAAAGGGAGAGGATGAAAGTCCTCTCCCTTTTTTGTATTGTGATTTATCTGGGAGGGACGAGCGATGCGAGTCCAACGTGTTTCTTTACTCCAGACGAAAGAATTATCTCTCGATAAGGAATGGTTATGGCATGATCTGAAATAGGAGATGTCAGTATCAGCTTTCTTTCCTTTTTCTGTAAAATTTTAGATGATCCAAAACGTTGGACTCGCATCGCTCGCCCCTCCCGTAAAAGACAAATAATGGCAATGTTTCTAAAAAAACAGTGGTCACTCATAAAAACTCTGTTAAGTCGTTAGATCACTTTTAAACAAGGAATTCACATGTCATCCACTACTCCTGAACAACTTTTAAAATCCCTTCAATGGCGCTATGCGACGAAGCAATTTGATTCGACGAAAAAAATCCCGGAATCGACGTGGAATGTGTTGGAAGAGGCATTAGTTCTCTCTCCTTCCTCATTCGGTTTGCAACCATGGAAGTTTTTTGTGGTGACGGACATGCCGACTCGTCAAAAGCTCTTGGCTCACTCCTGGAATCAGTCTCAAGTCGTCGATTGTTCGCACCATGTCGTTTTTGCGATCCATAAAGATTTAGGAGAGAAACAAATCGATGATTTTTTAGATTCAACGGCTTCCGTTCGAGGAATTCCTCGAGCAAGCCTGGATGGTTATCGAGGAATGATGGTGGGTAACCTGGTAAAGGGACCGCGCCAGCCGATTATTAATCAATGGGCCGCACACCAAGCTTATATTGCTTTGGGAAATTTTATGACCTCTGCCGCGGTGATTGGAATCGATACCTGTCCGATGGAAGGAATTGATGCGGGGAAATATGATGAAATTCTCGGTTTAGTCGGGACTGACTATCAAACGGTCGTCGCGTGTGCTGCGGGTTATCGCGCTGAAACGGATAAGTCTGCCACACTGGCGAAGGTGCGGTATCCGAAGTCGAAGATGATTCAGCGGATTTGATTAAGGTCCGCTTAATCCAAGAAGCGAGTTAATCATGCTCCAACCATCATGGTTGGATTCTGAGGTGATTTCATGCCAAGGAACGTTCTGGCCGTTTTTACGCCAGATTTGTTCGCTTTCCATTTTGGTGGGAGTCCAATACGGATAATTGAACTCAAAAATGACGCGAAAATTTTCCTTCATGATCTCAGTTCCCTCTTGAGAGTGAACCATTGTAAAGGTGATCATTGCAACCCAGGGTTCCGTCATGGGCTTTTCCTTCGGAAAGAGTTTCTTGATATTGGTGATTTTAAAGTCCTCTGTTTTGAGGACTTTTGCTTTAGCCGTGATGTAATCGACTTTGTCTTTTAGATGAGCTTCTGCTGCCGCCATGGGATCATTTTTAGAGCAACCGACAAAAAGAAAACTGATCATTAAGAGGGAGAGAGAGAGCCGGGCGAGGAGTGCCTTATTCATGCGAAGTAAATATAAGCCTTTTTTTTCGAAATCTCACGCGAAAAATTAAAAAATAATAGTTGGGCATTCAATGCCAAAATTATTTGAATGATTTTTTAGGCGTTGGAGGGGCAGACGCTGTCTGCCTTCGTGATCCTCCTGAGGCACAGAGCCTGTGCCCCTCCAGTGAAAGACTCAATCCACCACTTCAACGATCTCAGAGAGACCGCGATAACGACCATCCAGATCAAGACCATAACCGACGACGAATTTGGGAGGGATTTGAAATCCAATCCATCGCGCTTTGATGGGGTGAGTTCGTTTCACTTTTTTGGAAAGAAGTACGCAAATTTGAACCGATTTTGCCCCCTTTTGAAGGGCCGCTTTTTGAACGTGGGAAAGCGTGCAACCGGTATCCAGAATATCGTCGATAATGAGAACGTGGCGATTTTTCAGAAGTGAGGCCTTCTGAGGGATGCCTGTAATTTTACCGGTTGATTTTGTTCCCTGATAGCTGGAGATTTTCCAGGTTTCGACAATCGTTTCAGAGGGAAGACCTTGGAGAAGGTCCCCAAGAAAATAGAGACTTCCGCTCATGAGTCCTAAGATGACCCAATCCTTATTTTGATAGTAGCGAGAGATCGATTGAGCGAGTTCCCGATTTTTAGCCGCAATCTTTTGCTTTGAAATCAGAGTTCGAAAGCGAGGAGAGGAGAGGGCGGCCATATTCGGCAAACCGTTAGACTTTGAGACGAGAGAGTTCTTTTTTAATTTTCTCACCGAGAGGAGAAATCGTTGAAATTTTAAGCCCATTTTCCCAAACGACTTTCGCTTGATCCGGCTGTTTCAATTGTTTGTAAGAAAGCCCGGCATAGAAGTAAATTGCCTGACGAGTTTCATCAGAAAGTTTTTGAGGACAGCGTGGATCTTCCAGTTGTTTGACCATGATTTGGAAGTCCGAGCGAGAGATTCCGCGTTTATTAAAGATGACAGGAAGTTCGTAGAAGTTGACGGCACGAATGAATCGTGTGGCGATATTTTGAGGATCGCTTTCAACGGCGGTATCGAGTGTTTTTTCGCCTTTTTTTAGAAAGTCTAATTTTCCGGGGCCAGGGAAGGAATCGCGACTGCGAAGCGTATAAGCACTGCCGAGATAAGCGAGGAGAAGAGAGTTTTTCGGTTGTTGGAGCGTGAGTTTTTCAAGGTCAACGACGAGTGCTTTTACTTCTTCTTTATCTCCATCGACCCCTCTTTGATGCCGTGCATGGATCGAAGCAATCAAGGGATCTTGAAAAGGATCCACGGGAGTAACATTTTGACTGTGGATGAAGGTGAAAAGAAGGAGAAGAATGGCGAATATTTGCATAGGCTTTGGATTCAATGGATAAGGGTCTATTATGAACGTTTCATTTGCCGATTGGCAATCCACAAGATTAAGCCGACCCCGGAGACACAAAGGATTCCCAAAGAGGAAGCCAGTGAGGGGGCATCCGGGGGAATACGTCCGAGAATCGAATAAATGGCTTTAGAGATCGGAAAAAACCGGGATTCCTGGGCGAGAATCATCCCCGAACTGACTTCGAGCATCGAGAAAGCAAAAACAAGAAGAAGACCCCCGGAAAGACTTTTAGAAAGGAGCGGCAGGGTGATTCGTCGAAACGTTTTCCAAGAGGAAGCCCCCAGATTTTGAGCCGCTTGCTCCCACGTGACGGAGATATGGGCATAACCGGCCAAGAGAAGTTGAACAACAAACGTAATACGGTGCATCGCATAGCTCAGAATGAGCAGAACGAGAGGAGCTTCCCGGGGATCAATCCAATGTTTCCAAAAGTCTTTGAGCGCTGGATGAGGAGCATCACTGAGTGAGACCCAATAAGCGAAGGCAATTACAATTCCGGGAAGAGCCATCGGAATAAGGCTCAAAATGCGAAGGAGATTTTTTCCTGGAAAACGAAGACGAGCGAGGGAGAAAGCGATGATCAATCCCATGACGAGATTGAGGCCGCAGGCTCCTAAAGAATAGGAGAGAGAGTTTTTAAAACTGGAGCGAATCAAAGGATCTTGGATCGCTTCCTTCCAATAGGAGGTACTCCATTCGGAAGGAAAAGGAGTCATGAACCAGATCTTTGAAAATGAGGTGATGGCGGTTCCAATGAGGGGAAGAAGAATGAACGAGGAGAGTCCGAGGAGAAAAAGAATAAAAGGAAAAGAGGCCTTCAAAGAAAGTTTTTGCGGAGGGTGATTAAAGGTTGATTTTACGGAAGCAAAATCGGTTTGGGTTCCAGGGAGGAATCGTTGAGCTAAAGAAAAGAGCGTGATCACAATGATCAGCGTGAGAGTGACAAGTAGATAGCCGAGCGGTTGATCCGATTGAGTGACTTGATTAAAAATTTGGGTCGGAATCGTCGATTGAACTTCAAACATGATCGGCGCGCCGAGATCGGTAAAGGCGCCAATAAAGACGAGGGTACATCCCGCGAAAATTCCTGGAAACGCCAAAGGAAGAAGAATGCGTCTTAGATGGGTCCATCGACTAGCACCAAGATTGAGTGAGGCTTGGAGAAGGGTTGGATCGATCTTTTCGATCGTCGATTGAAGCGCGAGCAGCATGAGGGGAATTGCGTGGAGAACAGAGACTAAAATCACTCCGACGAGACTCGCTCCTCCTAAATAATCGATCGGATTTTCTAAAGAGCCCCATCCCCATTGCTCGAAAATGAGATTGAAGGTTCCATATTTGGCAAAAAGTTGTTTGAGAGCGGCTGCGCTGACAAAAGGGGGATAGATCAAAGGAGAGAGGAGAATCGCATAGAAGAATGGTTTTCCCGTAAACGTATGGCGTTGAAAAATCCAGGCTAAGGGAAAGGCGATCAGAAGAGTGATGGCGGTGGTAAGAACACCAATGAAAAGACTGTTCCAGAGGCAATGTTGATAAAATGGACTTTGAAGAAGAATGAAAAGGAATTCAGGAGTCCATGCGCCTTTGTATTGAAATCCTCTTAAGGGTATTTATAAAAGGGAGGGACGAGCGATGCGAGTTCAACGTATTTCTTCTCAAAATCGTAAAAGAATTAGATAAAATAAAACATCACAATGGCATTTCAATGCCTTTATGAGATGCCATTCGTCGGCATGATTGAAAGAATGTTTTGTTATTGGATATAAATCCAACACGGTGGTCTCGCATCGCTCGCCCCTCCCTTTTAAAAGAAAGGCAAAAAGCTAAGAATTACGCTTCAAACGAAGTTCCGCAACCGCACGTTGTCTTAGCGTTGGGGTTCTGAATGCGGAAACCGGTGTAAGCAAGGCCGTCAGCGTAGTCGATGGCACAACCATTGAGATAGGTTGAGCTTTGTTCATCGACAAAAAGAACGCCATTGTTGTCTTTAATTTCGATATCACCCTCTTTTCGAGGAGCGATTTCCATCCCATATTGAAGACCTGAACAGCCGCCTGCTTCCACAAAAATACGGAGACTCTTGGAGGCATCACCGCCCGCAAGCGTTTGGATTTGTTTAATTGCTTTATCCGTCAGTTTAATGGAGATGGTTTCAGTGGACATAGATTTGAATGGGTGCGTTTAAAAAAGAGAAAATCCTTTTTGCCACAAAGAGGCATAAGAATCGCAAGTTTTTATGAGTAATTCCCTATCGAATAGTTTTGAACTTTGTGCTTTTTGCGTCTCTTTGCGGCTATATTGATTTATGAGTTGTTTTACGCCCAACCGAGTTGCATACGACCGACTTCGCTGACCATGTTTTGATTCCATGGTGGATCCCAGGTCAGATCAACATTGGCTTCAGTGACTCCAGGAAGTTCTAAAAGACGTTTTTGAGCGTCCGCCGCAATAGCAGGACCCATTCCACAGCCGGGAGCTGTAAGCGTCATTTTGACATTCACTTTATAGTTCGCGTCATCAATTTTTTCGACGGCGGTCTCATAGACAAGTCCGAGGTCGACGATATTGACGGGGATTTCCGGATCGAAAACGAGACGGAGTTGTTTGAGAGCGGCTTTTTCATCGACGTTCACGTCGCCTTCGACGACAGGAGCTTTTTTCTCGGCGACTAAACCGAGGGCATCGGCATCTTTTCCATCCACACGGGCGAGGCCTTGGGAATAAAGAACCGTGTACGTTCCCCCGAGAGATTGGGTGATCGTGACTTCACTTCCTTCGGGAAGCTCAACGGAGATTCCACTCGGAATTTGAATCGCGGTGACTTTGCGTGTGGTTTTAATCGGATCGGAATTGAAATTCATAGTCGTTTTCGATTAGAGGCTTTTGGTTTGAGAATATTTTTTATCGATCAAATCCAAGAGTTCGGTTTCCAATTCTTTATCGTTGATTCGTTCCAAGACCTCTTGGAAGAAGCCGAGCGTGAAAAGTTTACGAGCGATGGAAAGAGGGACTCCTCGGGAGCGCATGTAAAACATTTCAGCGTCATCGATTTGACTTGTGGTTGAACCGTGAGTACAGCGGACATCGTTAGCATTGATCTCCAGGCCAGGCATCGAATTGGCATCAGCAGTATCGCTCAAAAGAAGATTGCGATTGCTTTGATAGGCATCGGTTTTTTGAGCGCCGAGATCGACTTCAATCATGCCGGAGAAAATCGTACGAGATTCATCCGCGAGAGCGTTTTTAAAGAGGAGGTCGCTGTTCGTGCTTTGAGCGACATGTTCTTGAAAAGTTCGTTGGTCAAACTCTTGTTTATCGTTCGCCACGGTGAGTGAAAGCATATCACTGCGGCTTCCGGAACCGATCATGCGACTTTTGCTTTCGAGACGGGAATAGGCCCCGCCCATATTCAAGTTCAATGTCTTGGAGTGAGCGTCCTTGTCGACAAGAATCGATTGGAGTTGGAATGAACGCGTTTGACGGCCCCACAATTGAGTCGCGACGTAGCGGACTTGTGCGCCCGGACCTGCATGCAGATCACAAACCGCTGCACAGAAACCGCCGTTTTCGGAATCCACAGATTGGAAGAAATCGATGATTTCGACTTTTGAATTTGCCTCAGCAACGATGAGCGTGTGAGGGAAAACCATTTCTTTATCATCTCCGATCCAGTGAAAGGCTTCTAATGGAAGATTCACTTCGACGTTCTTCGGAATGTAAATAAAAGTTCCGGCTTGAACGTAGGCTTGATGAAGACGTGCGAATTTTTCAGAACCGAGGGTGGTCACTTCTTTCATGAAGTGTTTTTGAATCAATTCGGGATGTTGTTCGACGGCTTCCAGGAAAGGCTTCCAAATCACCCCTTGAGCGGCGAGTTCTTTCGCGAGATCTTGACGGAACAAGAGTTGGTCATTTCCGAAAACAAAACGGCCGCCGACTTGTTTTTTAAGACGATCATCGACCGAAGTTTGAAGAATTTGCTTCTTCGCTTTATCACTTAAAGCCGAGCGATGAGAGAGGTTCTCGAATTGAAACTTGGAACGATCCGTGAAACGGAAGTGTTCATCATTCCGTGCGGGAAACGGCATGGATTGATATTGTTTCCAAGCGTCTTGTTGAAGTTGAGTCCACCAGCTGGAGCCAGAGGCTGTCGGGGCAACGAAAGAGGCGAGCGAGGGAGTCGCGCCGGCACTTTTGGTCGTTTGAGGTTGATCGAGCACTTCCATAAATAAATCCAATGTTTCTGTGAAATCGGGGATTAACCGACAGAGCCTTCCATTTCGAGATCGATGAGACGTTTCAGTTCCACGCTATATTCGAGAGGAAATTGGCGAACGAGATCGTTGACGAATCCGTTGACGCTTAAACTCATCGCTTGAGCTTCAGTCAAACCACGCTGTTGCATGTAAAAGATCTGCTCGGCGCTGACCTTACTCACACTCGCTTCGTGTTGGACGGAGTTTTTATTCCCACGAACTTGGATCGCCGGATAAGTGTCGGTGCGGGAGTTCGTGTTGATGAGAAGGGCGTCGCACTCAGTATTGTTTTTGCAACCCTTGAGATGCTTCGGGATATGAACCATTCCTCGGTAGGTCGAACGACCATCGCCGATTCCAATGCTCTTCGCGACGATGTTACTCGTGGTATCATCGGCCAGATGATACATCTTGGCACCGGTATCTTGATGTTGGCCGGAGTTCGCCATCGCAATGCTGATGACTTCGCCACGAGCCCGTTTTCCTTTGAGGATGACTCCAGGATATTTCATGGTGAGACGTGAACCGATATTACAATCGATCCATTTGATCTCGGCATCTTCCATCGCCAAACCACGTTTGGTCACGAGATTGAAAACATTCGAACTCCAATTTTGAACCGTGATGTATTGGATCTTCGCGCCTTTGAGGGCGACGAGTTCCACGACGGCACTATGGAGAGTGGCGGTTTCGAACTTCGGAGCGGTACACCCTTCCATGTAAGTGACTTCAGCACCTTCATCCGCAATGATGAGGGTTCGTTCGAATTGACCAAAGTTTTGAGCGTTGATCCGGAAGTACGCTTGGAGCGGATGTTTTACTTTCACTCCCGGAGGAATGTAGATAAAGCTTCCACCGCTGAAGACCGCGCTGTTGAGTGCGGAAAATTTATTATCAGTGGTCGGGATCACTTTCCCGAACCACTTTTTGAAAATTTCAGGATGTTTATGAAGGCCTTCAGTGCTCCCGACGAAGATGACCCCTTGTTCGGCCACGATCGCCTTGATATTGGAGTAGGCGGCTTCGGAATCGAATTGAGCTTCTACACCGGAGAGGAATTTTCGTTCAGCTTCAGGAATCCCGAGACGTTCGAACGTTTTTTTCACATCATCTGGCACGTCATCCCAGCTCCGCTTAGGAACTTGTCCTTGGGAGAGATAATAACGAATATTTTGGAAAATAATGTTCTCTAAATCTTTGGTCGCCCAATGCGTTGGCATCGGTTTGGATTCAAAAACTTTCAGCGCTTGTTTGCGGAAGTCACGGATCCATTGAGGATCGCCCTTAACATCGCAAATATAGTCGACGGTCTTTTCCGACAATCCGATTCCAGCGTCGAATTCATACGACATGTCGTAATGAAAATCTCCGACGCTACGATCGATATTGATGTCAGGTGTGGCGGTTTCGCTCATAGGAATCCTTTATTGAAATTAAGCAGCGACTAATGAATCGTCTTTGATCCAGTCATAGCCTTTTTCTTCGAGTTCGAGAGCAAGTTCTTTGCCGCCGGATTGAACGATACGACCGTTCATGAGAACGTGAACTTCATCCGGAACAATATAGTTCAAAAGACGTTGATAGTGAGTGATGACGAGAACGCCCATTTTGGGTCCTTTCAGTTTATTCACCCCTTGGGAGACGATGCGGAGGGCGTCGATATCGAGACCAGAATCAGTTTCATCGAGGATCGCGTACTTCGGTTCAAGCATGGCCATTTGAAGAATTTCGTTTCGTTTCTTTTCACCGCCCGAGAACCCTTCGTTGACGAAACGGCTGGTAAACTCGCGCTTCATTTCGAGCATATCCATCTTGGCGTAAAGCGTTTGGTAAAATTCTACAGCGTCGATCTCTTCTCCTTCAGGGAGACGGGCTTGAACGGCTGCGCGGAGGAAATTGGCGATCGTGACACCGGGGATTTCACTCGGATATTGGAAAGCCATGAAGACTCCGGCACGTGCACGGACATCGGGTTCCATCTCTAAAATATTTTCGCCATCGAGAAGAATTTCTCCTTCGGTGATGGTATAATCGGGATGCCCTGCAATCACTTTGGAGAGTGTGCTTTTTCCCGAACCGTTAGGGCCCATAATCGCTTGGACGATTCCGGGTTTCATTTCGAAATTAAGACCCTTTAAAATTTGTCGATCACCGATGCAGGCATGCAGATTTTTAATGATTAAACTCATATACGTTTCCTTTAAGTCAATTGAGGGGGTGACTCTAGCATGGCAAGAATTGAATGCAAGAGTCAGAACTCGTTTTTATTAAGTTTTATTATCTTTAAATGACAATAAATCAAAAGGGAATGAAAGCAAAAAGTAACGAAAAAGACTCTTTTGATCTAACTGACGGCAGAGGGAGGGGTCGAAAAGGAAGAATTTGAAGCAATCCACATTTTTTCGGTGTATTTGGCGATCATGTCGAACTCGAGATTGACTTCGTCGCCGACGTTGCGAGTTGCAAGATTTGTCACTTCTCGGGTATGGGGAATGATCCAGACTTGGAATCGGTCTTGGAGGACTTCGCCTACGGTGAGGCTGATTCCATCAATGGCAATCGACCCCTTGGGAATCATCCATTTTTGGAAGGAGGGATTCAGGGCGATTTCTAAAACGTAATCACGACCGGAGAGTTCCCAACGTAAAATTCGAGAGGTGGCGTCGATATGTCCTGTGACATAATGACCCCCCATTCGGTCCAAAGGGCGGAGAGAACGTTCCAAATTGACCCGCGAACCGATTTGAACGGCTTTAAAATTGGTGCGTCGATCGGTCTCTTCAAGAAGATCGAAGGTTAGTTTTTGACCCTCGATTTGAACGACGGTGAGACAGCATCCATTGACGGCGATGCTATCCCCAATGCGAATCCCCTCCAGGGGTTGAAGCGGTTGAAGGACAAGGCGGACACTTCCGGCGGAGTCGATCCGTTGGAGGATTTCGCCTTGGGTTTCAACAAGTCCAGTGAACATCGTGTAATCTTATTTAAAAATGGAGGATTGAGAATTGAAAATTGAGAAAATGAAGCGTTTCTTTGTATATTTAAACAATGGGTTTATCGGCGTATCCGCCGTGATCCCACTCGAGTGCCGCAATTCGGTCCATCATGAGTTTCGAAAGCGCTTCGTAGTGAGTTTTATCTCCTTTGGCCTCCGCTTCCGGAGGGGGATAAAAGGGCTTTCCGATGATGACGCGAATGGGATGAGGAACAAAATTTTTACCTCCAGGAGGAAGCGCTTCGAATGTTCCGAAGATTCTCATCGGAACAATAGGGACCTGGGCTTTGATGGCGACGAGTCCTGCCCCGGGTAAACCGGGCTGGAGTTTGCCATCCATACTGCGAGATCCTTCGGGGAAGATAATGGCATTATGTCCTTCGCGAAGTACTTTGATGATCTTTTTGAGACTCGTCATTTCGGGACGTTCTTGATCGACCGGAATAGAGTTTAAACTCGTGATGAGTTTTCCCATGGTGGGATTATTCCAGAGCGTTTTTTTGGCGAGATAGTAAATCTCACGTTCCAACGCCCACCCTGCCAATGGAGGATCGAGATTGCTCAGATGATTGGAGACGGCCAGAAAATTGGAAGTGGGGAGAAGATCTCGTCCTTGAATTTCAGCATGACAGACCGACTTAAAAAAAGTTCCCGAGAGGGACCAAGCCAGCCAGTACCAGGGTCTCATCGTTTGCTTCCTTTATTTGCCGGTTTAAGTTTAAACCAGCACCAAACCCATTTTTGGGAGTTCGCTATAAATGGCTTCCATGACTTGATCGACCGTCATGGGGGTGGTGTCGATGCGGACGGCTCCCTGAGCGACTTGAAGCGGGGCCGATTTACGAGAGGAGTCGATTTTATCGCGGCTCTGAATTTCGTCTATTTCCCCTTGAGCTTTTCGACGTTTATTTCGAATTTCTTCGTCGGCATCGATAAAAAATTTGTAAGGCGTTTGAGGGAAAACAACGGAACCGATATCGCGTCCTTCCATAACAAGGTGAGAGTGCTTCGCCAGAGATCTCATTTTTTCGGTGAGAATCTCACGGACCTCAGGGACTGTGGCGACTTTTGGAACAAAGCCGTTAACCCGTTGTTCACGGGTGTATTCGACGGGATCCACGCCGGCGATACGCATTTCGACGTGACCACCATCGATCCAAACTTCAAAGGGAATCGATTGGATGCGATTCACAATGGAAGCTTCATCCATCGGTAAGTTTTCTTCGAGAAATTGCCAGGTGATTGCACGGTACATCGTCCCTGTGTTGACGTAGGTAAATCCGAGTTCGTCGGCAAGACGTCGAGCAACAGTGCTTTTGCCGGAGGCCGCAGGGCCATCAATCGCGATCACAATGGAGCGACTCATTTGGAAGCTCCAATGGTGACATATTTTTTAAGACCGGTCGTGCCACGAGCAGAAATCTGTTGAAGATCGCGAACGAAGGTCGGATAGGAGGTCGGGATACAATCGGTATCATCGATGAGAGTTTCGCCTTCGGCAAAAAGGCCAAGAATCGCGCAGGACATCGCGATACGATGATCTCCGAAGCTCTTTACGTGAGCTCCCTTGAGTTTACATCCTCCTCGGATGCACATCCCGTCCTTAAATTCTTCCACATCGACTCCGAATTGACGGAGGTTTCCCGCCATTGCGGCGATACGATCGGTTTCTTTGACGCGAAGTTCTTCGGCATTCCGGAAAATGGTTTCCCCTTCGGCGAGAGCAGCTGCGACGGAGAGAATCGGAATTTCGTCGATGACATTCGGAATTTCTTCACCTTCGACAATGGTTCCGACGAGGTGTCCACCTTTGACTTGAATCGTTCCAAACGGTTCCGCATGACTCGTTTCAATGCTTTCGCGGATTTGGGCTCCCATCCGAAGGAGGACGCTCAAAACACCGGTCCGTGTTGGATTGAGACCGACATCACGGATCGTTAAATTCGATTGAGGAGAGGCGGCTGCCGCGACGAGCCAGAAGGCTGCAGAAGAAATATCGCCGGGAACTTGAATGTCTTGGGCATGAAGACGTGTGTCACCCGAGAGAGTCACTTTGCGGTTTTCAATCATCGGGGCTGCATGGAAGTGTTCCAGCATCCGTTCGGTATGATCGCGAGAAGTAATCGGTTCCGTAACACTTGTTTTCCCCTTCGCAAAAAGACCGGCGAGAAGAATGCTCGATTTGAGTTGAGCGCTGGCGATCGGGGAGACGTAATCGATTCCCTTCAAAAGTTGTCCATGAATTTCGAGCGGAGGACGTCCTTTTTCTCCTTGAGCCAAAATCCGTGCTCCCATTTGAGTGAGAGGCGTAATGATTCGTTGCATGGGGCGATTGGAAAGAGAGGCGTCCCCAAAGAGTTTGCTCGTGAAAGTTTGTCCTGCGAGAACACCCGTAATCAGACGCATGGACGTTCCGGAATTTCCGCAGTCGAGCGGTTCGCAAGGAGGCTTCAGTTTTTTAGCCGCCCCTTCAATGAGGAGATGATGAGGGTCGATTTCCTCAATATTCACTCCCAAGGCTTGGAAGATACGCATCGTGCAGAGACAATCTTCAGATCGGAGAAATCCTGTGATCCGTGTTTTTCCTTCGGCGAGGGCGCCGAACATGATCGAACGATGAGAAATGCTTTTGTCGCCAGGGACACGGATGTCGGCCTCGATCGACTTGCAGGGAGTGACTTTCAATTGGCTCATAAGATGTGGCAAAAACGTAGGGGGTTTCGGAAAAAGATCACGTAAAAAACGGGGAAAATAAAAACATTGTCTCACGCAACGGCGCGACGTGGGGAAAGTCAGAAAACGACTAAGCCGTGAGATCTCCCCTGTATTCTATTCTTATTTTTTTAAAAGAAGGGTATTAAACGTCGCGTCGTCGCGCCGTTGCGTGAGGTAATGTTTTAAATGGACGTCGAAAATCAATAATTCGTGCGTTCAACCGGAGAGGTCGTGGATTGGAGAATGGAAAGACTCGATGAACAGCCGAGGCGATTCGCTCCGGCGGCGAGCATTTTATCGGCGATTTCACGGGTTCGAATTCCACCTGAAGCTTTGACTCCAAAAGTAGGGCCTACCGCATCCCGCATGATGCGAACGGCTTCTTCCGTTGCTCCACTTTGGTGGAAACCGGTGGAGGTTTTAACAAATTGAGCTCCTGCTTTGACGGCACGGACGCAGAGTTCCCGGACCGCATCGGGATAATGGAGACAAGTTTCTAAAATCACTTTAACGACTCGGCCATGAGCGGCAGAGACGACACTGTGAATTTCATGTTCCACGAAATCCCAATGTTTCTCTTCCGCGGCACCGAGATTGATCACCATATCGATTTCATCGGCTCCGGCAGCAATGGCTGCAGTCGTTTCAAAGGCCTTGACCTGAGGAAGCGAGGCTCCATGAGGAAATCCGATTACGGTCACGATTTTCACGGAAGTCCCTAAGAGCGCTTTTTTGGCATCGACGATCCAATAAGGATGAATGCAAACGGAATAAAAATGATGAGTTTTCGCCTCTTCACAAAGTCGGAGAATATCATCTCGGGTCGCTTCGGGTTTAAGAAGAGTATGATCAATAAAACGAGCGAGGGGGTTTTGCATAAAAAACCTTTTTTTGAGAAAAATTCTAAAAATGGAAAGAAAGGACTTTATTCGCCGATGATTTTCACAAGCGCGCGTTTACGACGCTTTCCATCAAATTCACCGTAAAAAACTTGCTCCCAAGGTCCTAAGTCCAACTGGCCTTGAGTAATGGCAATAACGACTTCGCGTCCCATGAGAGTCCGTTTTAAATGGGCATCGGCATTATCTTCAGTGCCGTTATGATGATATTGATTATGGGGTTTTTCGGGGGCGAGCTTTTCAAGCCAGATTTCAAGGTCATGATGAAGTCCTGATTCATCGTCATTAATAAAAACACTTGAGGTGATATGCATCGCATTACAAAGAAGCATTCCCTCTTTAATTTCGCTTTCCGTCAGCGCTTTGCGAAGTTCGGATGTAATATTGACAAGCCCCCGTCGCATAGGGAGATGGAACCAAATTTCTTTGCGATAAGATTTCATGGGACGAATATAGTGCCTCAGAGTGAAATAACACGAAAAATTTAAAGGTGTGGGGAAAAGTCCTCAATCCTTCGAAATAACGGTAATTTATTGAGGAAGAATTTCTTCGAGAACCTTTGCGCTGGAGAGAACGCCCGGAAGACCTGCTCCAGGATGGGTTCCCGCTCCGACGAAGTAGAGTCCCTCGATATCTTCCGCTCGATTGTGAGGACGAAACCACGCGCTTTGCGTGAGGATTGGTTCGAATTGGAACGCCGCTCCGGCATAAGCATCGAGTTGTTTTTCAAAATCGAGGGGAGTGAAAATTCTCTGCGTGACGATATGTTTTCGAAGGTCAGGACAAATCGTTTCTAAGGATTCGAGAATTTTCTGTGCGTAGTTTTCTTTCTCTTTTTCCCAATCGATCTCTCCTTCTAAATTCGGCACGGGGGAGAGAACATAGAAACATTCATGTCCCTCGGGAGCGAGGGAGGGATCGGTTCGCGTTGGAGCATGGAGATAGAGGGAGAAATCTTCTGCTAAAACTTTTTTATGAAAGATGTCATTCAGGAGGTCTTTGTAACGAGGTCCGAGAACAATGGTGTGATGGGCGAGATCGGGGTAGGTGCGATTGGTTCCAAAATAAATTAAAAAAAGACTCATCGAATAACGCATTTTTTCGACGCGACGATCGGTCCAAGAAGGGCGATGTTCGGGATCAATGAGTTTCCGATAAGTATTTGCCGTGTCTCCATTCGAAACGATGACATCGGCATCTAACCGGGTGCCATTGGCGATGACGCCTTTGGCTTGTTTCTTTTCGACGATTATTTTTTCGACGCGGGTATTGAGTTTGAGTTCTCCTCCCATTTCTTCAAAGAGTCGGACGAATCCATTGACTAAAGCGCCTGTCCCTCCCATGGCAAAGTGAACACCCCATTTTCGTTCGAGATAATGAATCATTCCGTAGATGGAGGAGGATTGGTAAGGATTTCCTCCGACGAGGAGGGGATGAAAACTAAAGACCTGACGGAGATAGGGACTTTTGAGATGTCGTGAGACGAGTCGATAGACCGATTCGTGAGAGGCGAGTTTGATGAGATCGGGAGCGACCTTCAACATATCCCAGACCGAAGAAAAAGGTTTGTGAGCGAGGTCGACAAAAGCGCGCTTGAAGATCCGTTCGGTTTTTTCAACAAACCGATTATAACCCGCCACATCACTCGGACTTATTTTACGAATCTCTTCCTCCATCTTCTCATGGTCGCCGGTGTAATTAAACGATTTTCCATCAGCGAAAACAATACGGTAAAAAGGATCGGTCGGGACGATTTTGACGTAGTCTTCCGTCTTTTTTCCGGCGAGGGCAAAAAGCTCGTCGATGAGAAAGGGGGCTGTAATAATGGTGGGGCCGGCATCAAAGGTAAAACCATCTTGTTGATAGACGTAGGCACGGCCTCCGGGTTTATCGCGCATTTCGAGAAGTTGAGTCTGATATCCCCTGGCTTGAAGACGGATGGCCGCTGCCAGTCCTCCAAATCCTGATCCGATCACAATCGCTTTTTTATCTGTGGCCATATTTCTTATTATCCGACTTGACGAACGACAGCAAATGACAAATTTCAGGGATGATTCAATTTTACGAATATAAGAAATGTTCCACTTGCAGAAATGCGGCGGCTTACTTGGAAAAACGGAAGATTCCTTTTCAACGATTAGCGATCCGGGAGACCCCACCGAGTGCGGAAGAGCTTAAGAAAATGCTTCAATATACGGGAGGAGAAATTCGTAAAATCATGAATACCTCCGGACTCGACTATAAGGCCCTCGGTTTAAAAGATAAGATGGATGGCATGAGTGAGAGTGAAATTTTTAAGCTGCTCGGTAAAAATGGAAATCTTGTGAAACGTCCGTTTGTATTGGGAAAAAACTTTGGAGTCGTTGGGTTCAAAGAAGAGGAGTGGGATCAGAAGGTAAAATAAACAGAGAGCAGAAAAGGCATATTCTCACGCACTCCCTGCGTGGAAATGCAAAATATATAGGGCAACTGTTTGGAGAGCCGAGGGAAGGCAACTAGACACAGCAGTGTCGTATAGACGCAAAGCGGCCCAAGATTCACTCTTTAAGAAACTAATTAATTGGAGGGGCACAGGCTCTGTGCCATCGGGGATAGGGAAGGCAGACGGCGTCTGCCCCTCCATTTAATGAAAGAAATATTTTAAATATCTACCTCAGGATCCAATGCTCGGGACTCCATGCAAATCCCCCGTTTGGTTGAACGGATGAAATTGACAAGAAGATCAATTTCATCGCCCTTAAGCGTATCCGCAATCAGATCGAGGGCTTGAGAGACATTTTTCCCACTGCGATAAAGGAGTTTGTAGGCCGATTGAATATTTCGACGTTTATCGGGAGTAAAACCGGAGCGTTTGAGTCCGACGCGGTTGATGCCGGAGACTTGGTTGGTATCGACGGCCATGAAAAAAGGAGGGAGGTCTCGTCCGATTCTCGTTTGACCCCGCATGATGGAATGCGCCCCAATGCGAACGAATTGATGAACGGCGGATCCTCCACCGAGAAACGCGCCATCTTGAACTTCCACATATCCTGCGAGGAGAACGTTATTGACGATGATGACACGGTCGCCGACGAGACAATTATGGGCTAAGTGAGCTCCTGTCATGATGTAGCAATGGGAACCGACTTTGGTTTCGGTATTTTCTTTCGTTCCGCGGTGAATTGTCACGTATTCACGAATGATATTGTGATCGCCGATGACCGCCTTGGAAGGGACATTTTTAAAGGCAAGATCTTGAGGCTCCGCACCGATGATGGCTCCGAAGCCGATTTGATTGTGAGTGCCGATTTGGGCTCCTCCGGAAATAATCGCATGCGGACGAATTTCAGTTTCATCCCCAATCACACAACCTTCTTCGACGATAGCTCCCATTCCAATACGAACATTTTTGCCGATCTGGGCTTTAGGAGAAATTTGTGCGGAGGGGTGAATAAGGCTCATGGGCCAGATCGTATGCCTGAATGGAGAGGAGAGGGCAAACGGAAAGTGAAGAGGAAAAAGCCGTGTTTCGCACGACGACACAAAGCCGCGACGAAAAAAACATGGTTTTGTGCATCCTTTGTTTTACGTAAGGACTTCAATCGGACCTTGCTTTTACTTTGCGTCGTCGTGTCGTTGCGTGAGATTTGTCTTTAAAAAGTTCTGAGCGACTTCTGCGGGAGTTTGGTGATCGATTTCGACTTGAGCATTGAGCTTTTGCATCGTTTTTTCCGTGATTATTCCGGAGAGCATCAAAAGAGTTTTTTCGAGGCTCGGAAATTTTTGAAGCGCTTCCAGATGGACCACAGGAGCGGGTTCATAACGGGGTGAAATCCCCAGATCATCTTCGAGAATCCGGTAATGGGATGAGCTCAGTTTTGCATCGGTCGCAAAGCCGGAGATGAGATCTATTTTTCGTGAGTCCAAAGCAGGATAAAGGAGTCCTACATCGAGGTTGGTGATGGAGGCAAAATGAAGTCCATATATTTTCTGAAGAAGAGGAAAGCCATCCGGACGATTGGCGTATTCGGCATTCATCCCTGCTTTGAGTGTGGAGGCCATGGAAGGAGATTGAGAGAGTTTTGGAGGAAGTGGGGAGTCGGCGCGAACGACGAGGACATATCCGTTACTAAATCCGAGAGAGGGAAGCCAGCGGGCATGGAATTGTTTTTGATAGGATTGGCTAATTTCTTCCAACGAAAGTTTTTTCTCCGATTTCAGAATCAGTTGTTCTGCCGTTCCGGTATATTCGAGATAGAGATCGATCTCTCCCGAAACGAGGGCTTGATGAATCAGAGGAGTACTTCCGAAACCCCATTTTTTTTCAATCGGGATTTCAGGAGTGTTTTGTTGGATGATCCCACTCACGATTTCTCCCAGAATCAATTGCTCTGTGAAGTTCTTACAACCGATCCGAAGTTTTGGGGAGGGATGAGAGCATCCGAAGATCAAAAAAGAGAGAAGAATGATGATGTATTTCATTTTTTTCTATGAGTGATAGGGAGGGCCGAGGCCTCTTGGATATACACGAAAAAACATGGCCTCGGATCCCTCGGCCCTCCCTTTAAAATCAAAATTTTGGAATGGTTTGTTCTAAATTTTTCCATGTTTCCATCGATGAGCGATTTGTTCGATCTTGGATAAAAAGAGATCAAAAAAGAGGGCGAGCAGAGCGGTCGGAATCGCTCCGACGAGAAGAAGATGGGTATCCAGTAAAGCAATTCCTCGGGCAATGTAATCGCCGAGCCCCCCGGCACCAATGAAAGTCGCGAGCGTTGCAGTTCCAATCGTCCAGACAAGCGAGGTACGAAGACCGGAAATCATCAGAGGGAGGGCTTGAGGGATTTGAACTTTGAAGAAAATTTGAATAGGACTTAATCCAAAGACTTGAGCTGCTTCAATAAGCGAGAGAGGACACTCTTGGAGTCCCGTCATGATATTGCGAAGAATCGGTAAAATAGCGTAAAGCGTGAGGGTGAAGAGAGCGGGGATTGTTCCAATCCCGAGCCAGGGAATGAGAAAGGCAAAAAGGGCGAGACTCGGAATTGTTTGCAGGGCATTAATTCCGATTGAAAAGAGAGTTTGGAGTCGACGGTGATTTTGAGTGAATGACGCGATGAGGAGAGCCAGAGGGAAGGCAAT
>JAZKBH010000046.1:0-3292 GCA_040388725.1 Verrucomicrobiota bacterium
CAGTTTTTATCACCCTTTTGGTCTATGACTTTACAGATAAAACCGATTTCCAATGACGAATCTGGATTTAATTGTTGAATAGTATAAGGGGTAATCGCGCGTTATCTGATTCCATTAAAGTCTTAATGTTATCCTCTCAGTCTCTGTGCCTCGGTATTTCTCTGTGGTGAAAACCGTATTTGCAATAGGGGGATTAAATGGAGTTTAAAGCCTGAAGCGTTTCTCTCACGTTTTTCTCAATGGTAAATTGAGATCCAAGCTGGCGAGCCGCTTCTGCAAAGGGTCTTCGGATTTCAGGGTCCGCGAGTGCGTCTAAATGTTGGCGAAGGCGATCGACATCATTCGCTCGATCCAGAATCCAACCGTGGACGCCGGTTTGAATCACTTCATGAGCCCCATTATGACGAGTCGTAATGACTGGCTTTCCTGCAGTTAAGGCTTCAAGAATCACATTCGAAAAAGGATCATAAAGCGTCGGTAAAACAAAAAGATCAGCCCCTGCATAAATGTTTTGAATGGGCGTGCTCGGAGGGTAGTCGATAATCCAGAGACGAGCCTCGTGACTCATTTTGGAATGGGCTTCTTTCAAAAATCGATGTCCTTTTCGCTCTTTCCCTGCTCCTACCAAAAGAATCACATAGTCCTGAGGACTGGTATACATGATGCGTCTTCCGACGGTTCGATCCCCATTTTGAAATTGGTGTGTCGGTATGCCATTATGGACGATCGCAATCTTCTGCGAGGGGAAATGGTAAGTCTCTTCAATTTCTTTGGCGACCATGGCGGAGTTTGCGATCACGAGCTTTAGATCGGGATGGGTATAAATGGCTTGATCGAGTTGGAGCATCGTTCGATTTTTAAACCGAATCGAATTTTGAATTTTGCCGAGAAAAGGAGAATAGAGTTCACGATTTTTGAGCCAGGAGCAATGAAGTCCATCCCCGGCACGATAGACTTCGACGCCGGGAACACGATCTAAGGCAAAACGGAGATCAACCTCTTTTTTGAGCTGTTGAATTTTTTCAGAAAACTCCCACGGGTTTCGAGAGTGAACCGTTCGAATATTTTTAATTGAGGAAGTCGGATTGTTCCAGTTCTCACACCAAAGCTCGACCTGGACATTTTGCTTCTGAAGTTCTTCGGCGAGTCGCTCTAAATAACGTTCTGCCCCTCCTGTGGGGGAGAACCGTCGACGAATGAGAGCAATCTTCATTAATCTCATTTTGAACGCCCTCTTTTGATTGGGCGATAGGAAAAATGAATTATTTTATCGGTCTTTTTTTCAGGAAAATGAGAACGGATAATTATGGGGAATGTGTTTTTTCCGTCGCTTCTTGAAAAATATCTTTCCCCATCTTTTGAATAAGAAGAACTTTCATCTGGGTATTATATCCCTCTACCGTACCGATGATTCCCTCTGTCACTCTTCCAAGGACGATTGTTCCCGTGAGGACTCCATATTGCTCGAATAAATAATTTTCAAAGGGCTCATCTGGTGTGTGTAATCCTGCATATAAAAACAAATATCGGTCATTTTCAAAATCATCTTGTGCCTTTTTCTGAGCTTTTTCATAAGCGACATTTTTGGAAAGATTCTCGTATTCATCAAATCCGTTGATGCTACGGAGAACAGTCCGATTGATAAAGGATTTGTCCGGCATCGTCATTCCTCCTGAGAAAATGCCATTCTCAAGACTCGCTTTTGCACTCGTTCGATATTCAAGTGAAGTGTGATCTTCATCTGAATTAAAATTCTTGGGAATAACGTGGAGAATATTTGGGGGAAGTGGTTCTTTTTTTGAAAAGGGATTAGAATGATTCTCGATTGAGGGAAGTGTGTTATCCTGACGTGAGGAAGAGAGAATAGGTTTAATTGTTTGAGACGTTTTGTTTTGAGTGGAGATCGGAATAGGATGGTAGAAGTAAAATTTGCAATAGATGGCAATGCCGAGAAGAGCAATTGTTCCTAAAAAACTTTTAAAGATAAGTGTTTTTTTCATCAAATAAGAATGATTTTATTTTTCGACTTCACTACTCCAAGAAGACTACGTTTAAAAATCGATTTTCTTAATAAAAAACTAAAATAATCAAAACATCTTGAAAAAACTGGGCCCGTAGGGACTTGAACCCTAACACCTTTCGGTACCAGATCCTAAGTCTGGCGCGTCTGCCATTCCGCCACGAGCCCTCGCAGGGAATCAGTAATCTCCCTTGAAATCGGAAAACAGCAATTCAAAAATACAAATACATCTCACACAGAGACACGAAGCCACAAAAAAGAGTTTTTCCGCAGATTGACGGATATTCACACAGATTGAAGATTCCGGTGAATATAATAAAATTCAGGTTCTTTGTTTTTAAAACCAAACCATTGTCTTTGGAATCTGCGTCC
Organism: Verrucomicrobiota bacterium; assembly: GCA_040388725.1. Classification (GTDB taxonomy): domain Bacteria; phylum Verrucomicrobiota; class Verrucomicrobiia; order Methylacidiphilales; family CAMAQI01; genus CAMAQI01. The sequence goes on from JAZKBH010000046.1 coordinate 2,393, forward strand.
CTCTGCGAAAATCTGTGGATAATCTCTTTTTTCAGTGCCTTTGTGTCTCTGTGTGAGATTCTTGCATTACTCCGAGGTCAGGAGGATTTTGAGGAACATCGGATCTTCTAAAAGTTTGTCGTGTGAAGTCCCTTTTAAGAGAAGGGTGTTTTCAGGGGGAGTTGATTCGATGGCGGAATCTAAAGGGATAACACCATCGCCATCGATATCGGGAGCATAGAGAGGACGGACTTGAGTTTGGAGGCCTTCGCCTTCAGAACTGTAGCCAAAGGGAGTTTGAACGCTTTTTCCCGCGACGACCAGAAGCCGTGCTTTTTCATCCGGACGCGTCAGAAGTTGTCGGGTATAACCAAGAGTCCCGAGGGAGACTCGCCAGTCGCGAACTTGGGCCAAAATATTTTGAAGCGGGAGGAGTGATATATCTTGGCAAAACTCCCAATTCTTTCCGTCGATCGGTTCTTGATAGCCGTTCATTAAACTTTTTTTCCAAGGATCGATGTAATATTTTTTTTCATCGCTGGCCGAGGGCCAGGTCTCTTCCCATTCCCCGGTTTTAAGAAGATCATCAGGAGCAACCCGACGAGAGGGAGTTTTAGGATAATTTTTCACCCATTGCAGATCGCCGAGCGGGAGCATTTGATAAAGGGAAGGATACGAAATGGAGCTGAGTCGGGCCAGATTTCGGGCTTCGGGGGTGGTGAGGGTCGATTCCCGTGTATAAAAACCGACTCCGGTGAGAAGACGTGTGAGTGCTTCGGGGGTGCCAAGGTTCGGGACGCCGACGAGGTAAAGTTTTTCGATGCGATCCGCCATGCGTGGATTTTGTCCAATCAAGGATCGGATCAGAAGGCCCCCCATTCCATGCGCCACAATGATCATCTGCGTGCGATCGTTACGTCG
>JAZKBH010000047.1:0-16715 GCA_040388725.1 Verrucomicrobiota bacterium
ATTTTCTCAACCAGCCCCCCGCCGGATAAATGCGAGGATCATTTTTAGTCGCTTGTTTTGCAATGGTCTGATGATTCGGATGCATCGTCCGAAACTTCAACATCTCAAATCGCTGCCCTTGAATTCCTCCCCGTGCCTGACTGACAAAAAGAGGTCCAGGCGACTGCCGGCGCTGAAAGAGAGAAACGAGCACCATCAGAGGAGGCATCATCAAAAGAATCACGGGAAGTGAAATCAAAAGATCGAGCACCCGTTTGAGACCTCGATTAAAAGGACTCTCCAAAGGTTCCGTTCGCATTCCAATGAGGTGAAGCCCATCATCCTCAATCATCACCACGGAATGTCCCAGCGTTTCTTCCAAATCATTCACGATCACGAGTCTCACCGCATATTTTTCAAAGAGAGAAAATAATCCTGCCAACTCACTTTTCCGCTCAGGCAATTCAAGCAAGATCACTTGTCTGATTTTTAAATCTTTTAAAATTTTTTCGATTCCTTCTCGAGCCGAAATGATTTTTAGTCCCGACAGCGTTCCTTCTTCCGCATCTTTACAAATCACTCCCACCGGCTCGATCCCCAGCATCCCCTTATTTTGAATCCAGGTCTTCATCCGAATCGCCTTTTTGAGAGGTCCAATCAGAAGTGCATTTTGCCGACGACGCCCCTTAAAACTCATGGTCGCAAAAAATTCAGGAAAATATCGATGCGTAATTAAGATCGTTAAAAATTGTAATCCAAAATGAGTAAACATGAACGCACGGGAAACGGTCTCATTTTTGGTCACGAACAAATAAAGAAGAATCGAGACCAGCCCCACTAACGCTCGGTGCGCACTCCAACGGTAGGAATGCAGAAAGGAAGGAGAAACCAAACTCACTTGTTGAAAATCGGTCTTCCAAAATAAAACCACCATCGAAATCAAAAGGATAAAAGCGCAACTCTCATACGCATAGAGATCAAAGTAAAATCCCGCCGTGTAATATTTTCGGAAAAGAGAGAGTGAAAGCCAATAGAACGCTTGACTTAAAAAAAGCTCGAAGAGCGAAAGTGCCTGATAGATGCCGATAATCCGCGTTTTGAACATAAGAGAGTTTTGGAGGCGAAGTATGCGATTTTTAAAGGGAAATGCAATCGCCCAAACAACCATCAAAATCGAAAGATCGATTTCTCATCCAAATCGAGATCGAGGGTCTCTCCCTTTTTAAAATGATCCGTCGTCAAAATTTTGACGCCCTCTCCGTCTTGACTCCGCGCATGGACCATATTTTCCCGACCTCGATAGAAAACATGTTCCACCACCACAGGAAACCCAGCCCCCGAAGCAACAATTTTGACTTTTTCAGGGCGAAACCCGACTCGCTCTTTCTCGATCGCTCCCAGAAGGTGTGCGAGCGGTGAAGTCCCTGCTTCATACCAATTTACATCCCCTAAAAATGAAGCGACAAAAAGGGTCTTCGGATTTTCGTAAATTTCAAGAGGCGTTCCCACCTGCTCCACTTTCCCTTGATTCATCACCGCAATTCGATCCGCCATCGAGAGCGCCTCTTCCTGGTCGTGCGTTACATAAAGACTCGTGACCGGAGCTCGTTGATGAAGCGATAAAATTTCATCCCGCATCTCAAGACGTAACCGTGCATCCAAATTACTCAGGGGCTCATCAAGCATCAAAAGTTTCGGCTGCACCGCCAATGCCCGCGCTAATGCCACGCGTTGCTGCTGCCCTCCGGAGAGCTGAGCGGGAGATCGATCCGCAAAAGAATCCATGCGGACTTGCTTTAACGCTTCGAGCGTTTTGGTTTGAATCTCACTTTTGGAAAGTCGTTTCTGCTCTAACCCAAAGGCCACATTTTCACGAACCGTTAAATGAGGCCACAGTGCATAATTTTGAAATACGAGTGCGGTTTCACGCTCCTGCGTCGGGATGCCATTGATTCGCCTCTCGCCTAAATAAATATTACCTTGATCAGGCTCTACAAAACCGGCCAACAACCGAATGAGTGTCGTCTTTCCACAACCGGAGGGACCGAGCAGAAAAAACATCTCTCCGGATTGAACCTCTAAATGAAGATCATTCAATATCAGATTTCCGCCGACCGAAAAATGGAGTCCTTGGATGCGAACGTTCATAGGCTTGAATTCAAACCTAGGAGAGATTTAGTGGATTTACAGAAATCTTTTCTGACAAATCCATCTTAAAGAGAGCAGAAATTTCACCACGGAGTCACGGAGGAAAACCGAAAAACAAAGTGGTTTTTAGTTTTACCCCAAAATGGATTGAACTCTGTGCCGCTGTGCCTCTGTGTGAAAACTGTATTTATGCCTTACCGAGCTTGAAGGCATCGTGAACGACTTTCGTCGCCTCAGGCCCTGAAGCTTCATCGATGACCACTGAAATCTTGATTTCGCTAGTCGAAATCATCTGCACATTGATCTTCGCATCACCCAGTGCGGTAAAAAGAGTCGATGCAACACCGCCATGGGAACGCATGCCGATTCCGACCACCGAGAGCTTGGAAATTCCTTCGTGAGCAATCAAACCCTTCGCTTTCACTTCCTTCACGACAGGATCCAAAGTCTTATGCGCCTTCGCGAGATCGTCTTTGTTTAAAGTGAAAGTAATATCGGTCGTTCCGTTCGCCGCGACATTTTGAACGATCATATCGATATTCAAGCTCGCTTGAGCAATGACGGTAAAAATTCGCGCCGCAACACCAGGTTGATCCGGAACCCCATTAATCGTTACTTTAGCTTGGTTCTTTTCCAAGCTGACTCCACGTACAACGACTTCTTCCATAGACTTAGTCTCCTCTTTCACAATCGTTCCAGCATTTTTATTGAAACTGGATCGAACTTCAAAAACGACATTAAATTTTTTAGCAAACTCGACGGAACGCGCCTGCATCACTTTGGCACCGAGACTCGCTAACTCGAGCATTTCGTCATACGAAATTTCTTGGATTTTCGATGCGTGAGGCACCAATCGAGGATCTGCAGTATAAACGCCATCCACATCGGTATAGATCTGACAAAGATCAGCCTTCAAGGCTGCGGCCAAAGCAATCGCCGTTAAGTCCGATCCTCCACGCCCGAGTGTTGTGATCGCCCCTTCGGAGGTATGACCTTGAAATCCTGCCACAATCACCACATTCCCGGCGTTCAAAAGATCATGAACACGCTTCGGTGTAATATTGGCAATTCTCGCTTTGGTATGAACTCCATCCGTCACGATTCCTGCTTGTGCCCCCGTGAGGGATGCCGCAGGAATTCCAATTTGTTGAAGCGCCATCGCGGTTAACGCAATCGTCGTTTGCTCTCCCGTGGAGAGAAGCATATCGAGCTCACGCTCGGCAGGTTCATTGGAAACTTCTTTGGCGAGTTTGATCAGGCTATCCGTTACACCCGACATCGCAGAAACGACGACCACCACCTGGTCCCCCTTTGCGCGCCATTCAGCTACACGGGAAGCGACGTTTTTGATCCTTTCCGGATTTCCAACGGACGTTCCACCATATTTTTGTACAATAAGAGCCATAATCGAAAGTTTTTCGTTCTAGACACCCTTTTTACCGCTGCCAATGGAAAAAGCAGTCCAACCCAAAAGACATCTGTCTCACGCGACGGCGCAACGACGCAACGTAAATGCATTTTTTATTTTGAAAACCTAAGTCTCTTTGGCTTTTCGTCGCGGCGTTGTGCCGTTGCGTGAGGCAAATGCCTTTACTCTTTTTGCTTCAAAGGGAAAACACACGGACATTTTCCAAAAACCTCGCTGAAAACCTTACTAAAATGACTCAGACTATTATATCCCACTGCCAAAGCCGCTTCCGTCACGTTGTATTTGCCGCTTCGGAGTAATTCCGCGGCCTTTTCCATTCTTAAAGAACGAAGATATTGCGACATCGTCATCCCCGTCTCCTGGGAGAAAGTACGACTGAGATAAAAAGGGCTGCAACCGATTTTTTTTCCTAGCTCTTCCAACGGCGGGGGATTTTCTAAATCGAGCCCTAATAATCGCTTGGCTTCATCGACCCGGTCTCGAGCCACTCGCTTCTGACGCGCACAAAAAAGCTCTTCTTGAACAGGAACGTAAAGCATCTCCGCAATAATTTCCAAAACCTTCCCTTGATACCACAACCCTTGCGCCGAAGTCTGGACCGGAGGATTCATCAACGCAGAGGCTAAAAGCCGATGAGGCATGGTCAATGCCCTCGTCATTCCAATATCGCCGGAGGATTTTTTCTCCTCCATCACTTTGCGAACTACGGGATAAATCTTATCTTCTTCTTTTTCGAGATGCTTTTTAAGATACCCCGCGGTCAATTCGACCGTCACAAAATGGTGACTCTCTTGAGCTAATCTCGCCCCTTTCATATTCGAGGGATCGACCCGATAAAATCCTTCCGTTCCCGGCGAAAATTCAAGAGCGGTCTTTCCTGCGCTTAATTTTCCAATCCCGGAAAGATTAAAACAAATCTCCAAACCATTCCCATGAAAACTCTGCGCCCAGTCAATCTCCCTCGGCGTCTGAAATTGGTGCGATTCAATGCTCCATCCTTCCGAATAGAAACGCCCTTGAAGGGGCTTCCAGCCCTCAGAAACGGGGGCCCATGCGGCCCATTCTTCGGATTGTTGGAGCGGCGTCGCCATGATGGATTAGCCCATCCCCAGCCGCTTTTTCCCTTCAGGAGAAATCATCGAGGGATTCCATGGCGGCTGCCAAACCACTTGAACATCCGCTTCGGAAACCGCCGAAAGAGTTAAAATTTTCTCACGAGCATCCGCGGCAATCGAGGGGCCCATTCCACAGCCTTGAGCTGTTAATGTCATTTTGACCTCCACTCGCTTTCCTTGAGCCGCAGGCAAAATTTCAAGACTGTAAACCAGTCCAAGATCGACAATATTGACCGGAATTTCAGGGTCATAACAGGTCTTGAGCTTTTCCCAAATTTGCTCCTCACTGACCTCTCCTGTTGCCCCCTCAGCGGTCTCTTTCGGTTTTTCGAGTCCAAGGGCATCCGCATCTTCTCCGCGAATCCGATAAAGTCCTGCCTGTCCGACCAATGCCACGGTAAAGGTCCCGCCAAGGGACTGAGTGATATGAACGGGACTTCCCGCGAGAAGATTCACCGAAACCCCCGCAGGGATTTGAATCGCAGCCACGTCACGTTTCAAAGGAATAGGAAGATCTGAAGAAGACATAGGCCCTAGATTAAGGCCTCCTGTATCTCTGACAAGAGCAGAATCGTTGTCCTCAAAGAACAATTTTACTAAATATAAATATTTTTTGAACGAAATGAAGAGAAGGGTTGTCTTACCTTCATACCCTCTGTTGTTTGCGGGTCTCTGTTTTTCCTCTTTGGGGCGGGTTCGCTTCAAATCTTTAAACAGAGGCCCGCTTTTTTTTGCCCTAAAAGATTCTTGAATACCTTTCCTAGGGGCAGTCCCGATTTCCCCTCGTCTTTCGACAAAATCCCGCTTTCATCCTCCTATGTCTGAATCTCTGATTGCCGCGCTTTGCGCCGCCATGATCGACCACGATGCTTCCGATCTTTTTGTGACGGAGGGTGGAATTCCAAAAGTAAGGCGGCATGGCGAGATTCTCACCTGGGGGGAAGCTCCGCTCACTTTGGATGATCTCACTGTATTTCGTCATCTTTGCAAAATTTCTTTGGAAGCGCGCGATGCCGATTCGAGTTATACCCACCCTAACGGCTCTCGATTCCGAGTCAGTTTTTTCCAACATTTAGGAAAATCCGCCGCAACGGTTCGTCGCGTCGCCACCACGGTTCCCTCGATTGAAACCCTCGGACTTCCCCATGAACTTCTTAAAGAATGGGTCTCCCGTAAAGCGGGGCTCATTCTCATTACGGGGCCTACCAATACAGGAAAATCGACGACCATCGCCTCTTTAATGGAATGGGTGAACCAAAACTTCTCCAAACATATCCTCACGATTGAAGACCCGATTGAATTTCTCTTTGTCGGACAACATTCACTCTTTACCCAACGTGAAGTCGGCCTCGATACCGAGAGCTTTGCTCGAGGCCTCAAACAAGCCCTTCGCCAAAGCCCGGACATTATTATGGTCGGTGAAATTCGGGATCGTGAAACCGCTCAAATCGCACTTCAAGCCGCAGAAACAGGCCACCTTGTCATTGCCACGCTTCATAGCGGAACTTGTCCTGAATCTTTAGAACGCTTAATCCGTCTTTTTCCCGCAGATGAGCGCGATGGCATTAGCATGATTCTCAGCTCTCAATTGATCGGTATTCAATGCCAACGTCTCCTTCCTACCATCGATGGAAATATGATCGCCACCGTGGAGCACCTCCACAATCAAGGCTTGAGCCGTCGCTATATCCTCGAAAGTCGTTGGAAAGAGCTTACCGATTTTATTCAAAAATCCGATTCACCCAAAAACTGTTCGATGCTCAACTGGCTCATTCGACTCTGTAAACAAGGGAAGATTACCGAAGAGTCAGCACTCGCTATTATTCAAAACCCTCAAGACCTCCAACGTGCCCTGAAAGGAATCGCTTAATATGGATCTCGTCAGCCTTCTTCACGCGACTGCCGAACGCGGCAGCTCCGACCTTCACCTGAGCGTCGGGTCTCCTCCGATGATTCGTCAAACCGGAATGCTTCAACCATTGACCGATGAAATTCTCTCCGCAGAAGAATGCCGAGATCTCGTTTTAAGCGCTTTGACGGAATCCCAACGTTCCCGACTCGAAGAAGCCTGGGAACTCGATTTTGTTCTCGAAATCCAGGATGTCGGTCGTTTTCGTGCCAATGCCCACTATTCCCGCAGTAATATCGAAGCGACCTTTCGCGTTATTTCTAAAAACATTCCCTCCCTCATCGAACTCGGCCATCGTGCGACGCTGGAAAGAATTTGCGAAAGAGAAGATGGCCTGATTCTCGTCACCGGCAGTACGGGTTCCGGAAAAACCACCACGCTCGCCTCCATGATCCAAACCCTTAATAATACTCGTTCGGGAGTGATTGTGACCGTGGAAGATCCCGTGGAATATATTTTCTCCAATAATCTTTGCCTCATTAAACAACGGGAAATTGGAACAGATACGCACTCCTTTAGTGCCGCCCTCCGCCACGTTCTACGACAAGATCCGGATGTCATCGTCATCAGTGAAATGCGCGACCTTGAAACCATTCAAACCGCCATTACTGCCGCAGAAACGGGCCACTTAGTCATCGCTACGCTCCATACGATCGACGCCGCGAAATCGATTGATCGCCTCGTCGACGTCTTTCCTGCTGAACAACAAAATCAAATCGTCACCCAACTTTCGAATAGCCTTCAAGCCATTATCTCCCAACGCCTTCTTCCTCGAATCGATACCGAAGGTCGCGTCATGGCTACAGAAACCCTCGTCGCCAATAGCGCCATTCGCGCCTGTATTCGGGATCGCAAATCTTACATGATTCCCGGTCTTATCCAGATTGGAAGCCATGATGGCATGAACCTTCTCGATGACAGCCTTCTCGATCTTTATAAGCAGGGAATTATTTCCCGGGAAGAAGCCCTTGTGCACGCGAGAGATTCATCGCGCTTTCCTGAGCCGGTCGTTGAAGAAGAGCCGAAAAAGAAAAAGGGATTTTTTAGTTAAATCCCTTTTTCGAGAACTTCTCGGAACCTATTTCGATAAATATTTGGCAACTCCATAAGCAATACCGAGAAATACCACGCCGAAGCCTATGATGGAAATCATCATATGTTCTTCCATCGAATCTAAAAATGTTTTCGGCTTCATTGCTTCCGCCAAAAGACCACTCAGCTCCATTGTGCCGGGATTTAAAGGCCAAAGCCCCTTCATTTTCGCAAGATTTTCGGATGCCTCGGCTAATCTTTTCTGCTGAATCAAAGGCCGCATTTCTTTCATTAATTCCTTGGCTTGGGCCATATTATCCTCAGCCAGTTTTTTGCGATCCACAACACTCTGATACTGATCCGATCCTTGCATGATGTCAGGATTCATTTTAGAAATCGCGACATAATCTCCCCGATTAAAATCACTTTCAAATTTCCCAAAAAAGGCCTTCTGATCCTGTTCTTTTTTCTTTTCCTCAGCCTCTTGTTTTTTCATGGATTCAACCAATTGCTTGTTCTCCGCCATGAATTTATTGATCTCTGTTTTAAGAGTCACTAACGAGATAAATTTCGCTTTTGCCAGTGGAATAATTTGATTCGCAGAGGTTAAGTTTTGCATCGCTTTATCAATCTCACCCTTTTCAACGCTCGTTTTGCTGTCTTTAAAGTAATCACTGGCGATTTGTTTCACTGCACGATCAATGGAAATCAAACCTGGCCATGCCTGACTTCCACTTCTTAATTCCGAGGCCGTGACATTAAAATCCCGCTGTTCATGAGCCAGAAGTGCTGCTTTCACCGCTTCTTTTGCGCGGCCAAAATTCTCGATATGAACCCCTTCTACTTCTGTTACTGTCTTTGCAATACGATCTTCAAATTGGCCGATCGATTCAGACTCTTTTTTGACCGTTTTTACTTTTTCTTTCGCTTCCTCCATCCCAGCAAGCAACCGCCTTGTTTCTGCCATTTTAGCACTGCTAATTCGCAATTTGGGCGCATTTGGATCTGCATAAAATTTCTTAAAATCAGTTATAAATTCATTAACAGCAGAGTCAGATTTATTCCATTCCGCCATCACATCGGTCATTCGGTAATATTCTCCACCAAATCGAACATAGTACTTGCTCTCATCAAAATAAGCATTGGTATCCGTAGCGCTAGAGGTACTTCCTTGACGTTTTTTAAGAGCGGAAGCCGGGCCCGATGACCGCAACGACTCCCATTCCATTACATCATCATTTCCAAAGCTAGTGGCAGGAATCGGTTGGTTGATCGTTTCTCGAATCCATTTTTCATTCTGAGACATTTTGTATTCTAAGTCCGCAATCTGCTTACGAATCAACTCCTCGTATCCTCCGGATTGAAAGTCTTTAAAGCCTAATAAAAATTCTTCACAAATTTTATCGAAATTCTCTGAGGTTCTATATGTCGCAAGCTTCACTTTCGCCTTCAAAAGACCGCTATAATCTTTTCGCCCCACCATTTCTTGGAGATCTGCTAAAAATTTTAGCGCCTCAATATCAATTCGAACTTCTTCGAACTCAGTTCTCGAATACCATTTGCCACTTAATTTAATATCCCCTGACTTAACTCGCCCCTTTTCAGCTTCAAAATCGGTAAGTTTTTGTTGAAGCTGAGGAAATAAAGGACTCTGAGGATATTTCGCAATCCATGGCTTTAATACTTTCTCTGTCTGTTCTTCATACCACTTAATATCGGTTGACTCCGCGGGAAGCTCCAACTGAACTGCCGGATCTTCCGCTCCATCACTTTTTTTAGTCGCTTCAATATCCGATTTTAAAACAGCTTTATAATCCGAAATTCCTTTTGAGGTTGAAATATCAATATATACCTCGGTCGCTGTTTCACGCTTATCGTCCAGTTTGCCTTTGAGAATTTCCCCATTCTTGAGAGTAATTTCGTCTAAGGCCCATGAAAAATGGAGCGACAGTACAATTACCCAAGCAATCTGTTTGAAAGTCTTCATTCCAGGGAGTTAGTCGATGACACGGAAATCGACAAGGCTTTAATTTAAAACGTTCTTTGTTTGAAACATTTTTCCATTTTCTTCTCTTCTTCACCTTGTCGGCGAAAGGAGACTCGACTATCCGCTTTTTATTAACTATGAAACGACGACGCATGACGGAGGAAATTCCCGATCATATTCTCATGAGCGCTATCGCCCAAGGGGAAGAAGCCCCTTTGCGTCTTCTGATTGAGCGCCATCAACGGGCGGTTTATGGGACGATTTATAAAATGATCGGCGATGCCTCCGAAGCAGAAGACCTGGCTCAACGCGTTTTTTTACGGGTTTACCAATCCGCAGGACGCTATCGCCCCGAAGCTCAATTTAATACCTGGCTGATGACGATCGTTCGAAATCTAGTTCTCAATGAATACCGAAGACGTCAACGCAAACCGTGGGAATCCCTCTTCCACCCCGAAAATGATGAGCCGAGAGAATTCTCAGATCCCGTTCAAAGAACGCCAGATCAACACCTCGCTGAAAGTGAACTCGCCGAAGCCATTCATGCTGCTCTTCAAGAACTCCCCGAAAAACAACGGATGGCGATGGTCTTAAGTCGTTACCACGACATGCCTTATGAAGAAATTGCTAAAACCCTTAAAACATCGATTTCTTCCACTAAGTCTCTCATATTTCGAGCTCGTGAAACTTTAAAGATTTCTTTAAAAAAATATTTGCAACCTTGAGAAATTCATGGGGTTATATCGATTATGAAAAAGGAACATCCACCACAAAACGGCTCTTCATCACCCGATGAAGCGCTCGATTTGCTTTTGGATCAAGTTCCGCTTCAAACGCCTTCCGACTGGTTTGTCACTCAAACGATTGCACGAATTCGTCGCGAATCCGTGGTCGTCGAAAAGCGTTCGCTCCGATGGATATGGGCCGGAGCCGCCTCTCTTTGTCTTCTTCTTTTTTGGACCGGTTTTGAAATTTATCAGCAAAGCCAGAATGAAGTTCTCTCCATCACTTCACTCGATGTGAATAACTGGAGCGAAGGAATCGAGGACTCATGGCCCGGACAATAGGCATTACGGTTTTAACGCTCTTGATCGGTATTTTTATTGGAGGGCTTGCGGTACATAAACATCATCAAGGTTTGTGGCGAAAAAAATTCGATGAAAAAAAACCGCTCTTTTTTGAGCGTGGCCGAGGTGAGGGCATGGATCGACTCCCCGCAGAACTCATGGAGCGACTCGGATCTGATCTCAATCTCCCTGATGCCGAGCTTGCGCAAAAAGTAGAGGCACTTCCTTTTTACCAACGTCTTTCGCTTGAAGAACGGAGTAAATTCATGGAGCGACTCAATCGTATCCGCAAAAAACAACTCGACATGAGCGCTCACAAATTAGAGGCCCTTGGTCTTAAGTTGGATGAGGATCAGAAAAAAGCCTTTCACAAGTCCATGATGGAAAAACATTCGGCCAATATGAAGGTCGTTCGAGAACGCTCTGAAAGCGTCATTCAAGATTTAGAAAAAAAATCGGATCAAGAACTTCTTCAAGAATTTGGCAGCAAAACCTCAGTGCCTTAAAGATTGTCGATTCCTGTCTTGGTGAGATTCAATGAGAATTCTCTAAGGAAGGCATGGAAGCAGGAAATTTTATTTTCTAATAATCTTCATCGTCAGTGGGTGAGAGGAAAAATTCAATTCTCTTTTCCTGCCTCCCTGCTTTCCTGAGAGAGTTTTTCCCCGCTGAAAATGCGAAGCACTTCGATATATTCGTCGTACTCCAACGATCCTGATCTTCATTTTGATTTTTCCTTTCCCTGATATGAAATCGGGTTAGTCTCCCTTTGTGCGAATTACTGCCTTTGCTTTTTTTATTTTTTGCTTCTGGGGCCTCACTCTCCATTCGCATGCTCAACGGATGCCTTTAAAGCCAACCTCCGAAAAATCGGAAGAAATCGTCCTCGCCGCATCGAGTGAATCTCCTCGTTCTGTGGATCCGAAAAAAAGGTCTCAAGTCTCTTCCGAGGAGACTCCCGTCGAAACCCCAAAACGAGTCAATGTGCGTTGGTTCGGTCATTCTTTTATCTATCTCACGACAACGACAGGCGTCCGTATTGCGATTGATCCTTATGGAGAGAGCACCGTCACCTATCCATTTCCTCCTAAACTAAGTGCGGATGTCGTTCTTATTTCCAATGAAAGTGAGCCCTATTCTTCCGCGGAACGAATTTTTGGAAGTCCCTTGGTTTTTCGAAGCATCACTTCCGTTGGATTAAATCGAGCTTCAGGCTTCACCTTTAAAGGAGTTCAATCCTTCAAAGATCGCGAAAAAGGCCGCCGCACGGGAGCGAATACCATCTATACATTTACTTTGGACGAAGTTCGCTTTGCCCACTTAGGATGCCTTGGTCATCCGCTTGATTCGCGTATTCGTGAAGAAATTGGTTACGTCGATGTTCTTTTTGTTCCTGTCGGATTAAAAACACTCGCGGTCGAAGAATGGCGCCGGATTGGAAAAGAACTCAACGCACGGATTATTGTCCCAATTACTTACAAATCCAATTATAATGCCAATATTGATCTCCGACATTTAGAGGAATTTCTTCAAGGCGAGACGAACATTGTTCCTTTGAAATCGGATCAGTTCGATATCAGCCATCAGGAACTTCCCGTTCAACCCGCAATTTATACGCTTCAATATCCATGAAAATTCTGATTATTGGCAGTGGCGGTCGCGAACATGCGATCGCATGGAAAGTCAAACAAGACCCTCGCGTTCAAAGTATTTTCGTTGCTCCCGGAAACGCAGGAACGGCCTCAATCGCGCATAACGTTCCTCTCTCGGTCACCGATATTGCCGGACTCCTCGCCTGGGCACAAAAAGAAAAACCCGACTACACGATTGTCGGTCCAGAAGCCCCTCTCTGCGCAGGTCTCGTCGATGCTTTTGAAAAAGCAAGTCTTCCCATTTTTGGCCCCAATCAAAAAGGAGCTCAGCTCGAAGGAAGTAAAATTTTTACAAAAAATCTGCTCGTTAAATACGGTATTCCGACGGCAAAAGCAGGAAGCTTTACAGAGCTCTCTCCCGCTGAAGATTTTTCCAAAAACCTCGGCTTCCCCCAAGTCATCAAAGCCGATGGACTCGCCGCCGGCAAAGGGGTTTTGATTGTTCAAAATCTTTCTGAAGCCCAAGAAGCACTCCATCAAATCCTGGTCGACCGACAATTTGGAGAGGCAGGAAACTCTGTTCTCATTGAAGAATTTCTCGACGGTCAAGAAGCGTCGATTCATGCCATCACCGACGGCAAATCTTATCGTATTCTTCCCTCCGCCCAAGATCACAAGCGTGTAGGAGATGGAGACACAGGATTAAATACCGGCGGTATGGGAGCGTATTCCCCTGCTCCCTGTGTCACTCCCGAAATCTTAGCGATCGTTAAAAAAACGGTTTTTGATCCTCTCCTCGTCGCCTTTCAAAAAGAAGGGATCGACTATCGAGGCGTGCTCTATGCCGGACTCATGCTCACCTCCAAAGGTCCCAAAGTTTTGGAATTTAATGCCCGCCTCGGCGATCCAGAAACGGAAGTCCTCCTTCCTCTTCTCGAAACTTCTTTGATCGACGTCGTCGATGCTGTTTGGAAAAGAACTCTCGATCAAATTGAATTTAAGGTCTCTCCCCTTCATGCCTTAACGATTGTTATGGCTGCCCCGGGCTATCCTGAAAATCCAAAGATCGGAACCGAAATTCAAGGTCTTGAATTTTCCGAAAAAGGCGATACCGCCGTTTTTCATGCGGGGACGAAGCTGGCCTCTGATAAAGTCACGACCTCGGGAGGTCGCGTGCTTGCCATCACGGCTTGGGCAGAAACTCTGCAAAAAGCGCGAGATGCCGCTTACCAACGAATCCAATCAATCTCCTTTGAAGGGGCTCATTTCCGAAACGACATCGGATATCGCGCCTTGCGTGGATAACAGACACGTATCATGATTTCTTTTCGAGTTTCACCCCTTGTTCCGGCCTTTTTTCTTTTTGTTTTTACGGCTCTCGCCGGTTGGAGTGCCGATGATCCCGAATACACCGAAACACTGACTTTACTCAAAGCTCATTTGGTTGATCCGAATCTCGTTAAACCTTCCGAGCTCAAAACTCAAACAGCTTCCGCTCTTCTTCAACAAGTCGGATTTGGATCGCTTCTGATGACTCATCCGAGCGTCGAAGACAATGCTCCCACCCCGATTCGAATGGAAGTCCTTCAGCCCTACAAAATCGGCTATATCCGGATGCCCAGTTTCAAACCTGCCAAAGACTGGAATGCTCTTTATAGCTCTCTGGTCGATTGGCAAAAAAATGGCGTCTTCGGCCTTATTTTAGATCTTCGTGATTTTGAAGGTTCTTCTGATTTTGCAGGGGCAGCCCACGCCGCTTCTCTTTTCTGTGCTCCCAATACGGTTCTCTTTAGCACGCAAGGACTCCAAACTCCTCAACAAATTTATAGCGGCAACCGAGCCAGTCCCCTCTCCATTCGACCCCTGGTGATTATCATTAACCGTCGAACAGTAGGAGCGGCTGAAGCTTTTGCTTCTGCCGCCCGACAGTCGATGGGAGCAATCCTCGTCGGTCGATCTACTGCAGGTCAGGCCGCCATTTATACGGATCTTCCGCTTCGCTCGGGCAAATTTGTCAGAATTCCCACTTCCACGGCCCAACTTCCTGACGGAACACGCCTTTTTGGAAAGCCCGTCCAACCTGATCTCCCATTATTCACCGAAGACCTCTCCGAGCGTCAGGCCATTGCGGAAGGCCAACTCTCGGGAAGTACAACGACAGTCCGCGAGCTCCCGACCCGACAACGCATCAGCGAGGCCGCTCTCGTGAAACAAGATAATCCCGAGTTCGATGAAGTAGCCGCTGATCAGAAAAAGAAAAAAAAGGGCGACGCCAAGTCGGATGGAGAACTCATTCAAGACGTGACCCTCATTCGAGCGGTCGATGTCGTCCGAGGGATTCAGCTCCATCTCAAAATGACGGGGAGATAAGAGGGCTAAGGCTGTATTTAACCACCAAAAAGATCGTGAACACGATTCCCTATAATCAGCGGAGCTGCTTATAATTTTAACGCGAAGGAGGGAGGGGGAGCAACAAAAGGGATTTTTTGTTTTAAAAACCAATCCTAAACCTTTGTATTCCTTTGTGTTTACCTTGGCGGTTAAACACTGCATTTTGAATGTTTCTTTTATTGACAATTTACGTCCGCGACTGTAATAAATAGATAAGAAAGGTTATTTCATATGAAAAAATTCATCGCTGTTGCCATTTTTACCGCCTTCACTTGGGTTGCCCAAGCTGATATTTCTCTTCCCGTTCAAAAAACGATCTATGATAAGATCGGACGAGGAGTTGCTAATGTCGTTGCTGCTCCTGTCGAGATCGTCGATTCTATTTGTGAAGTCACCGAAGCAGAAGGCCCAATCGCAGGATGGACCAAAGGACCCACTCAAGGGGTCGCTCGTACTTTTATGGATGTCGGTCTTGGATTTTTTGATCTCCTCACAGCTCCCCTTCCCGTAGGACCCTATTTCACCTACCAAACCTGGAAACAACATCCTTACAACAGTACTATAGTCCAAGATTATCCTCCTTCGGATTTCTTGGCTTGCTACCGTTTCTAATCGACCTGATTTCACAAAAAGCACCATCAGATACTGATGGTGCTTTTTTTTTACATTCGGGCTATTGCGAATTTTTATATTTGGTCTACGATTGAGCTACATGAAAAACTTCATCAAACTATTGGTTCCTGTGATTGCCATCGCATTCATCGGATGTGCATCGACCTCAGAAGAAAAAAGCTGCTGCTCCAGCAAAACAACGAAGAGAAAAACAGTCGTTGATGATTCAAAAGAAGTTCATAAAGTTCAATATTAATTCAGTTTTTACTGAATCATTTTGACGATTTTTGGCGCATCCGAAAGGATGCGCCTTTTTAGTGCAGCAAAATAAGCCTTAAGGCGGCAACTGCAGCGAATCCTATCGCACTCCACTCGAACCATTGCTCGGAAAGTTGCCGATTCACGCGACGTCCCACCCACGTTCCTACAATAATCATGGGGATTAAGGCGAGATTCAATAAAAGGGTTTGAGAGTGAATAATTCCCAATGAAATTCCAAAGGGAACCTTCACGCAATTCATGATCAGATAAAACCAAGCCCCTGTCCCCATAAACTCTTCTTTACGAAGCTTCATCTCCAAAAGATACAATGTTACCAAGGGCCCTGCAGCATTAGCAACCATGGTCACCGTTCCTCCCGTAAATCCAAAAAACCAGGCGACACCCATTTGATGAGGCTGCCAATTTGGAAATCGTTTCCGTACAAAATATAAAACCACCATGGAAAAGATCAAAATTCCGATCCAAAAACCGGCATTGGCATCCGTCAATTTTTTCATCCAAAAATAACCTGCGACAATTCCAAATCCCGTCGCAGGAATCAACCGCCAGACGTGCGACCAAACCGTTTTCCCATGATATGTTCGAACGGCGATGAGGTCTGCGACAATTAGCATGGGAAGAACAATTCCTGTCGAAAGACGTGCAGGGAAAAGATTTGCAAAGAGAGCGACGAAAAGAATCCCGATTCCGGGAACTCCCGTTTTCGAGAGTCCCACCATCATGGCCCCTAAAAAAAGGAAAAACCAAGTCCAGAGATGCTCTGGAAAAAGAGCTGTCATGAGGAAGGCGTTTGAAGGGCGGCCTGAGCCGCCGTTTGCGCTTTGATCATCTCCATAAACTCTTTGGCTTCATCAGGTCGAAACTTTTTTTCCCATCCATTTCCATAAACCAATACTTCGGCTTCTCCGGGATTTTCAAAAACCATCCCGACCTGATTCATATTGAAGTAAAAGGCCTGACCATTGGTTCGTTTGACCATCATCCAAGGAATATTCATCGTGGAATTTTCTCACATTCTATCGAGATGACGAGATTCTTTTGGCGAAAAATCAAAAGGTATTTGTCTCTCACAAAGGGGAAACTGTATTCCGGGAGAGATCGCGGGTCACGATCACGCCATCTTTCATAAACTACGCCCCTCAGATGGTCCTTCTATTTCGCGGCACCTTTTG
>JAZKBH010000048.1:0-744 GCA_040388725.1 Verrucomicrobiota bacterium
TACTCTAGAACTCGCTTAAAATATTCTAATCCCGCTGCGGAATCTCTTTGCCTTGAAGAAGAAGATCTAAATCCTCTTTAATTTCTTTCTTCCCCTCTGGATCCAAATGATCAATAAAAAGCTTTCCTTGAAGATGATCAAACTCGTGTTGAATCGCACGTCCCAATAATCCGCCCGCATCAAACTCAAAAACTTTCCCATCCAAAGTCTGAGTGGAAACTTTCACCCGAATCGAACGCGGAACATCAAATCCTAATCCCGGAAAACTCAAACATCCTTCGTTTCCCATGACTTTCTTTTTCGTCAATTCGAGCTTCGGATTAATCAGAATCAAAGGCATGTAGGAAAGCGGATCGACCGCTTCGTCGTTGACCCACATACGACTTTCACGATTCGTCACTTGCGTCACATCGACCACCGCGAGCTGCAGGACTTTTCCAATTTGTTGGGCAGCAAGACCGACTCCCTCGGCGTGATTCATCGTCTCCAACATATCCTCAACAAGTTTCTGAATCTCTTCGGTGACTTTTGGAATCACTTTCCCTTTTTGTCGGAGCACAGGATCTCCATAGCGAACAATCGGATAAACCATAAGACGCCTCTTAGATTCGCGGTCTTTCCGCTAACTTGAGTGCGGCATTTACAAAACCGAGGAAGAGTGCATGAGGCTGATTCGGTTTCGAAAGAAATTCAGGATGGTACTGACAGGCCACATACCAGGGATGTCCTTTAATCTCCACCACT
>JAZKBH010000048.1:754-2852 GCA_040388725.1 Verrucomicrobiota bacterium
CACTTCGACCAGCTTTTCTTCACGAGAAACCCCGGCAATCAAAAGTCCCGCCGCTTCCATCCGTTCACGATAGAGAGGATTGAATTCAAAGCGATGACGGTGACGTTCTAAAACTTCAGGACGGCCATAGACCGTATGCGAATTCGATCCCGGCGTTAAGACGCAGGGATAATTTCCAAGGCGCATCGATCCACCCTTATTCTTAATCTGCTTTTGCTCTTCGATGAGCGAAATAACAGGATCAGGAGTCTGAGGGTCAAATTCCGTACTATGCGCTTTCGGAAGTCCCAAAACGTGACGCGCAAATTCCACCACGGCAATCTGCATTCCGAGGCAAAGACCAAAATAAGGGATCTTCGATTCACGTGCATATTTCGCCGCCAGGATTTTTCCCTCCACGCCACGAACACCGAATCCACCGGGAACGAGCACCCCGTCCATTCCCATTAAAAACTTCTCTGCGCCTTCAGCTTCAATATCTTCGGAATCGACGCGATGCACATCCACTCGAGCATCCGCCGCCGCACCTGCATGCGTGAGCGACTCATAAATACTCTTATACGCATCTTGATGCTCAATATATTTTCCGACCACCGCGATATTCACGTGGTTTTTTGGGGCAATCACACGATCGACAAACTCACGCCATGCCGACATATCCGCCGCACTCGGATCAAGACGAAGAAGCTTGCAGACCAAAGAATCCATCCGCTCGCGTTGCAGCACAAGGGGAAGTTCATAAATTGTATGAGCAACATCTTGCTCTTCGATTACCGCTTCGACAGGAACATTACAATAGAGTGAAAGTTTTTGACGCATTTCACGATCGATCGGTTGTTCAGTACGACAAACGAGAATGTGAGGCTGAATTCCAATCTCACGAAGCTTCGCAACACTTTGCTGACTCGGTTTCGATTTCAATTCACCCGCGGCCTTGATGTAAGGAAGAAGCGTCACGTGAATAAAACAGACATTCTCCGGACCGGCTTCTAAAGCAAACTGACGAATCGCCTCCAAGAAAGGCAACCCTTCGATATCTCCCGTGGTTCCCCCGATTTCCGTGATGACGATATCGGCACTGTGCATCTGGCCAACTTGACGAATACGAGCCTTGATTTCATCGGTGACGTGAGGAACGACTTGAACGGTTTTGCCGAGATAATCTCCGCGGCGCTCTTTCGCTAAAACGGTTTCGTAAACTTGACCGGCCGTTAAATTATTTTGACGGGATAAATCGGTGGAGGTGAAACGCTCGTAGTGACCGAGATCGAGATCCGTCTCTGCACCATCCGCGAGGACGTAAACTTCACCATGTTGAAAGGGACTCATCGTTCCGGGATCAACATTCAAATAGGGATCGAACTTTTGCAAAACGACACGTAGTCCGCGATTTTCCAGCAATGTCCCCAATGCAGCGGCCGTCAGCCCTTTTCCGAGCGAACTCACCACACCACCCGTTACAAAAATATATTTCATCGTATCGATCCTTTTACCGTTTTTTAAACTTTGTTTGACTGCCCAGTCTCTTTAACCGTTTCGAAACCCGAATAAGATCTTCAGGCGTATCGACACCAAAGCACCGAAAATGGGTTTCGAGAATACGAATCGGCATTCCATTTTCAACTGCCCGGAGTTGTTCGAGACTTTCTGCAAGTTCGAGCGGACTCGGCTTCCAGCGGACAAATTGGCGTAAGGCATCCGCTTGAAAAGCATAAATTCCAACATGTCTCCAAAGAGGAATTCCCGGTTTTCGAAGAAAAGGGAGCGGTGACCGTGAAAAATAGATCGCTTCTCCTCTCACATTTTTAATCACTTTGACCACATCGGGACGCTCAAACTCAGCTTTGGACTCCACTTCATGGACTAAAGTCGCCATCGGAGATTTTCCAATTCCTTTGATTAAGGTCTCGATCACTTCAGGAGTAATTAAGGGCTCATCCCCTTGAACATTCACGTAAATCTGGGCTTTAATCTTCG
This sequence comes from Verrucomicrobiota bacterium, assembly GCA_040388725.1. Taxonomy (GTDB): domain Bacteria; phylum Verrucomicrobiota; class Verrucomicrobiia; order Methylacidiphilales; family CAMAQI01; genus CAMAQI01. Next base: position 2,732 of record JAZKBH010000048.1, read on the forward strand.
ATGCCACCTCGGCCATTCGATCGGTTCCGGAAGGATGGCTCTTTTTCGTCATCACCACCTCACCTCCAAATTGAAGAACGGATTCTTGAAAAAGAAGAAAGCGGATCGCATCGTGGTAACG
>JAZKBH010000048.1:2862-9509 GCA_040388725.1 Verrucomicrobiota bacterium
AGGATTGCAAAGCCGATCACCGACCAAAAACCAAACGGATTCTTGAATTCGACGGTCATCTGTCGCTACGACCGCTCGACTGGCCGATTTACACTGAGAAGCCGCTTCCCAAACCCATTGAATCATCGGTTTTCCCTGAAGAAGAGCCAACGGTTTCCCCGGAAACCTCGTCGAGGCGTAGCGCGCAGGGATTACAATTAAGGAGGGAAGTGCCATCTTACGGATTTAACGGCGATCTGGAGGAGGACAATCAAATCTTAAAGGCAGGATTTCACCACAGAGGCACGGAGACACAGAGAAAAAGCATTTCTTTATTTAAAAACGAATTTAAAGCTCTGTGCCTCTGAGTCTTTGTGGTGAAATCCTGCCTTGTTTTTAAGGGTGGATTTTTCCGGGAGGCTGGCTAGCATCCCTGCTTATGTCTACCTTACATGCTAACGCCGCTGGAAAAGTGAACCTTCGCACGCCCGAAGTCATGAGCCAGGTTCAAGCGGAAGTCGAAAACCATTATCGCAGCCCGATTGTTGAATTTCTCCGTTATTCTGGCCAACCGATCACCAATGCGGGCTTAACCATCAAACTCGCGAAAGCCTTCGGATTTTGTTATGGCGTTGAACGTGCGATCGATCTCGCTTATGCCGCTGCCAAGGTTTTCAAAGGTAAACGAATTTACGTTCTCGGTGAAATCATTCACAACCCTGAGGTCAACGACCAACTCAATGCGATGGGCATCCAGCACATGCATGAAGTCGATGGTAAATATCCGATTGATAACCTCACCTCCGAAGATGTCGTCATTGTTCCCGCTTTCGGTGCAGAAGTAAAAACCATCGGACGTCTCAAAGAACTCGGTTGTAAGCTTGTCGATACCACCTGTGGTGATGTGATGTCCGTCTGGCGTCGAGTTCGCCAATACCGCAAGGAACAAGTCACTTCGATCATTCACGGAAAAGCCTGGCACGAAGAGACCAAAGCGACCGCTTCCCATGCAGCAGGAGAAGATCGCACCGGACGTTACCTCGTCGTCTACAGTCTCGCCGAGACCGATTACGTCTGTAACTACATTCGCAATGGTGGAAATAAGGAAGAATTCCTCGAAAAATTTAAAGGGGGTTACTCTCCCGGATTTGATCCCGATCAACATTTGAGCGCAGTGGGTGTGGCGAATCAAACCACCATGATGCGCGGTGAAACTGAAGAAGTTCAAAATCGCATCAAAAAAGCGATCGAAGATCGTTACGGAATTCAAAATGTCGGGCAGCATTTCCGCTTCTTTGACACCATCTGCGGTGCCACCCAAGAACGTCAAGATGCGCTCCGCGACATGCTTGATCACGAAAAGATGGATCTTCTGATCGTCGTCGGGGGTTATAACAGCAGCAACACCTCCCACTTGGCCGAAATGGGAGAAGCTCATCTTCCGACTTATTTTATTAAGAACTCGGAAAAATTGATCTCCACCGCTGAAATCCAACATTGGAATCAGCATGATAACGTCGAAATTACGACCAAAGACTGGCTCCCTTCGGGAACCGTCAGCGTCGGTATTACGGCGGGAGCTTCTTGTCCGAACAATTTGATCGAAGAGACCATTCGCCGGATCTATGAACTCCGTGGCGTCGATGTCGAAACGATCCTTCCTGCCGACTACCGCGAGCAAGTCCCTCCGACGAATGCCAGCGGTTCAGCCCATTAGTCATTCCTAAAATACCATCTCACGCAAAGACGCGAAGCCGCCCAAGTCTCCTCCCAAAAAGCATTTTTGTTTTTCTGAAGGGGAGAAACTTGGGCCTCTTTGTGCCTTCGCGTGAAAAACAGTCTTTAAAATTTTGAAATGGTTTTTCCTCTCTATTCATGAGATAAGAAAAGGATGCTTCCTAATCCTAAATTCGAGCTCATTAATACCCCCTCCAAATCCGGGGACGAAATTCAATATCTCTTTCAAGGAAATCTTCTGAATGAAGTCCCGAAAGAAGAATTTGAAGGAAAACGAGCCTCAACGGCGCTGATTCGACGAGGAAAACAACGTGTTCTTTACACGGGCCTTGGAACAAAAGAAAAACTCAATGCCGTCATCGTTCGTGATGCTACTGGCCTCGCTGTTCGTCAGTTGCTCTCGATTGGCACTGAAGAAATTATGCTGAGTCTTCTCGATTTAACCGATCATTTGGCGGCAGCGGTTGAAGGGCTTCTTCTCGCGGCCTATCATTTCGATGATTTTAAACCCGACGAACGTAAACGGAAAAATTCTCTCAAAACCGTTAAGCTTCTCGTCCAAAACTCCAAGTCATCCGAAGTCCAAGCCGCGCTTCAACGCGGGAAAATTATGGGCGAATCAATTAATCAGGTTCGTCACTTGGGAAATCTCCCCCCCAACGAAGTTTTCCCTGCCCGAATGGCGGAAGAAGCGATTAAGCTCGCGATGAAATGGAAACTCCGCTGTCGGGTTTGGGATGAGAAACAACTTCGAAAAGAAGGTTTCGGAGGTATTTTAGCCGTCGGCGCAGGATCGAAACATCCTCCTCGTTTCATCGAAATCGAATATCAAGGCGGCAAAAAAAATCAAAAGCCTCTCGTGATCATCGGCAAAGCCGTCACTTTTGATACCGGAGGAATCTCTATTAAACCTGCCGCATCCATGGAAGAGATGAAATACGACAAAATGGGAGGTTGTACCGTCCTGGGGATCATGCAAGCGATTGCCCGACTCAAACTTCCCGTGAATGTGGTTGGACTGATTCCGAGTGCTGAAAATATGCCGAGCTCGGATGCCTATCGTCCTTCTGATCTGGTTAAATCTTACGATGGAAAAATGATCGAAGTCTTGAATACGGATGCCGAAGGTCGGGTCATTCTCGCCGATGCCATCGCGTATGCACGAATGCACTTAAAACCTGAGTGGATGGTCGATTTTGCAACGCTCACCGGGGCAATCATTGTTGCATTGGGTGTTCGACGTGCCGGGATTTTCTCCAATCAAGATCCTCTTCGCGATCTTTTTTGCATTGCGGGCCACCAATCGGGAGATCTCGTTTGGCCGATGCCTGTGGGAGATGAATACGACGAACAAATTCGTAGCGATATCGCCTGCGTTAAAAACACAGGAGGACGGGATGCCGGTTCCTGTACCGCCGCTTCTTTCTTAAAAACATGGGCTGAAGAAACCCCTTGGGTTCACGTCGATATCGCCGGAACGGCGACGACTTCCAAAGTTCTCCCTTGTCTGGAAAAAGGTTCGACGGGATTTGGAGTTCGTCTGACGATCGAAGCGATTGAGTCTTGGTTGAAAAAGTAACCCCACCGAACAAATTTATAGCCACAAAGAGGCGCAAAAGATACAAGACTAAACCCCTTTATTGCATTGGGGTTTTGAAAAAGGGAGGGTCGAGCCTGCGAGACCGTGGCTTTGAGACGTAACAGATGTGCGGCCTCGGAACCTCGGCCCTCCCGTTCCATCCACCAAAGGGTTTATGTCTCTGTGTGAGACTCTCTTTCGTTCCTTTGCGTTGCCTCGCATTACCGCGGCAACAACGGTCCGATCTCTCCATCCATCTTCGGTTCCGTGGCCTGCTCAGGATTGATCCATTTTTGCTTCAAAAGAAATTGTGAAATTTGAGCGGTGATCATTCGCGAGGTCCGCAAGGAATCATCGGTAATCCCTTTCGCTAATCCTCCAAGCGATCCGAGGACACCCGTCGCCAATGAGAGGGGATTGGTGCTATCAATTAAAAATCCAGGTTCTGCATTACTTCCTCCTGAAGTTTTAAACGCAAGGAAAGGAACCGGAGGCTTTTGAGCGAGATCGTAAACAAAGACTTCGGTCTCCATTTTCGTTCCCCCTGCTCCAAATCCAACAATAGCACGTAAGGCACGACTTCCCTGATTCACCTTCACGAACTTTCCAATGACAATCCAGCCATGCTTCGGCAGCTTTTGCTTGGATCCTAAAGCTTCTGCGCTCCCCAAGGCTTTGCCAATCCGTTCAACAAGGGCTTCTTGTAAAACAAGGGCCGTTGATTTTTTAAATTGGACCAACTCATCTCCTTCCCGATCCACATTAAATTCTGTTTTTTCGACCTCAAAGGGGGCGACGTAAATGATGTCAGGAGCCTTTTTAGGCCTGTAATTTTCCGCTTCTTCAATCTGACGCACAGAGATCGAAGCGCATCCGATGAATAAAAACACCACCCCTAAGCCAAAAATAGACGTCCCTCTTACTCTCATTCTTTAAAGCTAAGGCTCAACCTCATCTATTCAACTTAAAATCGAAAAAGGCGAGAGATATTAAAAAAAACTGGCGTCTCCCGTGTTTTGTTCCATGATAAGAATTGAAGTGGAAACGATCCTCAAACGCGAAGGAATCCTCGCCAGCATGGAAGAAGAATGGCTGATGACCCTCTCTAACTACGGAGAGGCACAGACCTTCCAGCCCTATGAGATTTTGATCCAACAAGGCGAAATGAACGATCGCCTTTTTATTATTCTCGATGGCATGCTCGAAGTTTTTTTAAAACCGGACGAAAGCGAAATTAAACTCGCAGAAATTACAAGGGGCGAGTGCTTCGGTGAAATTAGTATTTTTGAACCGGCTCCGGCTTCGGCGACTGTCCGTGGCGTGACCTTAGGCCATGTCTGGTCGATGAATGTCGATCTTCTTCAACAATTCATGGATCATCATCCTCTTGAAGGATGCACTCTTCTTCTCGGGGTTAATCAACAGTTGAGTCGTCGACTACGGACGGTCAATGAAACCATTCGAAAACATCGCCTTCCTCCTAGTTTTGTGAGCATTCGAAATCGAATTAAAACGGGAACCCCTTAAAATGCCTGAATGGATTCAAGTCGATCTCCCGATGCTTCCTCCCGTCGGACTCCTCGCTTACCTTTCCGCAAAATCGTTAGGCGATCTCGCTCACTATGGGAAGTTCGAGAAATTCCAACCGGGCGAAACGTTGATTCAAGAAGGAGATCCTCAAACTCGTCTTTATATCGTCGTTCAAGGCTCTCTCCAAATTTCGGGAAGAGCCTCGGGTAAGGAAATCGTTTATTGCCAAATTGAAGCCGGCGAGTGTTTGGGCGAAGTCTGTCTTTTTGAAGCGGGAAATGCTTCTGCCACCGTTCAACCGACAACCGAATGCGTTCTCTGGAGTCTCGATATTCACGAATTGATTCAATACCTGACCGAGCATTTAGGAGGCGGCGGTGCGCTTCTCATGGGCATTGCCCGTTGTTTAAGTCATCGACTTCGCTCGGCCAATCAACAGATCGCCAAAAGCCACGTCCAAGAACTGCAAGTCACCTTTTCGATTAAGACCGCTCCTCTTCGCGTGGAAGCACCGACTCCGAGCAAAACTTTTCTCTCTCGACTCTCCGATAAACTCAAAGGCCATGAAGAGCCTAAATCGAAGATCTCGACCGAGATAAAGCTTTAATCCTGTTTTTTTCTCCTCTGCAATCTTTGGGCAAATTTAAACGCATTCGAACAATTTCATATCGTACACCCAAAATGCGATGATCTCTAAGGAATGCCTGAAAACAGGAAAAAACAATAAAAGAAACTGGAATTTAGATTCTACGAAATTTAACATCTTCTTTCGTTCTCTTTCTTTTCATGCTTTCCAGCATTCCTTAGAGATTTAGTTGTTTTGATTCCTGTGTAGAATATTAAAATGCTCTAAAAAACTTCTTCAATGCGCTTGTCGATAATTTTGTACGTCAACCGATCTAACGCAAAAGAAATCCAATAGCGCCTTCTGCCTTGAGTGATAAATTGTGCTTTTTTAGACGTATTCAGTTTTGTTTTCCCTTCTTCGATCACAAGATCCATAAACAAGTTCATCGTTGAACTTTGCCCCACTTCAGCGATTTGACGTGCCACCACTTCCCGTTGATGTTTAAAGGCAGGCCAAGTCGATGAAACGGTGGTCGTCGTCAACGCCCGGATCATATCCGAACGGCTTACGGGAACTCGGTCTTTTCCTGCATAAGACTGATAAATCAGATCCGCAATTTTTTGAGCATCATCATCCGAGATGGTTTTCGCATCTGCAGCGCCATAAGCACGATCTGCCCCTGCAATTAATGTTTTCCAGATTTCGGGATATGTCACATTCCATGATAATTTTCCCGCGACCATCGGAGGATGCTCACAAGAATCAAAGAGATCCAATAGCACCATATCTGCTGAATTTGTGGAGTATAAATCGAGCGTTTTCCAGGGCATATCGCGATAGACATATCCAAGCTCGCCGACCGAATGAAAGGGTCGATCCAACAAGATGGGACGGTAGGTTTGATCCGACGTCTTATACGGATTCATCGCTAAAGTTCCTGAGCTTGGATTTCCATCCAATCCATAATCGCCCCACCGCTGAATTCCATCCGTATCTTTATAGGTGGATGGGATTGAAGCTGAAGCGGAATACCGATTTTCTGCCATCGAGGCCAAGTATCCTAATTGGTTAACGGCGGAACCAAAATATCCTGGCAAACTGTTGTAACGCCAAGGTTGATTATTATTCACTGCATAACCGAGAGCCGTACTATAAATGAACGTTGTTGGACTTGAGCTTCCCGGTCTCATGGAAATATTTTGATAGGGGGAGCCGGCGGTTTGACTCAATCGATCCGTTTTTGAAACTCCAAAC
>JAZKBH010000048.1:9519-10904 GCA_040388725.1 Verrucomicrobiota bacterium
TCGAGGGTCGGATTTAACCACCGCCTCGATCGCAAATGCAGGATTATAAGTGATCGTCCCCACTTGGTAAATGGGCATCGAGGCGCTGGTTTGCACGGGATGGACTCCATTTTGTGCGCCAAGATATCCATTCCCATTCGCGAGACCTGCAAAGGTATGATAAGGAACCCAGCTTCCTTGTTTGGTTTTATAGTCGACGACGCAAACAAAATTTGAATAACACATATCGATGCCGGAATAATTCGCGGCATTTACGGGGCCTAGAAAAGAAAGATAATCAAATCCGTATCCAGCCGCATCAGGAATATCTGCAGGGGTGTTTTGCAGAGACCTCCCATTCGCTCCCCGAACAATCCGAGGCTCTCTATACGTTTCTAGAGATGATCCTCCAATCACCGCGGGATCCGTAGGAAAGGCAGGATTCGCATAAGGCCATGTATGCGTATTTGCACTATAATCATAGAGCAAATAACAAACTCCCGATTGGGCGCGAAATCGAATATCGGGATAAGGCTCTGTGCTGGATTGCGTTTGCTGTTTTCGATGTAAATTCCAAAACTCGGGTAAAATAAAAAAATAAAAAGGAGGAGAAGATTGACCGAGTCCCCCCGGAAAATTAACTCGTTGAACTAACTTGTTCATATAAGGAAGATCCTCCACTCCATAAAATTCCTGATTTGCAAATTGGATGGAGGTCGGTTCGTGATCTGCATCATATTGATCGATGATATTCGCTCCGATTCGAATGATTTGATAATCGGGAATACTATCAATCGTGCTTGAACGAGACCCGGTATCCCCAGCACTCACTCCCACCGCACCCTCGGTGATCCCGAGTTTCAAAAGCTCAAAAAAATTAGGCTCTCTTCCTAATCGAAGCACCTGATCCATCGTCATGATGGAAGTCGCTTGAGAGCCCGTTCCACTGGTATAAATCCAATAGTCTCCATTTTTTTTCAATCCAAAGGCTTTTTCAACCCATCCCGCATAGGCTCCATCTCCCAATCTTGAAATCCACGAGAGCGGAAAATAGGCATTCATCAAAGGCTCCCCTCTTTTTGCCTGAATACCGCTGTGACGAATAAAATCCTCCTGAACGATCAAATCCAAACTCTTCCGATTAACGCTACTGTTTTTCCAAGTCTGATCATACCGAAACAGAGGTCTTTCGATGCTGCGCGAAAAAGTCGTGAGATATTTCAATCCATCCAAAGGCCATCCTTTATCCTTAAAAAAACGGATTAAATCCTGACGGGAAACAAATCCGTTTTCATTGATCGGATTGCCGATACACCCATTTGTCTGATATCTTTTTTGAAAAGCCTCCCATGCCTGACTTTCGGTATAACTTTTTTCAATATGAGACTGCCGAAATAAAACGATTT